>DATAYB010000090.1:0-17373 GCA_036272795.1 Pseudonocardia sp.
TCAAGCAGATCCTGAACGCGGTGTCCGCCAAGCTCACGACCCAGGACCTGGTCGAGCTGAACGGCCAGCTCACCGCCCCGGACCCGGTCGACCCCGCCGTCGCGGCCAAGCAGTGGCTCACGAAGGCCGGCCTGGTCTGACCGCTGACCCGTCTGAGCAGCGGCGATCCCGGCGCGCGGCGGCGATCAGCTGGCTGCGCCGGAGCACCGTCTTCAGCCGGTCCACCTCGACGATGAACCGATCTGCGCGGCCAGCCGGTGCGGCACATACCGCGGCCCGTCGGTTGGCCCGGTCGCCAGGGAGTCCCGGTCAGCGCTCATGGCCCCAGTCTCTGCCGGGGTAGCACGGGCGGCCACCCCAATACTCCGGCGAGGGTGGGGGAGAATGGTGGGCGGGGGGACACGACGTGGGGGATGACAGCGTGAGTGAAGCTGACGGGATAGCGGTCCCGTCGACGCGTGAGCTGCTCGACGACTGGCTCGCGGTGCTGACGCTGATGGGCGAGCGGGACGCCAGTGCCATCGGTGCGGCGGAGGTGTTCACCCGGTCCATCGGCCGGCGCAGCTTCGACATCTCGCTGGAGACCAGGGTGACCAGGCGGGACCAGCAGCAGCTGGCCGCGTTCACCGCCGCGATCGGCGAGATGTTCAACCGGCAGGCCACCGCGCACTGGCTCGTCGAGGAACGGCTGATCGCGGCGCTCGGCAACGCCACAGGCGAGTCGCGGGCGGAGATCATCCAGCAGCTCGCGCTGCGGCTCACCGAGTCCGCGGGCGGCACCGGCTCCGGCGGCACCGACACCGGTACCGACTCCGGCGGCGCTGACAACGCCGGCTGACCGCGGCCCGCCGCGCCGCGCCGGCCGATAGCCGACGACGGCCGAACGGGCGTGCGATACCCGTCGTACCTGGTGGTTCGTCCGGTTCGTAGGATTTCGCCCGTGCTGAGCATCTTCGGACCACGGCGGACCGTCCGTACCCGCTGGACCCGCCTGCTGGTCCTGAGCTGCCTCGCGGTGGCCGCCGCGCTGCTGGCCGGCGCGTGCAGCGAGGCGCCGATCCCGAGGGCCGCGCCGCCCCCGCCGCCCGGCTCGGTGCCGAGGGACGTGGCGAAGCCGGACGGCTGCACCCAGTCGCTCACCGACGGCACCAGCGCGCAGCAGGCCCTTGACCAGGCCGTACCGGGCCAGAAGCTGTGCGTGTTCGGCCAGTACGTGCAGGGCGCGACGCTGCGGCTGACCAAGTCGGGCACGCCGGCGCAGCCCATCGTGCTGCAGTCGGACGGCTCCACGCTCACCACGATCCGGGTCCAGGCCGACAACGTCGTCGTGCAGGGCTTCAACACCAACGGCGGCAACGGGATCAAGGCCAAGGGCACCAACATCACGATCCGCAACAACGACGTCAGGGGTGCGGCCGACGACGGCATCCGGTGCGCCCCGTGCACCAACTCGATGATCGACGGAAACACGGTCAAGGGCTCGGACGGCACCGGCATCCTGATCGAGGGCCAGGGCCTCACGGCGCAGAACAACGACGTCAGCGGGTCCATCCGGCGCACCGCCACCGACGCCGACGGCATGCGGTTCTTCGGCGTCAACATCAAGCTGACGAACAACAACGTGCACGACATCAGCCAGCGCGGTTACCCGGCCGGCACCGAGCCGCACACCGACTGCTTCCAGACCTACGACAGCGACAGCCCGCTGACCTACGGCGTGCTGATCCAGAACAACAAGTGCGTGAACGTGGATGCCCAGTGCCTGATCGCCAGCGGTACCGAGCGGCACAACGCCGGCGTGCCCGCCGGCCAGGTGGCCATCCAGTTCCTGGACAACTACTGCCAGAGCGGCGCCGACCAGGCGGTCTACCTCGAGGGCTACCCGAACGTCGTGATCCGGGGCAACACGTTCTCCTCGAAGTACGTGACGGCCGTGCTGATCGAGCAGGGCGCGGTCGACGTCAAGATCAACGACAACACGCTGGTCGGCCAGTTCGACCCGTACCAGGTGGACGACGCATCCCGGGCCGGGTTCGACGAGTCGAACAACGTCAACAAGTAGCGGGTGGGACGGCCCGGGCCCGGGTAACGTCGGCGCGGTGAGCGAGCTGCATTGGGCCGGCGCAGGCGAACTGGTGGAGATGATGCGGGCGGGCGAGGTCTCCGCCCGTGAGGTGCTGGAGGCGCACCTGCGGCGCATCGAGCTGGTCAACCCGGCGGTGAACGCGGTCGTCACGCTGGTCGCCGAGCGCGCCATGGCCGAGGCGGCGGCCGCTGACGAGCGGTGGGCAGCCTGGTCGAGGTCGGGCGGCTCCGGGGCCGACGAGCCGGGGCCGCTGCACGGGCTGCCGATCGCGCACAAGGACACGCACGACACGGCCGGCATCCGCACCACGCACGGCTCGACGCTGCTGGCCGACCACGTGCCGGACACCGACGAGCTGGTGATCGAGCGGCTGCGCGGGGCCGGCGCGATCTCCATCGGCAAGACGAACGTGCCGGTGTTCGCGGCCGGTAGCCACACCGTGAACCCGCTGTTCGGCGCCACCCGCAACCCCTACGACCTGGGGCGCTCGGCCGGCGGCAGCAGCGGAGGGGCGGCCGCCGCACTGGCCGCCGGTTTGCACCCGCTCGCCGACGGCAGCGACTTCGGTGGCTCGCTGCGCAACCCGGCCTCCTTCTGCAACGTGGTGGGCATGCGGCCGTCGCCGGGACGGGTGCCCAGCTGGCCGGATGCGCTGCCATGGTCGCCGCTCGTGGTCCAGGGGCCGATGGGTCGCACGGTGCCCGACGTGGCGCTGGGGCTGTCGGTGCTGGCCGGCGCCGATCCGAGGGCGCCGATGTCGCTGGAGCACCCCGGCCCCGAGCTGGCCGAGCTCGCCCGCCCCGGCACGCCCGCGATCCCGCTGACCGGGCTGCGGGTGGCCTGGGCTCCGGACCTCGGTGGCCGCGTGCGGGTGGCGCCGGAGGTGTCCGCCGCGCTGGAGCCGGCGCCGAAGGTGTTCGCCGAGCTGGGCGCCACTGTCGAGCTGGCCTGCCCCGACCTGACCGGCGCCGACGACGTGTTCCGTACCCTGCGGGCCTGGCGGATGGCGATGTCGTACGGCGCGCTGGCCGCGGCCCAGCCGGAGGGGTTCAGCCCGCAGCTGCTCGGCAACATCGACGAAGGCCGGCAGCTCTCCGGCGCGGACCTGGCGCGGGCCGAGGCCAAGCACACCCGGCTCTACCAGCGGGTCCGGGAGTTCTTCGAGGAGTACGACCTGCTGCTCGCCCCGGTCAGCCAGGTGGCGCCGTTCCCCGTGGAGTGGCGCTACCCGACCGAGATCGGCGGCGAGCCGACCGCGAACTACCTGGACTGGATGGCGTCCGCGTTCCTCATCTCGGCCACCGGATGCCCGGCGCTGTCCGTGCCGGCCGGCTTCACCCCGGACGGTCTGCCGGTGGGCCTGCAGATCGTCGGGCCGCACAGGGCGGATCTGGCGGTGCTGCGAGCCGGCTACGCGTTTGAGCAGGTCACCCGCTGTGGCGCCCGCCGCCCGGTGCTGCTCGACACGCCCTGAGCGACGGATTGGCCACCGTTTGTCGCAGCCCTTGTGAGCTGCCGCACATGGTGAGACGCTCGGGTCTCATAATGTCGGCGCGACGGGGCGCACAATGGGCGAATGCGAGCCGAGGAACTTCCTGCAGCCTTGCCTGTTGCTCTTGCTCCGTGAGCGTTCCGATCATGGGTATGACCTGGTCAGCCGATTGCGCGAGCTGCATGTCGTGGACGGCGACGCCGGCGCGGTGTACCGCGCGCTGCGTGGGTTGGAACGCAACGGACTGGTGCGGTCCAGCTGGCAGACCTCGGATGCAGGGCCCGCCCGCCGCACCTACCAGGTCACCTCGGCGGGTGTCGCCGACCTGAATCGGCAAGCGGTACTGCTGGAGGCCACGCACCAGACCCTGCACGTGTTCCGGGGCCGCTACCAGCGGTTGGCCGGGGGCGCCATCGTGGCCGGGGCCGACCTGGGCTGCCCGGACCGGGGGGAGGAAAACGGCCATGTCCACGGCGAACTCGCGGGCGAAGTCCACAGCGAACCTCGGCACGGTCACGGGGAGCCGGACGATCGAGGCGTTCACCCGGCGATCGGTGCCGGCGAACGCGCTGGCGGCTGACGCGGAGGCGATCGCGGCGGCCTGCCACGCGATGGCCGGGCGGTTCCACCGGGGCGGGCGGCTGGTGGTGTTCGGCAGCGGCGGGGCGGGCTGCGACGCGGCGCACGTGGTGGTCGAGTTCGTGCACCCGGTGATCGTCGGCAAGCGGGCCCTGCCGGCGTTCGCGCTGACGGGTTCTCCGAGCCTGACCGGTCCGAGCCTGGCCGGCCAGCTCGCGCTGCTCGCCGAACCCGCCGACATCGCGCTGGGTATCGCGGCCGACGGCGGCGACGAGCTGGCCGAGGCCGTGGCGGCCGCACGGGCCGCCGGCCTGCTCACTGTGGCGCTGCTCGGGGCCGACGGCGGCCGGATCGCCCGGGACGGCCTCGCCGAGCACACCCTCGTGGTCCGCTCGGCCGACCCGCTCGTGGTCAAGGAGGTGCAGGTGACGACCTACCACGTGCTGTGGGAGCTGGTGCACGTGTTCGCCGAGCAGCCCGGGGTGCTGTCGTGACCGGCCCTGTGGACCTCGGTCCCATCGGGACAGGGCCGGGAGCCGCGGGGCCGGCGCACTGCGTCGGGGACGTCTGCATCACCTGCTCCGACGAGGCGGTGCCGGTCCGGATCACCGAGCTGCGCGCCGACGAGCTCGCGCTGGTGGCCACCGAGGCCGGCACGCTCGAGGAGGTCAGCATCGCGCTCGTGGACGCGGGTGTCGGCGACGTCGTGCTGGTGCACGCCAAGGAGGCCATCGCGCGGGTCGACGCGGCCGCGTTCCGGCCGGCGGGTGCGCCGTGACCGGCGTCGAGTCGCTGTACCCGTTCCTCTACAGCGCGAGCGAGCCGGGCGCCGAGGGCACGCCCGCCGCACTGGACTCGGTGCTGGCCGAGGTGGCCCGCTCCACCAGGGACAAGGTCGCCGAGATCGAGCGCGTGCGTGCCGAGCTGCTGGCCGCCGAGGCCGACCGGATCGCCGCGTGCGCGACCGCGATGGCGGAGCGGTTCGCCGCCGGCGGCCGGCTGTTCAGCTTCGGCAACGGCGGCAGCAGTACCGACGCGGAGGCGGTCGCGGGGCAGTTCCTGAGCCCGTCAGGCGGCGGGCGGCCGCTGCCCGCGATGGCGCTGACCAGGGACGTCGCGACGCTGACCGCGCTGGCCAACGACGTGTCGTTCGAGGTCGTGTTCGCCCGCCCGCTGGCCGCCTCTGGCCGCGCCGGTGACATCGCGGTCGGGCTGTCGACCAGCGGGGGCTCGCGCAACGTGCTGCGGGCGTTCGCCGAGGCGCGCCGGATCGGCATGCTGACGGTCGGGCTCGCCGGCTACTCCGGTGGACCGATGGCGGAGGCCGCCGCGCAGGGCGAGATCGACTTCCTGTTCGTGATGCCGTCCGACTCGGTGCACCGGATCCAGGAGGCCCAGACGACCACGTACCACGTGCTCTGGGAGCTCACCCAGCTCGCGCTCGCCGGCGCCTGAGGTCCGCGTGGCGAGGCTGCGGGTCCGGGTGCGGGTCGCCGGCATCGTGCAGGGGGTCGGCTTCCGGCCGTTCGTGCACGGGCTGGCCGGCTCGCTGGGGCTCTCCGGCCACGTCGGCAACGACGAGTCCGGCGTGCTGCTGGAGGCGGAGGGCGATGCCGACTCGGTGCGCAAGTTCGTCGCCGAGCTGGCCGAGCACCCGCCGGCGCTGGCCCTGGTGGAGCGGGTGGAGGCGACCGAGATCCCGGTGACCGGCGGACCGGCCGGCTTCGCCATCGTGGCCAGCAGCGCCACCGGCCGGCGCGCCACGTTGATCTCCCCGGACACCGCCACCTGCGCGGACTGCCTCGCCGAGCTCGCCGACCCCGTGGATCGGCGCTACCGGTACCCGTTCCTGAACTGCACCAACTGCGGTCCCCGGTTCACCATCGTCACGGGGGTGCCCTACGACCGGGCGGCCACCACGATGGCCGGTTTCCCGATGTGCGCGGACTGCGCGGCGGAGTACCACGACCCGGCGGACCGGCGGTTCCACGCCCAGCCCGTCTGCTGCCCGGCGTGCGGGCCCGCGTTGCGGCTGGTGGACGCGGCGGGGGAGGCGGTCTCGTTCGGGACCGGGAGTGGCGTCGGGGCTGGTGTGGGGGTTGGTGTGGGGATCGACGCCGGGGGCGATCCGGTGGCCGGGGCGGTGGCGCTGCTGCGGGCCGGGCGGATCCTGGCGATCAAGGGGCTCGGTGGCTTCCACCTGGCGACGCTGGCCACCGGCCCGGTCGGCGAGGCGGCGGTGGCCGGGCTGCGCGCCCGCAAGCACCGGGAGGACAAGCCGTTCGCGCTGCTCGTCGCCGACCTGGCCGCGGCGCGCGAGCTGGTGGACGTCGACGACGTGGCCGCCGAGCTGCTCACCTCCCGCCGCCGGCCCATCGTGCTGCTGCCGAGGTTGGGGGACTCCGAGCCGGCACGGGCGCTCGCCAGCCAGGTGGCGCCCGGCAACTCCCACCTCGGCGTGCTGCTGCCCTACACGCCGCTGCACCACCTGCTGGCCGCCGAGCTGGCCGAACCGATCGTGCTGACCAGCGGAAACGTCTCCGATGAACCGATCGCCTTCCAGGACGGGGACGCCTCGGCGCGCCTCGCCCCCATCGCCGACGCGTTCCTCACCCACGACCGGCCGATTCACATGCGGGCCGACGACTCGGTGCTGCGCGTGATGGCCGGGCGCGCCATGCCGATCCGCCGCTCCCGGGGCTACGCGCCGGAACCGCTATCGCTCGCGTGGCCGGCGCCCCGGCCGATCATGGGCTGCGGGGCCGAGCTGAAGAGCACGTTCTGCCTGGCCAGGGGTACGCACGCGATGCTGTCGCAGCACATCGGCGACCTGGAGAACTACGAGACGCTGCGTTCGTACACCGTGGGCGTCACGCACTTCCAGGAGCTGTTCGACGTGCTTCCCTCGGTGCTGGCGCACGACCTGCACCCGGAGTACCTGTCCACCAAGTTCGCCCTGGACCGTGCCGAGGCCGACGAGCTCGAGCTCCTCGGGGTGCAGCACCACCACGCGCACCTGGCGTCCTGCCTCGCCGACAACGGGGTGGCCGGTCCGGTGCTCGGCGTGGCGTGCGACGGGTTGGGCTACGGCACCGACGGCACGCTGTGGGGCGGCGAGCTGATGGTGGCGTCGCTGCGGGAGTTCCGCAGGCTGGCGCACCTGGAGCCGGTGCCGATGCCGGGCGGGGCGGCCGCGGTCCGGGAGCCGTGGCGGATGGCGGCGGCGTACCTGCGGGCCGGCTTCGGGGCGGGGGTCTGCCCGCCGGGGGCCGCCGCGCTGGCCGGCCGGCAGGGGCGGCGCTGGGACCAGCTCGCCGCGCTGCTCGACGCCGCCCCCACCGGCGCCGTAAATGCCCCGCTGACCAGCAGCGCCGGCCGGCTGTTCGACGCGGTGGCCGCGCTGGTCGGGCTGCGCGACCGGGTCAACTACGAGGGCCAGGCGGCGATCGAGCTGGAGCAGCGGGTGGACCTTGCCGAGCGCGGCGGCTACCCGGCGCGGCTGGACTGGCCGCTGATCCGGGGTGTCGACCTGGTCAGTGCGGTGGTCGACGACCTGGCCGCCGGGGTGGACACCGGTGCGGTGGCGGCGCGGTTCCACAACGGCGTGGTGGACGTGCTGGCCAGAGCCTGCGCGGCGGGTCGGGCGGAGACGGGGCTGGACACGGTGGCGCTGTCCGGCGGGGTGTTCCAGAACATGGTGCTGAGCGGCCGCCTGGCGGCGCGGCTGCGGGCCGACGGCTTCACCGTGCTCACCCACCACCGCGTGCCGCCGAACGATGCCGGCATCAGCCTCGGCCAGGTGGCCGTCGCGGCCGCCCAGGACCGCGCCCGCCGCACCTGACCGGCGTGCTGCGAGCTGCACAGGAGGCAGGTTGCGACGCGCGCGGAGGGACGTCAGGCCAGTGTGTGGAAGAAGGCGGCGATGTCTTCGGAGAGCAGGCCCGGTTCCTCGTGGGCGGCGAAATGCCCCCCACGGGGCATGGCGGTGTAGCGGGTGAGGTTGTGGGTCCGCTCGACCCAGCTGCGAGGCAGCCGGCCGCCGAGGTCGGCGGGGAAGACCGCTACCGCGGTCGGCACCGCGACATGTTCGACACGGGGACCGAGCTCGTGGTGGCGCTCGAAGTACGGCCGGAACGACGTCGAGATCGTGTCGGTGAACCAGTACAGCGACGCCTGGGTCAGCAGGAAGTCGTCGTCGAACCGGGTGGAGACGTCGCCGCCGCAGTCGCTCCACGCCCGGTACTTCTCGAGGATCCAGGCGAGCAGTCCCGACGGCGAGTCGGAAAGGCCTTGGGCGAGGGTGAGCGGGCGGCTCTGCTGCTGGTGGGAGTAGCCGCGCTCGGCGTCGAACCACGTCTGCTCCGCTTCGAGGTAGGCGCGTTCTTCGTCGGTCAGCCCGGTCGGGTCGACGCTGGGCGGGTCGGCGACGTCCAGGAGGTGGACGCCGGCCACTGCCTCCGGGTAGGCCTGCGCGAGCCGGCTGCACTCGCCCGCGCCGATGTCGGAGCCGTGCGCGCCGTACCGGTCGAAACCGAGCACGTCGTGCATGAGCCGGTGCCAGATGTCGTGGGTCAACGGGGTCCCGCCGAGGGTGGGCCGCTGCGGGGACAGCCCGAACCCGGGCAGGCTCGGGACGATGACGGTGAACGCATCCTCCGGGCGGCCGCCGTAACGCGAGGGCGTGGACAACCGGTCGGCAACGCCGGTCAGCTCGAGGAACGAGCTGGGCCAGCCGTTGGCGAGCAGGAGCGGTAGTGCCCCGTCGCGCTCGGCGTCGAAGCGCAGGTAGTGCACGGAGGTTCCGCCGACGTCGGCGAACCGGGACGGCAGGGCATTGATGGCGGCTTCGTGCTTGCGCCAGTCATATGCCGATGCCCAGTAGTCGACCAGCCGGCGCAGCTCGTCGCCGTCGGTCCCGGCTTCCCAGGCGTCGACCGGCCACGGCTTCGCCCACCGTGTGCCGCGCAGGCGGGCGCGGAGGTCGTCGAGGTCGGCGTCGGAAACGTTGAGTACCTGGCGGGCGTCGCCCATGAGCTCGCTTTCGGTCTGCCTGTCTGTCAACACCAATGAAAGCTAACAACGGTGTCGCGATGACGCAACACCAGTGAGCCCGTATAGTGGTGTCGTGACTGCGCTCAACCTGATCGAGGAGTTCCTCAACACGGTCGACGAGCGATCGTTCACTCGGCACGGCCAGATCCACCTCGGCGGCGAGCGGCTGACCTCGCCGGGTGAGCTGGCGGACTGGCTGGCAGAGCGCGACCTGGCCGAGGCCGGCGTCGGGTTGGAGCAGGCGGATCTGGCGCGCGCCGTCGCCCTCCGTACGGCCTTGCGGCAGTCGCTGTTGGGTGACGTCGATGCCGCGACAGCCTTCGTCGACTACCCGCTGCGGCTCGCGCCTCACCGGTCGGGCGAGCTGCGTATCGCCGCCCAGTCCGGTAGTCGATGGCTCGATGGCATCGTCGAGACCGTGGCGATGAGCGTGTGCCGGGGAGACTGGAAACGGATCAAGCTCTGCGCGGCGCCGGACTGCCGGTGGGCCTTCCACGACACGTCACGCAGCGGCCGAGGGCGCTGGTGCGACATGAACGTGTGCGGCAACCGCCACAAGACCCGCACCTACCGCGAGCGCCATCAGCAAGCGAGCTGACGGCGCGAGCCAGGCCTGACCGGCGTGCTGTTACCGAGCTCCACAGCAGGCAGGTAATTCGCGCGAAAAACCTGCCTGCTGTGGAGTTCGGTAACCACAGGCAGCCGGGGCGAGCGCGGCGCCGCGAGGCCGGCGTCGTGAGCCCGGCGCGCCGGCCTTGGCGCGGCCCGTTAGATGATCACCCAGAGTAGGGCTGCCGCCGCGAAGCCGACCACGGACAGGATCGTCTCCAGCGCGGTCCAGGTCTTGAGCGTGTCCTTGACCGACATGTTGAAGTAGCGCGCGACGATCCAGAAGCCACCGTCGTTCACGTGGCTGGCGATGATCGACCCGGCGGACACCGACATCACGATCAGCGCCACCTGCGCCTGCGAGTAGCCGCCCGCCGAGACCAGTGGCTCGATGATGCCCGCCGTGGTCACGATGGCCACCGTCGCCGACCCCTGCGCCAGCCGCAGCGCGCAGCTGATCAGGTACGCGGCCACGATCACCGGCATGCCGCCCGCGGTGAGGGAGTGGGACAGCGCGTCGCCGACCCCGGTCGCCCGCAGCACCGCGCCGAAGAACGAGCCGGCGCCGACCACGAGCAGGATCATGCCGATCGGCCTGAGCGAGTCACCGGTGATCCGGCCGAGCTCGCTGACCGTGGTGCCGCGCCGGATGCCCAGCAGGTACATGGCCAGCAGTACGGAGATGGTCAGCGCGATCGCCGGCGTACCGAGGAACAGCAGCACCGACCGCGTCACCGAGGCACCCGGCAGCACCACCGTGCCCACCGTGGCGCCCAGGATCAGCACCATCGGCACCAGCACGATGAAGGTGATCAGCCCGATCGACGGCGGCCGCGTCCTCGCCAGCGTCGCGGTGGTAACTCCGCCCGAACCGCCGGACCCCGAACCCGGGCCTCCGGAGCCAGCGCCTCCCGAACCCGGACCCCCGACACCACCGGACCCCGGACCGTCGTCCTCCGCGCCGGGCGGCAGCTCACCCACCATGTCGGCGGGCACCTCGATGAAGATCCGCCGGCCGACGAAGGAGCCCCACCACACGCCGGCCACCAGCCACGCGGGGATGCCGCAGGCCAGGCCCATGATGATGATCCAACCGAGGCTGACGTGCAGCAGCCCGGCGGCCGCCACGGGCCCGGGGTGCGGCGGCAGGAACGCGTGCGTCATGGACAGCCCGGCCAGCATCGGCATGGCGTAGAGCACCAGCGAGCGCCCGCCGCGCCGCGCGGCCACCCAGACCAGCGGCGCGACCACGAAGATGCCGATGTCGAAGAACACCGGGATACCCAGGATCAACCCGGCCAGTCCCATCGCCAGCGGCGCGCCCTTCGGGCCGAACAGGGCGAGCAGCCGGGTCGTCAGCACATCGGCGCCGCCGGAGCGCTCCATCACCGCGCCGAGCACGGTGCCCAGCCCGATGATCGGCGCGATGTGCCCGAGGATGCTGCCGAACCCGGTCTCCAGCAGCGAGGACGAGGACTTGATCGGGTTGCCGACCAGGTCCGAGACCGACACCCCGCCGGCCAGCGCGACCAGCACGCTCACCACGATGAGCGCGATGAACGGCTCCACCTTGAACTTGATGATCATGAGCAGCAGCACGGCCACGCTCAGCACCGCGAGGGTGAGCAGGCCCGGCGTGGAGTGGTGCAGCCAGGTGACGAACGTGCCCATCAGCGCTCCCGATGTGTGGTCAGGGCGGCCGCGAAGGCGCGGGCGCGCTGGGTGATCTCGGACCAGTTGCCGGCCTCGACGGCGGCCGGCGGAACCACGCTGGTTCCGGCGCAGACCGCCAGCGCGCCGGCGTCGAGGAACGTGGCGGCGTTCTCCGTCGAGACGCCGCCGGAGGGCAGCAGCTGCACGCCGGGGTAGGGGCCGCGCAGGTCCTTCAGGTAACCGGGGCCCAGCCGGCCGGCCGGGAAGATCTTCACCGCCGCCGAGCCGAGGTCCAGCGCCTGGGCCACCTCGGTCGGGGTGAACGCGCCGAGGAACACCGGGATGCCGGCGCGCACGGCCACCTCGGCCACCTCCGGACGCAGCCCCGGCGTCACCAGGAACCGGGCGCCGGCGTCCACCGCGCCGCTGGCCTGCTCGGCGGTCAGCACGGTGCCCGCGCCGAGCAGGATGCCGGGTACGTGGGCCGCCTTGGCGAGGTGCTCCAGCACTCCGGGTGTGGTGAACGTCAGCTCGACGGTGCGCAGCCCACCCTCGGCCAGTGCGTGGCACAGGTCGGCCACATCCGGGATCGTGGCTGCGCGCACCACGGTCAACGCCCGGTCCGCCCGCAGCACACCGAGCACATCGCCCCCCGAGCCCGTCATCGGACGTTCCCCCAGCTCAGAGGCCATGACCTGCGCCTTTGCCGAGTCATCGGACCTCCCCCGGGCCACGGCGGCGCAGCGCGCGCCCCGAGGTCGACCCGGTCCTCTGGCTGTCGTCCATCGCGAGCTCTCCGTTCACCAGCACGTAGGGGATGCCGGCGGCGGGGCTGCGCGGCCGGTCGAAGGTGGCGGTGTCGGCGACCCGGTCGGGTTCGAACAACACCAGGTCGGCGGCGTAGCCGGTGCGGACGAGCCCCCGGTCGGCCAGCCGCAGCCGGGCCGCCGCCCGACCGGTGAGGTGCCCGACGCACTCCTCCAGGGAGAACAGGCCCAGCTCCCGGCAGTAGTGCCCGAGGTAGCGGGGGAACGTGCCCCAGGCCCGGGGGTGGGGCTTCGCGCCGACGAGCAGGCCGTCGCTGCCGGCGGTGTGCCGGGGGTGGCGCATGATCGCGCGCACGTTCTCCTCGTGGCCGACGTGCTGCAGGATGCCGGTGCCGAGGTCGTCGCGGACGAGGATGTCCACGAACACGTCGAACGGGTCGAGCCCACGCGCGCCGGCCAGCCAGTCGATGGTGCGCCCGACCACGCCGTCCAGCTCGGAGTGCGTGACACCGCTGATCTCGATGGTGTCCCACTCCGCGATGACGCCGTGGCAGCCGTCCGAGCCGTGCACCTCCAGGTCGGCGCGGATCCGGGCGAGCGCGGCAGGGTCGTGCAGCCGGTGCAGCGTCTCGTCCGGCCCGCCCGAGGTCGCCCAGCTGGGCAGGACGGCGGACAGCGTGGTGGCGCCGGGCAGGTACGGGTACGTGTCCAGCGTGATGTCCGCGCCGGCGGCGATGGCCTCGTCGAGCAGGGCGACCAGCTCTGCGCCTCGCCCCTTGTTAGGCCCGAAGTTCATGCACGCGTGCGCCAGGTGCAGTGGGCAGCCCGCCCTGGTCGTCAGGTCGATCATTTCGGTGTAGGCGTCCAGCGCGCCCTTGCCGTAGGAGCGGTGGTGCGGCGCGAAGAACCCGCCGAGCTCGCCGACCACGGTGCACAGTGCGAGCAGCTCGGCCGACCCGGCGTACATGCCGGGGGTGTAGGTCAGCCCGGCGGACAGCCCGACCGCGCCCTCCGCCATCGCCGTCCGCAGCAGCGTGCACATGGCCGCGATGTCCGCCCCGGTGGCCGGCACGTCCTCCCAGCCGCAGACCAGCGCGCGCAGCACCCCGTGCGGCACCAGGTACGCCGCGTTGCCGGCGACGCCGCTGTCGAGCCGGTCCAGGTACCCGGCGACGCTGCGCCAGGTGAACGCGCCGCCGCCGGGGTCGGAGTTCCAGCCGGCGATCTTGCGCCGCAGGATGGCCAGCGCGGCGTCGTCCACCGGGGCGTAGGACAGCCCGTCCTGGCCGAGCAGCTCGGTGGTGACGCCCTGGCTGAGCTTGGCCAGGTGCGCCGGGTCGAGCAGCAGGGCCAGGTCGGAGTGCGCGTGCATGTCGATGAACCCGGGTGCCAGCGCCAGCCCGTCGGCGTCGATCACCCGGTCGGCCCCGGTGTCAGCGGGGCGCAGCGACGGCGCGATCGTGTCGATCCGGCCGCCCGCGACCAGCACGTCGGCGGTGTGGCGGGGTCGCTCGGTCCCGTCCACCACGGCGGCGTGCCGGATCAGGGTTCGGGTCATCAGAAGAAGGTGCGCACGAGGTCGACGACCACCGGGTCCGGCTCCTGCATGCCCGAGGGGCCCAGCACCGGGATCCACCGCCACTTGTCGAACGCGGTGCACGGGTGGGACAGCCCCAGCCGGACCACCTGGCCGACCCGCAGCTCCGTCGCCGGGTCCAGCCGTAGGAACGCGTGCTGGTCGTTGACCGCGCTGATCACACCGGACAGCGGGCGGGTCGGCGCACCGAGCTGGTCGGCGGCCAGCTGGGGCTCGGGCAGACCCTCGTCGTAGGGCACGTCCCGCTTGCCGGCGTCCAGCAGCGCGAGCCCGGGCTCCGGCCGTGACACCACCCGGACCCAGGCGTGCATCGCCGAGTGCAGCGGCCCGGCTGCCACGTCGGTACCGCTGTTGGCCGGCGCGAGCGGCGAGATGCCCCGGTAGAAGCCGTCGTCGTGGATCAGGTACGCGCCGGAGCGCAGCAACACCCTGGTGTCGGGCCCGGCGAGCGGCGCGAGCACGTCGGTGACCTCGTCGAAGTAGGCGCTGCCGCCCGCGGTGACCACGACCTCACCGGGAGGGTAGGCACCGGCGGCGGCCAGCTCGCGGTGCAGCTGCGCCAGCTCACCGAGGTAGCGGCGGACGGCGGCGAGCCCCTCGGCGGACCGGTCGTGGGCCAGCGCGCCCTCGTACCCCGCTACGCCGCCGAGCGCCAGGTACGGGCTGGCCACCACGGCGTCGGCGACCGCACGGGCGGTGGCCAGGTCGCGCGCGCCGGTGCGGCCGCCCGGGGCACCGAGCTCGACGAGCACGGTGAGCGGCCGCGCCGGGTGGACCGGGGCGAGTGCGGCGTCCATCGCGGCCACGGTATCCACCGAGTCGACCCAGCTCTGCACGGTGCGCCCGGGGTCGGTGGCCAGCGCGCCCGCGAGCTCCGCGAGCGCCGCCGGGTCCACCAGCGCGTTGGCCAGGTGCACCCGGGGTACGCCGAAACGCAGTGCCACGCGCAGCTGCGCCGGGTTGGCCACGGTGATGCCCCAGGCGCCGGCCTGCAGCTGGCGTTCCCACAGCACCGGGGCCATGGTCGTCTTGCCGTGCGGGGCCAGCCCGACGCCGCGCCCGGCGCACCAGGCGGCCATCCGGGCCAGGTTCTGCTCCAGCGCGTCCTCGTCCAGCGTCAGCAGCGGGGTGCTGAACGCCGACAGCCTCGGCCGGCCGGCCAGGAACTCCGCCACGGTGTGCCCGGCCGCCGAGGCGGGCAGCGACTTCTCGAGCCCGGTGAGCGGGTACTCGGCGAGCGCGGCCAATGCCTCGCTCCGGCTGATGGGGGTAGTCGTGCGGCCCATGTCGCACCTTCCAGATCGCCCTGAGCAGCGAGATTGCGCATTGTGCAACGCGCATTGCGCTATGTGCTCAACGAGTTGTAGCATCGGCCGGTCGGGGCCGTCAACGCCCAGCAGGCCGAGCGGCGTGCCTGGTCACGGCGTTGGAGCAGTGCTTCGGGCGGAGACCGGAGGGGAGGTGCGGCGATGAGTCAGAGTTTGGGCAAGGCGTTGCAGATCCTCGGTCAGCTGGGTACCGGCCCGGCCTCGCTGGACGAGCTGGCCTCGGCTCTCGGCGTGCACAAGACGACGGTGCTGCGGCTGCTGCGCACGCTGGCCGGCGAGCACTTCGTGTTCCGCGACCCGAGCCACCGCTACCACCTCGGCGCCCGGATCCACGAGCTCTCCTCCCGGGGGCTGGACCAGCGGGAGGTCCGGGGCATCGCGGCGCCGCACCTGGCCGCGTTCAACCGGGAGCACCGCCACACCACGCACCTGTCGGAACTGATCGGCGCCGAGATCGTCTACATCGACAAGCTGGAGTCGCACGACCACGTCCGGATGGCCTCCCGGATCGGGCTGCGCGCGCCGGTGCACTCCACGGCCGCCGGCAAGGTGCTGGTCGCCGACCTGCCCGAGGCCGAGCTGGCCGGCGTGCTCACCTCGGTGAGCTTCACGCCGGCCACCGAGAACACGATCACCGACGCCACCGCATTCCGCGCCGAGCTCGGCACCGTCCGTGCGCAGGGCTGGGGGCACGACCGCGAGGAGAACGAGCGGTCGGTCAACTGCATCGCCGCCCCGGTCCGGGATGCCTCCGGGCGCGCGGTGGCCGCCGTGTCGGTGTCCGTGCCCAATATTGTGCTGACCGACGAGCGGCTGATCGAGCTGCTGCCGTCACTGCTGGCCGTCACCGAGCGGGTGTCCCGCGAGTGCGGCTGGCGACCTGTTACCGATTCGTCGAGAGGACGCCCCGCATGACCGTCAACCAGACCAGCACCGGCAAGACCGCGATCAGCACACCGAACGCCCCCGCTCCGATGCCCGTGTTCGGCCAGGGAGTGCGCAAGGGTGGGCTGCTGCAGGTCTCGGGGCAGGGCTCGGTGGACCCGGCGAGCGGCTCGTTCGTCGGTGAGGGCGACGTCAAGGCGCAGACCCGGCGGGTGCTGCAGAACGTGCTGGCGATCCTCGAGGCGGGCGGCTCCAGCCTCGAGGACGTGATCATGCTCCGGGTCTACCTGACCACGCGCGCGCACTTCGTCGAGATGAACGAGGTGTACGCGGAGTTCGTCGCAGAGCACGTGCCCAGTGGTGTGCTGCCCAGCCGGACGACGGTGTTCGTCGAGCTGCCGACGCCGCAGATGCTGGTCGAGATCGACGCGCTGGCGGTCACCGGCTCGTAAGTCGCCCGCGCGCGGGTCGGTCAGCTCTCCGCGAGCGTGCGGACGAACTGGCCGTCCTCGCCGGTGGTCACGCGGACGGTGCTGCGCTGGCCCTGGCAGCCGTAGTAGTACTCGCCCTCGGGGTGCGCCGCGTCGCTCAGGTGCTCCTCGAGGGTGCGCTGCGAGTCGGGCTGGCGCTCGGTGACGCCGTACTCGCCGCAGTCGCACATCCAGGCGTGCAGGGAGACCGGCGTGGTCGAGGGCCAGCGCCGGATCCGGCCGGCGGCGGCAGTCACCGATGACACCGCGGCGGCGATCGCCTCGGGCACGCTCGGCCCGGTTTCGGTGGCCATCGCGGTTACCCGACCCGCGGCTGGTACATGGTTCGACTCCCGACTCCGGCGGACAAAGTAGGTTAGGGTAACCATACTTTCCGGCGGAGCGGATATGGTGCCGGCCACAGTCGCCGGCCCGGGGTCTCAGGCAGCCGCGCTCAGAGCACGGGGGCGGCGAGGATCCGCAGCTCGACCTCGACCTCCGGCTGCACCCGCAGCCCGAGCATCGACGGCGGCCGCAGCCCGAAGTCGCGGATGTCCAGCCGGGTCCGGCCGGCCACCGCCAGCTCTCCATCCGGCCCCACCCGCAGCCGCGCGGTCCCGCTGAGTGGCCGCCGCACGCCGTGCAGCGTGAGCTGGCCGTCGACGCGGTAGTGCCCGGCGCCGACCTCGTCCTCCGCCTCGGTGACCCCCTCGACCTCGGCGACCACCAGCGGGTGCCGCTTCGCCTCCAGCCGCCGCTCCACCTCACGCCCCATCAGCGGGTTGTCCACCCGCAGCGCCGACAGCGGCAGCTCCAGCCGGGCGGTGACCGGGGCGCCCGGGTGCAGCCCGCCGC
>DATAYB010000091.1:0-21217 GCA_036272795.1 Pseudonocardia sp.
GACGGGCTCCGGGCGCTCCGACTACGACCGCCCGGAGACCATCGAGGAGACGGCCGAGCTCGTCACGCGGATGGGCGGTACGGGCATCGCGTGCCAGGTCGACCATCTCGAGTCCGACCAGGTCCGGGCACTGGCCGGGCGCATCCGCGCCGAGCACGGCCGGATCGACGTGCTGGTCAACGACATCTGGGGCGCCGAGGTCCTCAAGGGCGGCCCGGCCAGCTGGAACACGCCGATCTGGGAGCACGGCCTGGACGCCGGCCTGCGCATCCTGCGGCTCGCCGTCGAGACACACCTGGTCACCTCGCACCACCTGCTGCCGCTGCTCGTGGGGCGGCCCGGAGGGCTGCTTGTCGAGGTCACCGACGGCACCAGCGACTACAACGCCTCCCGGTACCGCATCTCGGTGTTCTACGACCTGGCCAAGGTCGCCGTGAACCGGTTGGCCTTCTCCCAGGGCCACGAGCTCGCACCTCACGGTGCTACGGCGGTCGCCATCACCCCCGGCTGGCTGCGTTCGGAGATGATGCTGGACAACTTCGGCGTCACGGAGGGCAACTGGCGCGACGCCCTGGAGGAGGGCAAGGTCGACGGCTACCCCGGCGCGCCACCGGGGTTCGCGGCCTCGGAGTCGCCGCGCTACGTCGGCCGCGCCGTCGCCGCGCTGGCCGCCGACGCCGACAGGGCGCGGTGGAACCAGCGGTCCGTCACCTCCGCGCAGCTCGCCGGTGAGTACGGGTTCACCGACGTCGACGGCACGCGGCCGGACAGCTGGGCCAACCTCTGATCTGAGTCGACCGCACCAGGTGCTCCTTGTACTCCGGGTGGGCGCAGGCCTCCTCGGAGGCGACCAGCCGGGTGCCGACCCACCGGCCGTCGGCGCGCACACCCGAGGCATCTTGCCGGGGGCGCTTCGGGGGGCACCGGGGCGCCCGATGAATACTGAACGGGTGGGTGACCGACTGTCGACTGAGCTGTTGATCGACGGGCATGTGGTGGTCGTCCAGATCCGGAAGTCGCGGCGGGCGCGGACGATGCGGCTCACCGTCGGCCCGGGCCGGCCGCCCGAGGTCGTGGTACCCAGCCGCGTCCGGCAGCGGGCGGTCGACGAGTTCATCAGCGCGAAGCAGCGCTGGCTCGGCGACAAGCTGGCGGAGCTGCGGGCGGCGGCCGACCGGCCCCGTGAGCTGTTCCTGGACCGGCCGGGCACGATCTGGCTCGCCGGCGCTCCCGTGCAGGTCAGCCACGACCCGGCGGGGCGGGCAGTCGCCGCGCTGCGCGCCGGGCGGCTCGCCGTCGGGGGAACGGCCGAGGCCGCCTCGGCCGCGATCGAGCGCTGGTACCGCCGCGAGGCGCGCCGGGTGCTACTGGCCGTGGCAGAGCTCGAGGCGGGCCGGCTCGGGGTGCGCTTCGACGCGGTCGGGGTCCGTGACCCGCGTACGCGGTGGGGGTCCTGCTCGCACAACGGCCGGCTGTCGTTCTCCTGGCGCCTGCTGATGGCGCCCGAGTACGTGCTCGACTACGTGGTGGTGCACGAGCTGTGCCACCTGCGCGAGTTCAACCACTCGCGGTCGTTCTGGCAGCTGGTCGAGACGGCGCGGCCCGAGTGGCGGGAGGCGCGGGACTGGCTGCGCCGGCACGGCCACGAGCTGCACGAATACCGGCCGGCGAGCGCCGTGGAGCCGGGCGCCGCACGCTGAAGGCGCCGCCCTCGGGTCAAGGCCGCCCTTGTTTCAGTCCTCGGCGTCCCGCAGGTTCAGCACGATCCGCAGCACGCACTCCACCGCCGACTCGAAGGCGGCTCCGCGCAGCTCACCACGCACGGCGAGGTTGCGGGAGGCGAACTCGAGCATCCGGTCGGGACCGAGCCTGCGCACGAGCATCGCGGCGGTCTCGTCCAGCTCCACGCCCGGGTTGTCCAGCCGGGTCAGCGCGAACTCGACGATCAACTCCTCGTCCGTCACGAGCGCCGCTCCCCGACCGTCGAACCTCTGTACTCCACCTCTGTACGCCCATCATCCTCACCCACTGACCGGCCGGCCAGCCCCGCATCTGCGGAGGAGACGCCCGACACTCTCAGCCAGCGCAGCATCGCCTCGGTCAGCTCCACCGGGGAACACCGTGCGAGTCCGGATGGCCTCGGCGGTGTCGAGCAGGGTCTCGTGGTGCGGCTGGCTGTCACTCCTCGACGTCTCCTCCTGACCTGCGTTGGCGACGGGTGGGTGCGGGATCGGCGGGCGGGGGGACGAGTCGGGGCGCGAGCGCCGCGACGAGCAGGCAGATGGCTGCCCCGACGGCCATAGCGATCGGGGTGCCGGTGGTGAGGTCCGGCGTCACCAGAGCGCCGAGCAGCGCGACACCGATCACGCCACCGGTCTGCCGTGCGGTGTTCAGGGCGCTGGACGCGATGTTGCGGTGCGCGTCGGGGGCGAAGGTCATCACGGCGAGGGTCTGTGCCGGCGCCGCGAATGACAGGCCGGTGGCGAAGACCGTGAACCCTGCCGCGATCACCACGTATGGCACCCCATTCGCGCCGACCGCGAGCACCGACAGCCCGGCGGCGGCCACCCCCATGCCGACGGCCAGCCCCGCCCCGGGCCCCCGCCGAGCCACGAACCGGCCACCGAGCAGCATCGTGCCCGCGGTCGCCGCCAGCGTGAGCGGCAGGAACGCCAGGCCGGTGCGCAGCGCGGAGTAGTGCCGCAGGCTCTGCAGGTCGAACGTGTAGACCAGCAGCATCCCGTAGAGGGTGAAGTTGTAGGCGAAGCCACCGAGCAGCCCGGCCAGCACCGGGCGGGCGCGCAGGATCGCGGGCGGCAGCAGCACCTCGGGGTCGACCGTGCCCCGGCGCAACTGGCCGACCACCAGCAGCGCGAGGACGACAAGCCCACCACAGAACGTGGTGAGCACCACCGGCGAGCGCCAGCCGGCGAGGCTGGACTGCACGAGGCTGAACACCACGCCCCCGAGCCCGAGCACGGCCAACACCTGCCCGCCGGCGTCGAAGCCCACCGGGCGGCGCGGCGTCTCGGTGACATGGCGGCGGACCAGCCATCCGGTGCCGAGCACCACCGGCACGTTCAGCAGGAAGATGCTGCGCCAGCCCAGAGTGTCCAGCAGCAGGCCACCCAGCAGGGGCCCGGCGCAGAACCCGACCCCGCCCACGGTGACCCACAGCGCGACCGCCTTGGCCCTGGCCACCGCCTCCGGGTACATCCGGGTGATCAGGGTCAGTGGCGTCGGCACCAGCAACGCCGCGCCGATCCCCTGCACCGCGCGGACGGCCACCAGCAGGGGCGCCGTGCCGGCCAGGCTGCACGCGACCGAGGCCAGCCCGAACACTCCGAGTCCAACCAGGTAGCAGCGGCGGGCGCCTATCCGGTCCCCCACCCGGCCGGCCGACAGCAACAGCACGGCCAGCAGCAGCGTGTAGCTGTCGAGGACCCACAGGCTCGTGGTCGCGGAGGCGTGCAGCTCGGCACGGATTGTCGGCACGGCCACGTTGACGACGTTGGCCTCCATGATGATCAACGCCGTGCCGAGGCAGAGCCCGAGCATGCCGAGCCTGAGCCGCCGCCGGTCCCGATTCCGGGTGTGGGCGCGGGGTCCGGACCGAGCTAATCCCGGTTCAGCATCCTCTTCTTGCACACGGCGATCGGACACGACAACTCCTCGACCCGTCGGACCGCTGGCCTCGACGCTCGGCTGAATTCGTGCCACACACAGGGCGTGGCGTATCGAGGCGCCCTCTCGGCACCGTTCGGAGTTATTCGACGCTATTCTTGGCGCTATTACTCGGCGCCACTGTGTGGAACCGCGGTGGGAGGTTTCGGTGCGGAGTTCCGGTGCGGCGTTTCCAAGCAGGGTTCCGGCGCTATTCGGTACCGGGCATCGCCACGCGGAGCAGCTCGAGCGCGCCCTGGATGGCCCGCTCGAACGGCTCGGCCGACCGCTCCGCCCTGGCCAGCGCGTAACCACCCTGGAGGACCGCCGCCAGGGCGGACGCAGTGTGCGCGGGGTCCAGGCGGGCGTCGAACTCGCCGGTCGCCCGGCCCTGCTCGACGGCCGCGACGAGGCACTCGTGCAGCACCGCGAACGTTTCCCGGACCGGTTCCCGCAGCCGCTCGTCGGCCATGATCTCCGGGTCGGCGGTGAGCCGCCCGACGCTGCAGCCACGCAGTACATCCCGCTCCCGCACCAGGTAGTCACGGATGCGCTGGTAGGCGGTGCCGGGGCCGGCGAAGGTGTCCCGAACCTGCTGCTGCATCTGCACCGCGCTGCGCTCCTCGGCGGCGAGCACGAGGTCGGGCTTGCCCTGGAAATGGTGGTACATGCTGCCCTGGCCGACACCGGATCGGCGCAGGATCGCCGTCGGGCTAGTCCCCACATAACCCCGGTCCCAGAGCAGCTCGCGCGTCCCCTCGATCAACCGCTCCCGGGAGTCACCGTCGCGCTCAGTCATGGGACCACCGTACATACTAGTATGTATGGAACACAAGCCATCCCGGTACTCGCTCACCGCGGCCCTTTGATCACCCCCGTGCCGGTATGTGGTCACGGCCGCCCCGTGCTCACCGCCGCTCCGGCACGTCGCCGCCGCGCTCCGCGGTCACCGCCGCCCCTGTGGCCGGCCCCCCAAAGCCGCCAGTAGCCACCGCCCCGAAGGCCGCACCATCACCCAGCGGGCGTCTCCCCCGACTTGTCGTGACTAATTGACGCGACAAGTCCCACTTGTCGTGTCTATTTCCAACGACAAGTCCGCCAAAGGTTGTGCCGCCACCCCACCGTGGTGGCCGTAATCCATGAATAGTCCCCTCTTTCGAGGTGCGTAGAATTACTAAGCACTCTTCACCTGAGGAGACCAATTTTGACATCCGACCGCGATACGTCGTGCTCCAGCGCGCCCAGCGCACGGGTCGACGAGCCCGCGTCCCCCACGGTCACGGACAGCCCCGCCGACCACGCCGGCGCCGACAAGCTCGCCGCCAAGGTGGCCCGTCAGATCGAGCAGGACGTGTTGCGCACGGGCTGGCCGGTCGGGCAGGTACTCGGCTCGGAGACCGAGCTGCGGGAGCGCTACCAGGTCAGCCGCGCGGTGCTGCGCGAGGCGATCCGGCTCGTCGAACATCACCAGGTCGCGGTGATGCGCCGAGGGCCGACCGGTGGGCTCGTCGTACGCGCCCCCGACGCCGGCGCCGCCACCAGCGCGATGGTCGTCTACCTGGAGTTCGTCGGCACCTCGATCGAGCACCTGATGGCCGCCCGCACGATGATCGAACCACTCGCCGCCGGGCTCGCCGCCGAACACATCACCGAGGCCGGCATCAGCACCCTCCGCACCGCACTGGTCGACGAGCTGTCCGCCGGCCCGAGCCGCGACTGCCACATCCGCACCGCACTGCACCTGACGCTGGCCGAGCTCTCCGGCAACCCCGCCCTGCACCTGTTCGTCGACGTCCTGCTGCGGCTCACCTGGCGCTACGCCCGCGACCAGCTCACCCACCTGCCCGAAGACCCCAGCCACCCCGCGCTGACCAGCTCCGACGTCTCCCACGAAGCCATGGTCGACGCCGTCGTCGCCGGCGACCGGGCCCGCGCCCAGCACCTGGCCACCCAGCACCTGGCGGTACTCAGCGAGTTCCTGATCAACTGGCGGCCCGAGACCCGGGACCTACCCAGCTGGCTCTGGGCCGCCCACACCCACGAACGCACCAACGACCACAAGCTCGCCGAGGTCATCGCCCAACGCCTACTCACCGAGATCACCAGCGACGGCTGGGAGATCGGCTCCACCATCGGCTCCGAGACCGACCTGCTCGAACGCTTCGGGGTCAGCCGCGCGGTGCTGCGCGAAGCGGTCCGACTGCTGGAACACCACTCCGTCGCCCGCATGCGCCGAGGCCCCGGCGGCGGCCTCGTTGTCACCACACCAGCACCCGACGCCAGCATCGAAGCCATCGCCCTCTACCTCGACTACCAGAACATCGGATCGGCACACCTGCGCGCCGTCCACGAAGCCGTCCTGATGGCCTGCCTCGACGCCGTCGCCGACCGCGTCACCGACCCCGAGGTCATCCACCGGCTCAGCGCGCTACTCGACCGGGGCGAGTCGCCCAACCGCCCCACCGGCGGGTCGTCCGACCGGCCCGCCACCCCACTGCACCTGGAGCTGGCCGAGCTGTCCGGCAACCCGGTGCTCGGCCTCTTCCTCCGGATCCTGCTCAGCCTGCGCACGCGCAAGCACGACCACGCTCTCCGCCCCATGATCACCGACGGCCACCCGCCGAGCCCACGACAGCCGACCGAGCAGGAGACCCGCTTCCAGGTGCCCGACGCCATCGTCGAGGCCCTGCTGACCGGTGACAGCAACTTGGCCCGCCACCGGATGCGCCGCTACCTGGACCACAGCGAGGCAATCCCAGGCACCTGGCAGCGCTCGCCCACTCAGTAGCGGAGATCGGCGCACAGGCCGTAGTGGTCGGAGATCTCGACACCGCCCTCGGGCGCCGCGCCGAGCAGCCGGGCGCTGAGCGGGTGCCCGGCACCGCCCCGCCGAGGCCAGGCCGAGAAGACGTAGTCGATCCTACGGCCGGGCAGTAGCGCCATCGCGGCGAGCGGATTCAAGTTGTCCCAGGTCAGTCCGGGCCCGCCCGCACCGGCGACCTCCCAGGCGTCGTAACAGACGAGCCCGTCCACCGGAGGGCGGCTCCGGCCGTCGATCAGCCGGATCTCGTCGGAGTCGGGGCCGGCGTTGAAGTCGCCGCACACGACCGTGACGTCGCGCCGGCCCTGATCCGCCACGAACGCCAGCAACTGGTGGACCTGGGCCTGCCGCACCCCGCTGCCGTGCAACGGGTGGTCGAGGATGGTGTTGAACACCCGCACCGGGCCCCTCGGCCCGTCGAGCACCGCGAGCAGAACACTGCCGGGCGCCTCGCCGTCCCCGGGAAGCCGACGGAACTCGCTGTTGGTGACCGGCCACCGGGACAGCACCGCCGCCCCTGAGCGCCAGCCCTCCTCGGGCCAGTCGGCGACCGCTGCCCGATGGCTCAGGCCGAGCGCGTCACCGACGACGTCGGCCTGTCGCTGTGTCTCGGTCTCCCACGACTCCTGCAGGCAGACGATGTCCGGAGTGACTTCGCCCAGCTCCGCGAGCAGTCCGACCTGCCGAGCGGCCCAGTCACCGAACCGCCCCCAGACATTCCAGGTCGCGATTCGACAACTGCCGGCCGCGAGTTGCCCGTAAGGCTGATAGGGATCAAAGCGCGGGGGCAAGACGCCGGGGCGTCAGTTCGCCTGGTGGTAGGCGTCCACTACCTCACTCGGAATGCGGCCGCGGTCGTTGACCTTCATGCCCTTGTTGCGCGCCCACTCCCGAATGGCCTGGTTCTGCTCACGGTCGACCGCCGGACGGCGCGCGGGGGCAGCAGCCGAGGCGCGGCGCCCTCCGCCGGGCTTGCGGGCGGCGGCAACATAGTCGGCCAATGCCTCGCGCAGCTTGTCGGCGTTCTTGCTGGACAGGTCGATCTCGTAGCTTTTGCCGTCCAGCCCGAAGCTAACGGTCTCATCCGCCTGTGCACCACTCAGATCGTCAACCAGCGAAACCGTAACCTTCTGCGCCATTCCGACCCTCCGCAAAGCCCCATACGTGGGACAACCCGATTCCCGCTCCGGCGAGCGCGCCGATCACCACAAAGAATAAGCCTCAATCGGAGAAGATGTCGAACCGCCCACGCCTCAACCATCCGATCGGAGGCGTGCCGAATCGCGCCGACCGCGCATCATTCCACCACGGTGCCGCAACGACCAGGGAATACCGCGCGGCCACCGGCGACGAACAGCCGATTATCACGATCAACGCCGCCGGTCCGCCCAACTATTGACCCCATCCGCAACCCGCGTGATGTCGGGCACCCCGCGGCCCCGGCTAGGACAAACGGCCGATCAGGGGTCGATCAGCGGTCGCCTTCCCAGGGCTGGATGCGCCGAGGTTTGCGCGATCCCCATACCGTGTGGGGCAGCTCTTCCTCAATCACCCGAGGCTCGCTCCGCATGATCCAGACAAACGGATCGCCCATCAGACGTGTTTCATCGGCGCCGCCGTGCGACAGCCTCACCTCCTGAGACAGGCGCCTGACCTGCACGACGAGGCGACTCGGCTGACCCTCGCCCCCGACCAGCCGGTCCCCGAGCCGCACTTCCGAGGCACGCAACCGCAACCTGATCAACAGAAATTGCTCCTTCCAGCAAACCCCGCGGCGCACCGAAGCCCGGACCGGACAATGTCTCAGGCTCCGGCGTTCACGCGAACTTCCGTACGACCGCGATGAACTCGAGCAGCCCGGAGTCACCACCGACCGAACCCAGTCTCCATAGCGATGCTGCACCGCAAAGCCCACCACGCCCAACGACTCCCCCACCATAGTCGGACCCGTGATCCTCACGGTGCCCCTGGAGGACATGTCGGCACCATCAGAATCCAACCGGTGACGCTTCCCGAAGTTGACGACTTCACCATCCACCCCGATCGCCTCGTGCCACCCGTCGATCAGACCGCCTCGCCCAGTCACCGACCTGGCGAAAAGGTCCTTTCGGTTCATCGCGGCGACACCTGATCGGCGGGTTGAAACTTTCGGACGCCAACCGCCCACCCATCGCCGACACTCGACGAATATCACACAACGTGGTCATCCAACCATGGTCGGCCGCCGAAGAACTGTGCGACATGGCCACTCAGCGCACCCAGGTCGGATTACCCGGCCACAACCGCGGCCCGCACCCGCCAGAGCCGCCTCGCCAGAGCACGCACAGCGAGCCGGCCGCCACCCCTCGCCACCGGTGGCCCTGGACGCCCACCCTTGCCTGTCGCCCCTTGCGACTTGTCGCCGCCGACTTGTCGCCGCCGACTTGTCACTGGAAATAGACACGACAACAGGCACCTGTCGTGTCTATTTCCAGCGACAAGTGGGGCACGGGAGGCCAGTTGGGACAGCGGTACCCAGTTGGGACGCAGGCGGCCAGCAAGGACGGGGTCGGCCAGCGGGACGGCAGCCGGCCGTTCGGGATCAACTCCCCGCAGTTCAGCCTGCTCGTTGTCAGCTCACGACTAGGGCCCGTCAGCCGCGCGGAGATCGGCCGGCAGAACCAGGAGCGGTCGACCCTGACGCGCAACCTGCAGCTCATCCTCGCGCAGGGCTGGGCGGAGGAGGTTCCGCACACGGCGGGCGGACACGGCGGGCCGATCGCACTGACCGAGGCCGGACGCGAGCTGCCGCGCACCGCCGCACCTGGCTGGCGGGCCGCGCAGGACCGGGCCAAGTTGTTCCTCGGCGCGGTCGGCGCCGGCGCCGTCCTGGACATCGCGGACGTGCTCGCCAGCTCGACCGCCGACCCCGTGCCCCGGTAGGCCACCGGCAGCGACCTCTCGGGCCATTTTTGTTCGCAATATTGCATATACAACAACCCCGTACTTCGCGCTGCTCCAGGCGCCGTACGTGATGGGAACATCCGCCAGCACGCCCTGGAGGCGGCCTGCTTCGTGGTCAACGCGACCGCACGGCTGGCCGAAGACCGCCAGTCCGTCGCTATCTTCTGACAGGCCCACCCCGTTCGACCTGTCGCGCGAAATAGACATGACAGGTCGGACGGGGCGAGCGCTCGGGACGGCGCCCCCTCGGCTGGGACTACGGTGGGGTCGGTGCGGGAGTTCTTCCAACGGGAGCTGGAGCGCCTGCGGGCGGACCTGGCCCTGATGTGCGAGCTGGTGGGGCAGGCGCTGCAGCGCGCCACACGCGCCCTGCTGGAGACCGACCTGCACCTGTCCGAGCAGGTGATCAGCTCGGACGGCGAGGTCGACCGGCTGAGCGCGCGGTGCGAGGAGCTGACGTTCTCGCTGCTCGCCCTGCAGGCACCGGTAGCGAAGGACCTACGCATGGTGGTCACCGCGATGCGGGCCGCCGAGAAGATCGAGCGGATGGGCGACCTGGCCAGCCACATCGCCGTGATCGCGCGGCTGCGCTACCCGGAGCCGGCCGTGCCGGACGCGCTCGCGGACAAGTTCGCCGAGATGGGGCGCCTGGGTGTGCAGGCGTGCGAGCGGCTCGGCCGGGCGATCACAGCACCGACCGGGGCGGACTGGCCGGCACTGGTCGCGGCTGATGACAAGATCGACCGGTTGCACCGGGAAGTGCTGGACGCGGTCAGCCACGCCGAGCCGCCGTACCCTGTGCGCGTCGGCGTCGACGTCGCGCTGCTGACCCGCTACTTCGAACGGTTCGCCGACCAGGCCGTGTCGATCACGCGCCGCCTCGACTACGCCGCGACGGGTGAGCTGCCGGACGCCTGACCTGGGCCGCCATAGCGGACCGGCACCAGTGATGCCCGCCTCGGCGCGCGTTGGTCACCGAACGTTCACCTTCCCGGTGCCTGACGTTGCGTCTCCGCCGATTCCGGCCGCCGTTGGATCACTACAGGGGGGCCACCCGCACGACCCAGTGAACGGCCGACGTGCACGACTGCACGCTGCGCCGCCCTGACCCGTGCCCGGCGAAGACGCCGACCAGCTCCCTGCCCCGCTTCCCGAGCCCGACCGCCGCGCCATGCCCTCGATCCGCCACGCCATGCCCTCGATCCGCCACGCCACGAACCGTCATGCCTGAACTCCGGCCGCGCCGGAGACCGGAAGGAGGGTCTGATGACCCCACCGAGTGCGTTCAACCGCCGCCGCCTGTTGATCGGTGCCGCCGGCGCCGCGGCGCTCACCGCCGGCGCCGTCGGTGCGATGGGAGGCATACCGGGCATCCCCGGGAGCTCCGCGGCCGGCGTGGCCGACGCATCGCACGGCGGCCGGCTGGGCGGCGGATCGGGCGGGCGGGGCAGCCTCGACGACGTCGAGCACGTGGTGATCCTGATGCAGGAGAACCGCTCGTTCGACCACTACTACGGCACCATGCGCGGCGTGCGCGGCTACGGTGACACCGCCGCGCTGGACGGCGTGTTCCGCCAGCCCGACCCCAAGGGCGGCGTGCTGCTTCCGTTCCACGTCGACACCTTCAAGGTCGACGGCCAGCAGCTGGCGGACCTGGACCACAGCTGGCCCGGCACTCACCAGGCCTGGGCGAACGGCAGCTACAACGCCTGGATCCCGGCGAAGAGCGAGCTCACCATGGCGCACTTCGACCGGAGCGACATCGAGTTCCACCGCGCCGTCGCCGACAACTTCACGATCTGCGACAGCTACCACTGCTCGATCCTGGGACCGACGACGCCGAACCGGCTCTACCTGTTCAGCGGCATGATCGACCCCCAGGGCCTCAAGGGTGGCCCGGCCATCGCCAACCCGCCCGACTACAACCCGGTCTACTCGTGGACCACCTACCCGGAGCGGCTGCAGGACGCCGGGGTGGACTGGCGGGTATACGCCAACAAGGAGGTCGGCGACGGCAGCGGCGAGGACGGCTACGTCGGCGACTACGGCGACAACCCGCTATGGCTGTTCCACGCCTACCACGACTCGCTGGCCTCGAGTGACCCGAAGAAGCGCGAGCTGGCGGAGCGGGCCAGCGTGCACAACGGCTGGCTGCCCAACTCCGGCAAGGGACACGACGTCAAGCACGTGCTCTCGGAGTTCCTCGACGACTGCAGATCCGGCGACCTGCCGAAGGTGTCCTGGGTGGTGGCGCCGTACGCGTACTGCGAGCACCCGGAGGCCCGCCCGGTCGACGGCGCCGCCTACGTGCAGACCGTGCTGCAGGCGATCTTCGACAACGACGACCTGTGGAAGTCCACCGTCGTCTTCCTGAACTTCGACGAGAACGACGGCTTCTTCGACCACGTGCTGCCGCCGATCCCGCCGCCGAACACGCCGCTGGAGTTCGTCCAGGGGCTGCCGATCGGCCTCGGTCCCCGGGTGCCGATGACGATCGTCTCCCCGTGGAGCAACGGCGGCTGGGTGAACTCCGAGGTCGCCGACCACACCTCGGTGATCCGCTTCCTCGAGCGCTGGACCGGGGTGCACGAGCCGAACATCTCGCCGTGGCGCCGCGCCGTCTGTGGCGACCTGACCAGCGCGTTCGACTTCCGGGACCACGACACCCGGATCTCGATGCTGCCTGATACCTACGCGCTGCGCCGTGCGGCGGACAAGCTGCAGCCGTCCCTGCCGCCGCCGGTCATCCCGACCCCGGGCACCCAGACCATGCCGAGGCAGGAACCCGGTACCCGCCCGGCCCGCCCGCTCCCCTACCAACTGCTCGCCAACGCCGCCGTGGCCGCCTCGGCCGTGACCGTGACCGCGACGAACCACGGGCGCAAGGCGGCGGCGCTCTCGGTGTTCCAGACGGGGATCGCGCCGACACAGCACCTGGTGGGCCCTGGCGACAAGGAGACCATCTCAGTGCCCGTGACCGCCCTGACGGTCGACCTCACCGCCTCGGCCAACGGGCTGGGTGACCACGTGGGGACCGCGGTTCCGGTGCCTACGCCGGTGGCCGCCGCCGTGCCGGCCCCCGGCGGCCCGCTCGGGGGCGTCGCCGCGTTGGCCGCCCCGAAGCCGATCGCGGCGCTCGCCGGGCAGGGCGGCGCCGGGGTGGTCGGCCCCCACAGCGGGATCGCCGGCGTGGGCCCGGTCGCCGGCATCGGTGTACCGGTCCCCGTGACCGTCGGCGGCGCGGTCGGCGCGGTCGCGGCCTACCAGATCGCGGTGCACGGGACGAACGGGTTCCTCCGGGAGTTCGCCGGCAGCCGCACGCCGACCGCCGAGGTCACCGTGGACTGCGCCGACGGCCAGGTGCTGCGTCTGGTGGTGACCAACACCGGCAAGGTCCCGCTGCGGGCCGCGATCGCGGACCTGACCTGCCCCGACTCGCCCAACCGCGTCCAGCTCGACCCGGGCCGCACGCACACCGAGGACATCGACACCGGCGCGCACGCCAACGGCTGGTACGACCTGCGCGTGACCGTCGACCGGGACGCGGTGTTCACCCGCCGCTTCGCCGGCCACCTCGAGAACGGCGAGAACAGCCGGACCGGTCCGGGCAGCAAGGACAACTGACCCTCCTCCGCCAGCCTCGACTTCCCGACCGTCAACCCCGCCGCGACCGCCGCGGCGGGGTTGACACTTTTTCGTAAAGTGTGCACAGTTTAGCTCTCGGCAGGACCGGGTCCACCCAGCAACGACGCCGCGGGAGGCACCACCTCATGAGCGCTGACCACAGCACCGCAGAGGCCCCGTCGGCACGCACCGGGGGCCGGGTGGCCGGCAAGGTCGCGTTCATCTCGGGCGCGGCACGCGGCCAGGGCCGGGCCCACGCGCTGCGACTGGCCGGAGAAGGTGCCGACATCATCGCGTTCGACGCCTGCGGTCCGATCAGCTCGCAGGGCGCCCCGCCTGCCTCGAAGGATGACCTCGACGAGACCGTGCGCGGCGTCGAGGCACTGGACCGGCGGATCGTCGCCGGGGTCGCCGACACCAGGGACTTCGACGCAGTGGCCGGCGTGCTCCGGGAGGGCCTGGACCTGCTCGGCCACGTGGACATCGTCGCCGCGAACGCCGGCATCCAGGGCATCGCGTCCACCACCGCCGAGGCCAGCGAGCAGGACTGGCGAGCGGTGCTGGACACCAACCTCACCGGCGTCTGGAACACCGCGCGGGCGGCCGTCCCGCACATGGTGGCGCGTGGCGAGGGCGGCGCGATCCTGCTGACCAGCTCGTCGCTGGCACTCAAGGCGGTCGGCAACTTCGGCGCCTACACCTCGGCCAAGCACGGCGTCGTCGGCCTGATGCGCACCCTCGCCGTCGAGCTCGCCCCGCACCGGATCCGGGTCAACTCCATACACCCCACCACGGTGCCCACGCCGCTGCTGCTCAACGAGAACAACTGGCGGATCTTCCGGCCCGACCTGGAGCATCCCGTTCTGGCCGACGTGATCGACCTCTACCGAGGTCTGAACCTGCTGCCGGTGCCCTGGGTCGAGCCCGAGGACGTGGCCAACGCGCTGCTGTTCCTCGCCTCCGAGGAAGCCCGTTACGTCACGGGCGTCGCGTTCCCGGTCGACGCCGGCATGTCCGTGAAGTGAGTACACATTTCCGGCGTTGAAGGAGCTCGGATGATCTTCGTGACGCACAGCCTTGCAGTGAACGAGCCCGGGCAGGCCGCCGTCGACCGGGCCGCGCTGTGGGACGGCCTGGTCGCCAAGGCCAACAACGCCCTGCCCTTCGTCGCCGCGATGACCCACTGCGAGGTGCTCAGCCGGCTCGACGACGACGTCTTCGACCGCGCGGTCGAGGTGCGCGGCCAGGCGTTGACCGAGCGGGTCACCCTGGAGCGGCCGCACCGCGTCATCTTCACCCGGCTGACCGGCCCCGTGCTCGGCACGATCACCAATGAGATCGAGGGCCCGGACGACGACCTGTCGCTGCGGTTCAGCTTCGCCCTCGCGGTGCTCGGAGTGCCCGGTGGCTCGGCCGAGGAGCAGCGCTACGCCGAGGGCATGCGGACGGACTACCTCAAGGCCGTCGAGTCGACGCTTGCCGCGGTCCGGAAGGTCACGCTCGCCCGCTCCACCTGATCCCCCATCCCCTGTGCCTCAACCCACCCACGTCGCGGAGGCCACCATGACCAGGGACGTCCGGGCGATCTTCGCCACCATCGATCGGTTGGACGCGGACGGCTTCGTCGGCGCGCTGACCCCGGGTGTGCGGTTCCGCTTCGGCAACGCCGAGCCGGTGGTCGGCTCAGCCGCGGTGCGCGATGCGGTCACCGGTTTCTTCGGCACCATCGCCGGGCTGACCCACCATGTGCTCGAGGTCTGGGACACCGGGCCCGACGTGACGGCCGTGCGGATCGAGGTGGAGTACGTGCGGACCGACGGCAAGCACGTCACCGTGCCCAACCTCGACGTGCTGCGCTGGCAGGGCGACCGAGTGGCGGACTGGCAGATCTACATCGACCTGACCCCGGTGTTCAGCTGACCGCCGGCCCGACCAGGAGAGGCGAGGAACCGATGCGGCTCGACGGCAAGCGCGTACTGATCACCGGGACGGCGGGCGGGCAGGGCGAAGCAGCGCAGGCCATGTTCGCGAGAGAGGGCGCCCGCATCGTCGGCTGCGACGTGCAGCCGGGCGCGGCGGAGAAGACCGCTGACGCGCTGCGGGCGCTCGGCCACGACGTCACCGGGCACACCGTCGACCTGGCCGACCCCGTCGCGGCGGCCGCCTGGGTGGATGCGGCGGCGGAGGCGCTGGGCGGCATCGACGTGCTCTACAACAACGCCGCCGGGTTCGGGTTCGCCCCGTTCGCCGAGATGTCCCTGGAGCTGTGGCGCCACGTGATGACCGTCGAGCTGGACATCATCTTCCACACCACGCAGCCGGCCTGGCAGCACCTGCGCCGCTCCGGCAACGCCTCCGTGATCAACACCGCCTCGATGTCCGGCGTCCGCGGCATCGCGCCGCTTGGCCAGGCCGCGCACGCCGCCGCGAAGGGCGGCGTGATCGGGCTGACCAAGACCCTCGCGGCCGAGGGCGCCGCCGACGGCGTCCGCGCCAACGTGATCTCGCCGGGGTTCGTCGCCTCGCCGGCCACCGACGCGGCCGTCGGCGACGAGCTGCGCGCGTTCCAGCTCGGTATGCACCTGATCCGCCGGGCCGGCCAAGGCGACGACATCGCCTACATGGCCGTCTACCTGGCCTCCGACGAGTCGAGCTGGGTGACCGGGCAGAACTACTCGGTGGATGGCGGCGTCACCGCCGGCTTCCGCTGACATGGCGTTCTCCGGTGTGGAGACCGGCGCGACGATGCGGGCCGTCGTGTTCGACCGGCACGGCGGCAGCGATGTACTCGCCTGGCGGGAGGTACCCCGCCCTGCACCGGGGCCCGGCGAGGTGCTGCTCGCGGTGCGGGCGGTGTCGGTCAACCGGGGCCCGGACGTGGAGACCCGCCGCACCGGGTTCGGCATGACCGGCGTCGAGCTGCCGCACATCGGCGGGGTCGACCCGGCCGGTGTGGTGGCGGAGGTGGGCGCCGACGTCCAGGGCGTGGCCGTCGGTGACCGCGTGGCCGTGTACCCGGTGATCGCCTGCGGCCGGTGCGCACCCTGCCTGGCCGGTGCCGGCGAGAACTACTGCGAGCACCAGCGGCTGTTCGGTGTGCAGACCCACGGCGGGCGGGCCGAGTACGTGCGCGTGCCGGCCGGCCAGCTGGTCCCGTTGCCCGCCTCGGTGAGCTTCGGGGCGGCCGCCGCGCTGGGCGTCGCCTATACGACGACCTGGCACGGCATGGTGCAACGGGCGCGACTGACGGCCGAGGACACCCTGCTGGTGATGGGGGCGGGCGGTGCGTGCGGGGTCGCGGCCGTCCAGCTGGGCCGGCTGCTCGGCGCCCGCGTGTTCGCGGTCACCGGCCCTGGCTGGAAGCAGGATGCCGTGCGCGAGCTGGGTGCCGACGTCGTGTTCAGCTACCGCGACCCGGACTGGCCGGCTCAGGTCCGCGCCGCCACGGCCGGTCGGGGGGTCAGCGCGGCCTTCGACAACTCCGGCACCGCCACCCTGGCCGGCACCCTGCAGACGCTCGGCCGAGGCGCGCGGCTGTTCTGCTCCGGCGGTACCACCGGCTTCGAGGTCAGCCTCAACGTGCGGACGCTCTACCGCAACCACATCAGCCTGCTGTTCTACATGCAGGGCACGAAGGCCGACCTGGCGCGACTGGTCGAGCTGGTCGCATCGGGTGAGCTGAACCCCGTGGTCGGCGGCCGTTACGCGCTGCACGACGCCGCGCTGGCCGACGACGGACTCGATGCGCAACAGCATTTCGGCCGAATCGTGCTCACTGTGGGCGGGGATGAGGCGCCGGCACGCGACGAATTGCCCACAAGGTTAGGGCTCTCTTAGGCATCCCTTATGGCGGCTTCCTCGTAGTTTCTACTGCGCTATCCGTGTTGTGCTGTCCCGACGGCGCAGTGTTGATGGCACTCATTGACGAGGCGAAGCGGTGCCGCGGCCGGCGCGGCGCACCGGGGATGATCCGCGCGAGACGCGGAGCGAGGACCGTAACAGTGGCGAACGAGGAACATCGTGCCGAACCGGGCAAGCAACCGGCGGCGCCCGACCTGCCACATCTGCTGACCGTAGCCGAGATCGCAGTGCTCGTGCGGGTATCGCGGATGACGATCTACCGGATGATCCGCCGGGGCGAGCTACCCGCCATCGTGGTCGGCCGCTCGTACCGAATCCCGGTCGAGGCCGCCCGCCGCCTCATGAGACGCCCCGAACCACCCCGCGAGTAGCACCGCGATCAGCGGCCGGGCGGCGCCTCGGAGTCCTGCCACCCCCGGACCGGCCGTTCAGTCACACGGGCTCCCGAGGTCGCCGCCTGCCACTTCGCACGGCGTGCTGCCACTTCGCACGGCGTGCAGCGTATGCGAAGTGACAGGACGGCATGCGAAGTGGCGGACGAAGACGTGAGCGCTGGGGCGATCCCTTGGAAGCGGTCCACTAGGGCCGGATGGCCGTGTCCAAGGCCAGGTCGAGCAGTTGTGGGCGGGCATCGGCCGTGGTCCAGGCCCGGTGGTCCCAGGCTTGACCGCTGACGTCGTCGCCCGCGTAGAGGAACTGCACAAAGCGTGTGTGGCGGAACGCCGAGACCGCGAGAAATGCAGCGGTCTCCATCTCCACCGTCACACACCCTTCGGTACGGCGAGCGCGGATCCGGTCGGTTGTCTCGCGATGTGGCGCATCGGTGGTCCAGGTGGTGCCGACCGTGAACGGGATCTCCCGCTCCTGTAGGACGGTGGTCGCCACGGTGACGGCGCCGAGGTCGGCATGGATCTGACGCGACGGCGGGGCGTAGTGGAACGAGGTCCCTTCATCCCGGACCGCCCCGTTCGGCACCACAACGTGCCCGAGCGCCAGCCCCGGCTCGACCGCCCCGGCACCTCCACACGCGACAAAGGCACGTCCGCCCGCCGCGATGGCCTGCTCCATGTGCAGGATCGCCAAAGGGGCTCCGACACCGGGATGGAAGACGGCGACGGGGACCTCCCGGTGGTCGACGACGAAGATCTGGCCACCACCTGTCTCGCGGGAGAACCGCCCAATAGGCCGCGCGCCGCGGTCGGCACCGAGCGTGGCGAGCAGCTCGGGAAAGAAGCACAGCACCACGCGGGTCGGCAATGCCTCGGTCAGCGCGGGTGGTCGGGGGTTCAGCAAGGCCGGACTGGTCGGGTCGAACTCGGTCAGCGGCAGGTCCACGCTCAGATCCTGCCGTCTTCCCTCGGCACCACCGGCGAACGCGCCGCCCCAACCGTCCCATTCGTCCCACTTGTCGTTGGAAATGGACACGACAAGTCCACTTGTCACGTCAAACAGACACGACTGTGGGACGGCGGGCTTGCTGTTGGCCACCACCTCCTGCCGCCCGAAGGTCGCCACCGCCGCCCGCACCGGACCGTGACCAAGATCGACGCTGGTCAGGAGCCTGGGACGGGTGAGGCTCGCGGGCCAGCGCACCCATCGGGGCGCGTCGGGGGTCGGGCGGCAAGGGCGCAGCTAGGAGCCTGTTTCGCCGGACCGGGCGCGGCCGGTCGAGGCCGGGCTGACATGGTGGAGGCCATGGGCTCCGACCACCGAACCCGCCGACTGGGTACCGACCACGACCGCCGCTACGGCGGTCCCGGGCCGTTGCCGCCGCCGTCGGCTGGTCAGTGGGCACCGGCCGGGCAGCCACCACCCGGACCCCGGCGGACGGGGCCGCCGCCCCAGGCCGGGCCGCCGCGCTCGGCCCAGTGGTCGGCGCCCGCCGGCCCACCGAGGGGCCCCCGGCCGGCGGATCCCGGCCAGCCGATGTCCCCGCGGCCAGCCCAGGAGGTCCCCGAGCCGATCGAAGCCGCCGGCCACGCGCCTGCCACCGGCCACATGCCGGCAACCGCGTCCGGGCGCTCGTTGACCACGACGAAGGTGCTGGCCGGGGGCCTGGCGGCCGCGTCGTCGGCGGTATGTGGCTCCTACTTCGGCGTGCTGGGCACCGTGGGTGGCGCCGCGGCGGGCTCGGTGGTGACCGCGCTGAGCACCGAGGTCTACCAGCGCTTCCTCGATCACGCCCGGGACCGGATCCGCCCTGGCGGCGCCAGGCCAGCGCCCGGGCGATCGGCAGCCACCCCGGCGGCGTACGACCAGTACGACCAGAATGAGGCCGCTCCGGTCGGGCGCCGCCGCCGCTGGCTGCCACGCGTGGTGGTCGTGTCGCTCGTGCTGTTCGCCCTCGGGATGGGCGCGGTGAGCGGGATCGAGTGGGTCAGGGGTGAGCCGCTCTCCGGCGGTACCAAGGGCACGAGCGTCGGCCACCTGCTCGGGGGCGGTGGGCTGGGCTCGACCGTCGATGGTCTGCTCGGCGGCGGCAACAGCAGCTCTGGCTCGTCGGACGACAACAGCGGGGACGACCAGAGCGGCAAGGGACACGACCACGGCCTGGTCGGCGGCCTGGTCGGCGGCCTGACCGGCAACTGAGCACCTGCGCCGACGCCGCGGTCAGCTCCAGGGTTGCAGCGGCACGGTGATCCGGACGGCGGGTGCGTCGCGCCGACCGGTGAGCGGGCCGTAGTCCTCGAGCACGCGGCCGGCGGGGCGCGCGCCGAGCCGGTCCACCTCGATGAGGGCGGCGTGGTAGGCGTGCGCGAGCTCGTCGTGGTCACCGTCGTGGTCGACCCGCACCCCGCACCCGGGTGGCAGCGCGAGCATCTCGACCCCGCTCGGCACCGGACCCGGTACACCTTCCGCGCGCGCCGGCTCGGTGCGGGCGAAGACGTGGCCGGCCACGTGCTCCCCGAGGTCCAGTGGCAGCACCGCGCCCCAGCCCAGTACGTGCACCTCGCGGCCGCGCAACCGGGCCCGCAAGGACGCCACGCACCGAGTGATGGCGGCGGCGAGCTCGTCGGCGCCGGCATCGAAGGCGAGCGCCGGCACCTCCGAGGCGGCGAGCTCCACGTGGCACGGCCGGACCGGGGTCGGCCGTCGCCCGCCGGCCAGCCCGCCTGCGCCGCACAGCTCCTCGGGGCCACACGGTGCGCTGAGGCGGCACAGCTTGTCGAGGCGGCGCAGTGCATCGGCCCGCCGGGTGATCTCGTCGGTGATCCGCGTGCGCTCGTCGGCCAGCGCGGCCACGGCACCCGGACCACCGGCGAGAATGCGCGCGATCACGTCCGGCGCGGTGCCGATCGCGCGCAGACCGGCAATGATGACCGCGGTCGGCAGCTGGTCGACGGCGTAGCGGCGGTAGCCACTGGCGGGGTCCACCTCGGCGGGCCGGAGCAGCCCGACCCGGTCGTAGTAGCGCAGCGTCGACACCGGCAGGCGGCAGCGACGGGCGAACTCCGCGATCAACAGCCACCCCGGCGCGCTCACCGGGACAGCGTGCCCGATCCCGCCCTCTCCCCCGACTCGGAATCGGAATCGGCCTCCGGCAAAGCCCCGGTGCCAGACTTCGGTACCGTGATCAGCGCCGACGGCAGCGTGACCCGCACGGACGGGCGGCGGCGCACGATCCGGGCGACCGCGCCGGGCGAGATCCCGACGCCGAGCAGGGCGGCGGCGCGGTCGAAGTGCTCGCGGTAGGTGTGGCACCGACCGTCCCTGGTCTCGAACACCGAGACGCCGGCGTAACGCAGTGTCCGGCCGGCGCCGCTGGGCAGTACCTCGCTGAGCGTGAGCTCGAAGTCCCACTCGCCGAGGGTGTGTCCCGGCGCCACCGCGACGGCCGTCATGGTCCACTCGTGGCGGCTGCCCTCGGTGTACATCCGCGTGAACAGCGCGCGCAGGCCGTCGTGGCCGGTCCAGGTGCCGTAGAAGAGGTCGTGATAGGTCGCGTCCGGGGTGAACAGGTCGACGAGCCGTTCGACGTCGCGGGCGTTGAACGCCCCGGTGAACCGGTGGGCGAGGGTCAGCGGTGTTGGGCTCATGTCGCCGACCCTCGGCTGTGAAGTCGGGTGAGAGTCAAGACGCGACATCTGTCGAGTTCGCATTGACCGGTTCTCTCTTGCCTCGGCGCTGATCGGCATCTTTCTCGGCGCGCTGATCTTCGGGCCGATCACCGACCGCATCGGCCGGCAGAAGATCCTGGTGTTCGACCTGGTCGTGTTCGTGCTCGCCTCGCTCGCCCAGCTGTTCGTGGACGGGCCGGTGCTGTTGCTCGTGCTGCGCCTGGTGCTCGGCCTGGCCATGGGCGCG
>DATAYB010000092.1:0-11875 GCA_036272795.1 Pseudonocardia sp.
GCGCCAGCCGTCCTCCGGGTCCGCCAGCCGCAGGCCGACCTCGTCGTCGAACACAGGCGGCGATGCGTCGACCAGCCGGTGCAGCGCCCGCCACAGCGCGGTCCGGACCGCGGTGGTGTCCGCGACGGGAGTCAGCTGGTCAGGCATGGCGTGGTCGAGCCTTGTGTGGTCGGGCCCGGTGAGGTCAGGCATGGTGTGGTCCGGCATCGTGCGCCTCCCCCTTTCCGGGCGCCTGCAGGTTCCAGATGCGCCCGTCGGGGTCGCGCACGGTCATCTCCCTGGTCCCGTAGTGGGTGTCCTCGAAGGGCCGCACCACGTCGACCACCGGGTCGAGCCGGACCGCGTCGGCGTCGGCCACCTTGAGCACGACCTGCGCCGTCGGTGCCCGGTCCGCCGGGACCTCGGCGACGAACACGTAGGGGCCGTCGCCGTTGCGCAGCACGCCGGAGGAATGGTCGGTCTCGAACTCCACCTGGAAGCCCAGCGCCTGGAAGAACCTGGCGGAGGCGCCCCAGTTGTGGGTCTCCAGGAAGACAGCCTCGATGCCCTCGGTAGCCATGTCGGGTCCCCTTCTCAGCTCACTGCTCGGATGACTGGTCGACGGGCCTCGGCGCGGTCGGCCCGGAATCGGCCGCCGACGGGTGTGCCCGGACGTCCTCGAGGTACGCCCGCAGCGCCTCGGCGACCAGCGCGGAGAGCGACGAACCCGTCTCGATGGCGTGGTGCTTCACCTGCCTGATCAGCCCGACCGGCAGGTACACGTTGAACTGCTTGACGCCCTCGTCGACCACCCGACCGATGCTAGCAAGCTAGCAAGCTAACGTCGAGCGAACGCTCAGGCCGGATCGTCGAGCCGCGCGAGCACGGCGTCGGCGATCTCGGAGAGGGCCCGCACCTGCGACTCGGTGAGGCCGTCGAAGACCAGCTGCTGAACGATCTCGACGTGCCGAGGCGCCGCCCGGGTGAGCGCCTCGGCGCCGAGCGGGGCGAGGGCGAGGACGGCGCCCCGGCCGTCGTCCTCGCAATCCTCCCGGGTGACCAGCTCGCGCTGCTCCATCCGCCGGACGTGGTGCGACAGCCGGCTCTTCTCCCACTCGAGCGCGGCGGCAAGCTCGAACGGGCGCAGCCGCTGCCGCGGAGCCTCGCTCAGCGCGACCAGCACATCGAAGTCGCCCAGCGAGAGGCCCGCGTCGGCCTGCAGCTCGCGGTGCATGCGCGCGCTGAGCCGCGCCTGCATACGCAGGTAGCCGCGCCAGGCATGCTGCTGATGTGCGTCGAGCCACCGTGTCTCCGTCACTCCCGCACAGTACCGGAATAGTTGACATGTCAGCTATGTTTGACGCAGGTAGATGAAGCATCAACCAGATGATGCGACACCGCCCCGAGAGGACCCGACATGAGCCCGACGCCGACGCTCGACATCCGCCGAGGCCAGGACCGGCAGGCGACCAAGATCAGCTGGCTCGACTCGAAGCACTCGTTCTCCTTCGGCCAGAACTACGACCCCACCAACACCCACCACGGCCTGCTGCTCGTGAACAACGACGACATCGTGTCGCCGGGCGAAGGGTTCGAGACCCACCCGCACCGGGACATGGAGATCGTGACCTGGGTGCTGCGCGGCTCGCTGGTGCACCAGGACTCCACCGGCCACTCCGGCGTCATCTACCCCGGGCTCGCGCAGCGCATGAGCGCCGGCACCGGGATCCTGCACTCGGAGAAGAACGACTCGTGGCGCCTTCGCGGCGAGACACACCGCGACCCGGTGCACTTCGTGCAGATGTGGGTCGTGCCCGACGGTGCGGGCGCCACCCCCGGCTACGAGCAGCTCGAGATCGACGACGCGCGCCTGGCCTCCGGCCTGGTCCCAGTCGCGTCGGGCATGCCGGAGCACGCCGACGAGACGGCCATCCGGATCGGCAACCGGTACGCCGCGCTGCACGCCGCCCGGCTTGCACCCGGCCAGTCCGTCGAGCTACCGGAGGCCCCGTTCCTGCACTTGTTCGTGCCGCGCGGAAGGGTCACCCTCGAGGGCGCCGGCGAGCTGGTCGCGGGCGACGCGGTCCGGTTCACCGCCACCGGCGGACAGCGGCTCACCGCGACCGAGGCGGCCGAGGTCCTGGTCTGGGAGATGCACGCCACGCTGGGCAACTGAACGGCAGGGCACCTGAACGGCAGGCACCTGAACGGCAGAGTCACGGACCCACCCACCCACTCGAGGCAACGGGAGACCACGATGACCGCACCCGACCTGGCCACCATCGAGGCCACGCGCGAACGCATCCGCGCCGACCATCTGCACGCGAGCGACCAGCGCCCCGCCTCCACCGCGCGGGGCCTGCACCACACCGCGCTGATCAGCGGCGACGTCGAGCGGACGATCCGCTTCTACCAGGACCTGCTCGGCTTCCCGCTCACCGAACTGATCGACAACCGGGACTACCCCGGCTCCTCGCACTTCTTCTTCGACATCGGCAACGGCAACCTGCTGGCGTTCTTCGACTTCCCAGGGCTGGACGTCGGCCCGTACTCGGAGGTGCTCGGCGGGCTGCACCACATGGCGATCAGTGTGGCACCCGAGCAGTGGCGCAAGCTGGTCGACAGGCTGGCGGAGGCCGGCGTCGAGCACGCTGTGCACAGCACCGTCTCGGTCTACTTCCGCGACCCCGATGGCGCCCGCATCGAGCTCATCGCCGACCCGCTTGGCGAGATGTACGGCGAGAAAGTCCTCTGACGCTCTGCTAGCTCATACCTTTGGCGCGCCGCAAGTGAGGAACCGTTCGGTACCGGTCCAGTGTGTGACCGACACCCCTTCAGGTTTTGCGCTGAACCACCCCGGGTACCTAGGTCTTGATCTTGGGACGGCCGCGCCGCGGCTACCCGGGAGCGGAGATAGAGCCTCAAGGGTGGGTGACATTGAAGTGAGCAGTGTCGAGGACCTCAGCTGGTCGGCGGAACGACGTGACGACCAGCTGGTACTGGGCGGGGAGATCACCGACGACCATGCGGGGCCGTTCGCGGCCGCGCTGCACACAGCGGGCGCGGACGGCGTCTTGGTGATCAATATGGCCGCTGTGAAGGCGATCGCCCCCGCCAGCGCGATCGCGCTGCAGCGGGCCGCCGGCTACCTGCACGAGCGCGGCGAGCAGCTCGTGCTGATGGACGCCTCGGCCGAGGTGCTGCAGACCCTCACTGTGCTCGGGCTCACCGAGCGCCCCTTCGTCCAGGTCACACTGAAGGGCGCCGCGCCGGCGGGCTGACGCGCGGGGCGGGACCCCGACGCCCGCCGGCTGATAACCCGTTGTGGCCGCGCGGCGACACTGCTCTGATCGGCGAATGCACGCGCCGGCGGAGCTTCTGCAAGGACACTGCGTCAGCCTGCGCCGCTGGCGCGCCGGCGACGCGGGCACGCTGTACCGCGTGGTCAGCGCGTCGATCGAGCACCTGGCGCCGTGGCTGTCCTTCGTCCGCGACGGCTTCACCGAGCTCGACGCGCAGCGGTTCATCGAGCGCAACCGGCTGGAGTGGGCCGACGGCACGTCGTACGGCTACGCCATCGTGACCGGCGGCGACTCCGACGGCGAGGTCGTCGGCGGTGAGGTCATCGGCAGCTGCGGGCTGATGGCGCGGATCGGGCCGGGTGGCCTCGAAGTGGGCTACTGGCTACACCCGGGGCACACCGGCGCCGGGCTCGCTACCCAGGCGATCGGGCTGCTCGCCGACGAGGCGTTCCGGATCGGTGCCGACCGGGTCGAGATCCACCACGACGAGGCCAATGCGCGCAGCGCGGCCATGCCGAGGAGGCTCGGCTTCGCCGAGGTGGCGCGGCGGCCCAACCCGGAGCCACTCTCGCCGGCCGAGGTCGGCATCGACGTGATCTGGCGCAGGTGCCGCGTCTAGTGCTCCACGGGCGCTAGAACGTGTAGCGGATCACGGCCAGCATCGCGTCCCCGTCGGCCGGCTCGGGGCGCACGCAGGCCCCCAGTGCCAGGCCGAGCGCGCTCCGGTCCAGGCCCGAGCCGATGATCTCCAGCGCGGTGTGCCGGCTCTGCCCCGCCGGCCACGGCGACCGGCTGAACCGCAGGTAGCGGCCGACCGCGTGCAGCACGAACCGCTGCCGGTGCCCGGTGACACCGAAGTTGATGAACCCCTTGATCCGGTACGCCCCCTCCGGCCGCTCGCTGAGGAACTCCACGAGGCGGCGGGGGTCGACCGGCTGGTCGGTGACGAACGAGACAGCGTCGTAGCTGGCATGCATGTGGTCGGAGTGGTCCGAGTGACCACCGTTGTCCGAGTGGCCGCCGTTGTCCGAGTGACCACCGTGGTCCAGATGGTCGGCATGGTCGGTCCCAGCCAGGGACTCGTCGTCGGCGCCGTTCGCCTGGCCGAGCATCAGCTGCCGCCCGGTCACCACGCTGATGTCGAACAGCAGCCGGGGGTCCACCACGCAGTGACTGGTGGCCACGATCGGCGCACGGCCGTTCACCGCACGGCAGAGGTCCTGCACCCGCTCCAGCGCGGCCGGCGCCACCCGGTCGGCCTTGTTGACGACGACGAGGTCGGCGAGCCCGACGTGCCGGTCCAGCTCGGTGTGCCGGAGCCTGGTCCGCTCGAACTCCGCCGCGTCCACGACCTCGACCAGGCCGCCGAACGTGATCCGAGGGTTCTCGCAGCTCAGCACCAGCTGCACGAGCACACCCGGCTCGGCGATCCCGCTGGCCTCGATCACGATGACGTCCACGCCGGCGCGTCGGCGGGCCAGCCGGTCCAGCATCGGGCCGACGCCACCCTCCTCCACCGCGCAGCACAGGCAGCCGTTGCCCATCGAGACCACGCCGTCGGCCTGGCCGCCGACCAGCATGGCGTCTACGCCCACGCTGCCGAAGTCGTTCACGATCACGCCGATGCGCAGGTCGAGGCTGTTCGCGAGCAGGTGGTTGAGCAGGGTGGTCTTGCCGGAACCGAGGAAGCCAGCGAGCACCAACACCGGTATCCGTCCGTTCCGCACGGCGGTATCCCTATCACGGGGCGGCCAGGGCCCGGCATCATGGGGCGGTCAGGGCCCGACGCGGGGCCAGCGCCCCGGGTGGCCCAATGCCGCCCAACTCTCTTGTCGCCAAGTTGTCAGACGTCTAATGTCTTTTCTGCGCGCGCCGTGCCGACCTGCGAGCGAGCCGGGCGTGTGTTGCGAGTGCCACAGACTTTCGACACAGGGGTCGGTAGCCATGACCACAGGCAACGAACCACCGTCACAGTCCCCCACCGCCCTGCGGGCGAACGCCATCGGTCTCGGCGGCGCCGTGATCATGTCGGCCGCGATCATGGGCCCCGCGGTGTCCACCTTCTTCAACCCGCAGTTCTCCACCCCGTTCGCCGGCGCGGCGACCCCGTTCGTCTACTTCGCCTGCCTCGTCGCGATCCTGATCACGGCGAGCGGCGTGATGGCGATGGCCGCCCGGCTGCCCAGCGCCGGCGCGTTCTACACCTACGTGACCCGGGGTATCGGGCCGCGCTCCGGCTTCGTCACCGGCGGCCTGATGTTCGTCGCCTACGCGCTGCTGCCACCGGCGGAGATCGGGCTGATCGGCAGCTACGCGCAGGAGTCGCTGAAGTCCGAGCTCGGCATCAACGTGCCCTGGTGGCTGATCGGGCTGGTCCCGGCACTGTTGATGATCTTCCTGGCCTACGAGGGCATCGGCTCCAGCATCAAGACCGCGCTTGTGCTGTTCACCGCCGAGGTCATCGTCGTGATGGTGATCGCGGTCATCGTCGTGGTCAAGAAGGGCGCCGAGGGCGGCCTCACGCTCGCTCCGCTCTCCCCGACCGCCTCGCCGCACGGCTGGGGTGGCCTGGTCACCGGGTTCGTGTTCGCCGCGCTGAGCTTCGTCGGCTTCGAGGGAGCCGCCACGCTCAGCGAGGAGGTGCGCACCCCACGCCGGACCGTGCCCCGCGCCATCCTGCTCTCGGTGATCCTCGTCGGCGGGATCTACGTGTTCTGCATCTGGGCCGAGGTCAACGGGCTCGGCACCGAGGCCACGAACGCGCTGACCGGCTCGTCCACGCCCTGGAACGACCTCGCCGCGCGCTACGCGCCCTGGATGACCCTGTTCATCATCGTGGCGTCCGTGTCGAGCATGTTCGCGGTGATGGTGAACAGCAACAACGGCATCATCCGGATCTTCTACGCGATGGGCCGCGAAGGTCTGCTGCCGAAGTGGTTCGCCCACGTCAACCCGAAGCGCAAGACGCCGACCAACGCGGTGTTCACCCAGGGCGCGTTCTCCATCGCGGTCGCGCTGATCGTCGGCGCGCTGTCGGGCGGACTCGGAGACCCGACCGGCGGCAGCAACGTCTACGGCTACCTGGGCTTCCTGCTGACACTGGGCATCCTGCCGGTCTACGTGCTGACCAACCTCGCGGCCATCCGGTTCCTGCGCGGCCGGCCGGACTTCAACGCCTTCTTCCACCTGGTCCTGCCGGTACTCGGCATCGTGCTGATGACCGGCCTGCTGATCGGCCAGATCCTCGAGAACACCACGCAGCCGTACGGGTCGTTCGTGTACGTGATCGTCGGCTGGGTCGTCGTGGTCGCGGCGGCGGCGTTCTGGCTGGGCCGTCGCCGGCCCGAGGCGCTGGCGGTGGCGGGCGCCGTGATGGCCACCGGGGACTCCGAGGTCCACGTGGCCGCCGACGAGAAGGTCCGCACCGGCCAGGGCGGGGACACGTAGCCGTGGGGTACGTGATCGGCGTCGACGTCGGCTCGCAGAGCGTCAAGGGGCTCCTGCTGGGCGGCGGCGGCCAGGTGTGCGCCAGTGCCTCGGCCGAGCTCAAGATCGCCCACCCCCGGCCGGCGGAGGCGGAGCAGGACCCGGACGACTGGACCGCCGCGCTCGCCACCGTGGTGACCGGCCTGGTCCGCAGCGGTGGGATCAACGGCGGCGAGGTGACCGCACTGAGCCTGGCCTGCCAGGTCGACGGGGTGGTGGCGATGGACGCCGCCGGCACCGCGCTCGCCCCGGCGATCATCTGGCTGGACCGCAGGGCGGAGCGACAGACCGAGGAGCTGCTGTCCCGGGTCGGCGCCGAACGGCTGTTCGCGATCACCGGGCTGATGCCGGACTCCTCGCACACCGCACCGAAGATCCTCTGGCTCCGGGAGCACCTGCCCGAGGTGTACGCGCGGGCGGTCGCGTTCCCACCGGCGGCCGGCTACCTGCTGTACCAGCTCACCGGCGTGCTCGCGATCGACCACGCCAACGCCTCGTCGAGCCTGCTCTACGACGTCACCGCCCGCGCCTGGTCGCGGGAGCTGCTCGCGGCGGCCGGGCTCTCGGAGGCTCAGCTGGGCGCGATCCACGAGTCCACCGACGTCGTCGGCACCCTCACACCGGGGGCGGCCGCCGACCTCGGCCTGAGCACGCGCTGCCGGGTGCTGGTCGGCACCGGCGACGACCACGCCGGCTCGATCGGCGCCGGGGTGATCGCGCCGGGCCCGGTCGCCGACGTCACCGGGACCGCCGAGCCGGTCGCGGTGTGCGCCGCCGACCCCGTGTTCGACGACGGCCTCGGCGGCGCCGTGTCCGACCACGCCGAGTTCGACGTCGGCCACCCCGACGACGCCGTCTTCGAGCGCGGCGCCTTCGAACCCGGAGGGTCCGCGCGCAACGGCCGCGAGCACAACGCGCACGAGCCCGCGACCAGGCCGAGTGGCACGGGGCTGGTCGAGACGCACGCGCACGCGGTGCCGGGCCGGTACCTGGTGGAGAACCCGGGGTTCGTGTCCGGCGGCAGCACGCTGTGGCTGGCCCGCAACGTGCTCGGGGTGCCCCAGGGCGAGGTGCTGGATCTGGCCGGGGAGGCGCCGGCGGGGTCCGACGGGCTGCTGTTCCTGCCGGCACTGTCCGGCTCGATGGCACCGCGCTGGAACGGTCGGATGCGGGGCGTGTTCGCCGGGCTGTCGATGGCGCACGACCGCACCGCGCTCGCCAGGGCGGTCCTGGAGGGCTGCGGCTACGCGCTGCGCGACATCACCGACCGGTTCGCCGAGCTCGGCCTCGGCGCCGGCGAGATCCACGTGGTGGGCGGCGGCGGGCGCTGCCGCACCTGGATGCAGATCAAGGCGGACGTGACCGGGCGCCCGGTACGGGCCGTGGACGTGCCGGAGGCCACCGTGCTGGGCGCCGCCCTGCTCGCCGCCGTGGCCGACGGGATCTTCCGCGACCTGGACGAGGCCGTCCGCCACAGCGTCCGGCTCGCCGCCGAGACCTACCTGCCCGACCCACGCACGCGGGAGGTCTACGCCGACGCGTACGGCCGGTACCGCGCCCTGTTCGACGGAGTCGAGGAAGCACTCACGTGACCAGAGGTCAGGAAATCACCGTCGACACCCTCGACGACATCAGGGCCGTGGCCGGCGCCGCCCCGGACGCGCGCGACCTGCTGCCGATCGGGCTGCGCGAGGTCATCCGGGGCCCGGCGGCGATCCACACCGTCGCGGACAGCCTGGCCCGCCTCGGGGTGCCCGAGGGCGGCGCGGTCGCCGTGCTCTGCGACGCCACCCCGAAGAGCCCCGGCGCAGGCGGCGGTGACGTCGTCGACGTGGTGTGCGAGGCGCTCGGCGGGCGGTATCTCCCGGTGCCGGTGGTACTGCGGCCGCACGGCAGCGCCGGCCAGGTGCACGCCGACGAGCACACCGTGGCGGAGACGGTCCGGCGGGTCGCCGAGGTCGGGCCGGGCAGCCTCGTGACCGTCGGCTCCGGCACGATGGCCGACCTCGGCAAGGTGGCCGCCCAGCAGCTCGACCTGGTGCACGTCGTGGTGCAGACCGCCGCCAGCGTGAACGGGTTCGCCGACGACCAGTCGGTCCTGCTGCGCAACGGCACCAAGCGCACCACACCGAGCCGCTGGCCGGACGCGCTGGTGATCGACTCCGACGTGCTGGCCGCCGCGCCGAGAGCCATGACCTGCGCCGGGCTCGGGGACCAGCTGTCCATGTTCACCGCCTCCGCCGACTGGTACCTGGCCGCCGCCGCCGGCTTCGACACCTCGTACTCGGCCACCGTGGTGCAGGTGCTGCGCAGGGGCGGCCGGGACGTGCTGGACGCGGTCGACGGGCTGCGGGACGGCTCGCCGCATGCCGTCACCGCACTGGCCGGCGGGCTCACCCGAGGTGGCCTGGCGATGGGCCTGGCCGGGCGCACCTCGCCGTCCTCGGGCACGGAGCACACCATCAGCCACCTGCTCGAGATGCACGCCGGCGCGCACGGGATGCCGGCCGCCTCGCACGGCTCGCAGGTCGGCGTGGCCAGCGTGGTAGCGGCGGCCATCTGGCAGCGGCTGCGGGCCCGCCTCACCGACCGCGCCGTGGTGCTGGTGCGCCGCCTCGACGAGGACGAGATGCGGGAACGGGTGTTCGCCGCGTTCGCCCCGCTGGACGCCGACGGCGCCACCGCCAGGGAGTGCTGGCACGCCTACCGCCGCAAGCTCGAGTGGATCAACCGCAACCGGGACCGGCTGCAGCGGCTGTGCACGAACTGGGCCAGCCACGACGGCGCCGTCGGGGACCTGCTCGCCTCACCGGAGACGATCACCGCGGTGCTGCGGGACGCCGGCGCGCCGTGGCGGTTCTCGGGTCTGGACCCGTGCCCGGAGTTCGGCACCGTGCACTGGGCGGTGGGCAACTGCCACCTCATGCGCGACCGGTTCACCGTGGTCGACCTCGCCGAGGTCACGGGACTGTGGACCGCCGACGACGTGGCGGACGTGCTGGCCAGGACCCAGTGGCTGGTCGGCTGAGGATGACCGCGGCGGCGGGCGTACTGAGGCGGCCCGGCACGATGTTCGACGGCTACGCGCTCGACCTCGACGGCACGGTCTACGTCGACGAAGAGGTGCTACCGGGTGCCGCCGAGGCCATTGCCCGGATGCGCGCGCACGGCTCCCGGGTCGTGTTCGTGACCAACAAGCCGCTGCAGACCGGCGAGCAGTACGCCGCGAAGCTCCGGTCGCTCGGCATCCGGGCCGGCGTCGAGGACGTCGTCACCGCGCTGGACTCGCTGCTGCGCTACCTGGTCACCGAGCATCCCGGCGCACGCCTGCTCACCGTCGCCGAGCCACTGGTCGACGAGCTCTGCGCGCGCGCCGGGTTCGACGTGGTCACCGACCCCCGCCGCGCGCAGGTCGTCGTGGTGTCCTTCGACCGGACCTTCGACTACGCCAAGCTGCTGGCCGCCTTCCGCGCGGTGCGGGCCGGCGCGGCGATCGTGGCCACCAACCCGGACCCCTACTGCCCCACCGCCGACGGCGGCCTCCCGGACTGCGCCGCGATGCTGGCCGCGCTGGAGGCCTGCACAGGGCGGGCCGCCGAGGCGGTGGTCGGCAAGCCCAGCCGGCACATGGGAGCGGCGGTGCTGGACCGGCTGGGCGTCGCCCCCGGCCGCGCCGCGATGGTCGGGGACCGCGTCGCAACCGACGTCGCAATGGGCCAGCGGCTGGGCATGGCCGGCGTGCTGGTGCTGTCCGGAGCAACCCGGAGCCAGGACCTGGACCGGTTCGACATCCACCCCGACTACGTCGTGCCGACGCTGGCCGACGTACTGCCCGAGCTGCCGGAACCACCCTCCGAGGAGACCAGCAAGTGATCAATTTCGTGTTCATGCTGACCCAGCACGACGCGACCGTGCCGGACGCCGTGGACCACGTCGCCGCGCTCGCCCCCACCGGCCTGCGCTACCTCGGCTTCAAGGACGTCGGCGCCACCCCCGCGCGGCAGAAGGAGATCAACGACGCGGCGCACGAGGCGGGCTTCGTGACCATGCTCGAGGTCGTCTCGGAGAGCCGCGATGCGGAGGTCAGGTCCGTCGAGGCAGCGCTGACGGCCGGCGTCGACTGGATTCTGGGCGGTACCAACCCGGACGCCACCCTGCCCATGCTGCGCGGCTCCGCGGTCAGGTACTGCCCGTTCCCCGGGCGCGTGGTCGGCCACCCCAGCGTGCTGGAGGGCACCGTCGAGGAGATCGCACGGAGCGCCGCCGCCCTGACCGGCACGGCGGGCGTGCACGGCGTGGACCTGCTCGCCTACCGACACGCCACCGCCGACATCGCCGAGCTGACCAAGGCGGTGGTCACCGCCTCCAGCGGGCCGGTGATCGCGGCGGGCTCGGTCACCTCGGCCGAGCAGATCCGCACGCTGGCGCGCGCCGGGGCCTGGGGGTTCACCATCGGCAGCGCGATCTTCGCGGGCGAGCTGCCCGGTGCGCCGGACGTGGCCGCCCAGGTACGCGCCGTGCTGGAGATCGCCAGCCAGACCTGACGGGCGACCTCACCGACAACCTGACCGGGTGGCGTGACGATCAATGCCGGGGACCGGCGCGACCGGCGGGTACGGTTGCCGGATCCGCGGGCAGGACCAAGACCAGCCTGGCGCGACGGAACGAATGGAAGGGGCCTACGTCTCGATGCCCGTGGGGAACAGCCGGCTGGAGCTGGTCCGCGACGGCCTGCTGAGCGATCTGCGTACCGGCACGACGCCGGCCGGCAGCAAGCTGCCCAACGAGCAGCTGCTGGCCGAGCGCTTCCAGGTCAGCAGGGCCACCGTGCGGGAGGCGGTCGGCGCGCTGGTCGAGGGCGGCTACCTGGTCCGCCGGCACGGCAGCGGCACCTACGTCACCTCGGTACCCACCCACCGGCACGCACTGGACGCCACCCTGAGCTACACCCGGATGATCCGCGAGGCCGGCATGAAGCCGGGGCTGCGGGTGCTGGCCACGCAGACCCGGCCGGCGACCGCCGAGGAAGCCACCGAGCTCAAGCTGTCCCCCGGCCAGCCGATCCGCGAGATCGAGCGGCTGCGCACCGCCGACGAGGCGCCGGTGGT
>DATAYB010000093.1:0-17872 GCA_036272795.1 Pseudonocardia sp.
AGCGGTCGATACCGCTGTTGTATCGACCGCGACGACAACGCCGCGAGGCGCCATCTGGGCGCCGGAGATCGTCAAAGGACTTCGGCGACTGGACACTAGTCGCCGTCCCGGTCCTCGGGGTTCACGTAGCCGTCCTCGAGCAGGCCGTGACCGCGCACCACGCTCTCCAGCGCGGCCACCCAGTGCTCGTAGTACTCCCAGCGCCCCCGCGAGTCCGTCGGTGCCTGCTCCCAGCCGCCGATCTCGGTGATCAGCTCCCGCTGGAAGTCCTGCCACGGGTAGTGCCCGAACTCGGACAGTGCCACGGCCAGCCCGAACGCGCGGCGCTGCCAGTCCGCGTCGAACGTCGGCTGGTTGAGGTCGGTGACGCAGCTCGGGTATTGCCGGAAGTCGACCTGCTCTACTTCGCTCATCTCGGCGACTCCTCCTCTCAGGCCGGGGTGGGGGCGTCGACCAGCGCGACCCCGATCATCGACTCGGTGGTGACCAGCCCGGCGAGCTGCGCCTCGGACAGGTCGTCGGTCCCGGCCGGGCGCTGCGGCACCACGAACCAGCGCGAGTGCCCGCTCGCGTCCCAGACCCGCACCTCGGTGTCGGCGTCCAGTGGCGCGCCCAGCTCACCGAGGACCGTGCGCGGCTCCCGCGCGGCGCGCGCCCGGAACACCGGGTCCTTGTACCAGTACGGCGGCAGCCCCAGCACCGGCCAGGGGAAGCACGAGCAGAGCGTGCAGATCACCAGGTTGTGCACGCCGGGCTCGTTGAGCACCGCGGCGAGATGCTCGCCCTCGGCGCCCGCCATGCCGTGGGGCAGGTCCAGCTCGGCGACGGCGGCCGGGGTGTCGGTGGCCAGCAGCCTGGCGAACTCGGGGTCGGTCCACGCCCTGGCCACGATCTTCTGCCCGTTCAGCGGCGTCATCTCGGACTCGAAGTAACCGAGCACCTTGTCGACCGTGCCGCTGCCGATCACGCCCTTCTCGATCAGCAGTGCCTCCAGCGCGCGCACCTGGGCAGCGCTGCGCTGTTCGCGGTCGTCGGGGTAGCCGAACTGTGCGGTCATCGCGCGGTCTCCTGGCTCGGGGTGGGGTGGGGTGCGAGGTAGGTCTGGTAGAGCTCGGCGAACAGCGGGCCGGCGTTCGGCTCGGCGGTCGGGCCCCACACGTCGGCGGGCTCGAAGCGGACCACGTACACCGGCACCGGCTCGCCGAGACCGTCGGCGCCGGTGGAGCAGAAGTAGGCGTAGCTGCCCTCGAAGACCCTCGCGATGGCGCCCGGGCAGCCGCGCAGGTAACCGGGCAGCCGGGTGTGCTCGCCGGCCGGCGGATCCGCGACCAGCACCCGATCGCCGACCGCGAACGCCGGAGCCGCCGGGCCGCGCCGGGGTGAGTCGCCTTCACGCAGGTAGCGGATGACCTGCTCGTCGATCACGTCGGTGTCACGGTCGGGCAGGGCGGCGGCCGGCTCGGCGCGGTACTGCTCGGTCGCGGCGGCCAGCTCGGCCTCCTCGACGTAGCCGTGCTCCACGAGATAGCCGGTGATCCCGCCCAGCCACTTCTCGTAGTACCGGTACTGGAAGTAGGCGAACGGGTTCATCGCCTCGGCGCCCTTGCGCAGGTCGGCCCAGGTCCACGTGCTGTCGAACGCGGTCGGTACGGCATCGAGGTCGTAGCCGGGCAGTGCCTCGCGCAGCGAGCTGCTCAGGCCCATCATCGCGGCGTGGATGCCGAAGATCCGCCGTTCCCAGTCCTGGACGAACACCCGCTTCTCGAAGTCGATCGGCCCGTCCAGCCCTTCCAACCCACCCAGGTTGTGCTGCAGCTTCATGCGGACCGCTCCTTCGGTGACGAGGGCGCCGGCGCCGGCACGCGGGACGGGTCCGGGGAGACCGCGCGGGAGGAGGTGAGCACGCCGGCGAGGGTCTCCGATGCGATGCCGAACAGCCCTCCGAGTACCCCGATACTGACCGCGAGTGCGTTCTTCTCCGACACGGTTGGCCGCCTCTCCAACTCCGATGACCGCCGGTGCCCAGGCTCCGGCGCTGTCAGAGGAATCCTTGGGACCACCCATTACCCTGGCGTAACGACCCGGTGACACCAGGCCCGGAGTCGGCCACGAAGCCCTCGGATCCGGCCATCGGCGGCAAGGCGGTCCGGCCCGGCGGCCTACCCTGCTGCCATGCACGCCGCCGCCACCGGCCCCGGGGACCCGCTCGACCTCGTGGTCCTCGTCTACGACGGGGTGCGGCTGCTCGACGTCACAGGGCCGCTCGAGGTGTTCGATGTGGCGACAGCGATGGGCGCGCTCTACCGGGTCACGGTGTGCTCGCCGGACGGGCGGGACGCGACCACCTCCGGCGGCCTGCGGCTGGGGGTGCAGTGCGCGGCCACCGAGGTGCTCGACCTCGACACCCTGCTGGTGCCTGGCGGAGAGGTACTGGTCGGCGGCACCCCGGCGGCGGTGCTGACCGCGATCCGGCGACTGGCGCCCCTGGCCAGGCGGGTGGGCTCGGTGTGTGCCGGCTCGTTCGCGCTCGGTAGCGCCGGCCTGTTGGAGGGCCGCCGCGCCACCACCCACTGGCGGCACACCGGCACGCTGGCCCGCCGCTTCCCGGGCGTCTCGGTGGACGAGGACGCGATCTACGTGCGGGACGGGCCGATCATCACCTCGGCGGGTGTGAGCGCCGGCATCGACCTGGCGCTGGCCCTGGTCGAGGAGGATGGCAGCGACGAGCTGGCGCACGACGTCGCGAGGGACCTCGTCGTGTTCATGCGCCGGCTCGGGGCCCAGCCGCAGCTGTCCGTGCCGGCCCGCACACCGCGCCCGCGCCGCCAGCCCCTGCGCACGCTGTGCGACCAGATCGCCGCCGACCCTGCCGCCGACCACTGCCTCGCCGCGCTCGCCGCCAGGGCCGGCCTGAGCGTGCGGCACCTGAGCAGGCTGTTCCAGGCGGAGATCGGCTGCACGCCGGCGGCCTACGTCACCTCGGTACGCCTGGAGGCCGCCACGGCGCTGCTGCGCTCCGGCGAGACGCGCGCCACGGCGGCCCGGCGCAGTGGGCTGGGCAGCGAGGAGACGCTGCGCCGGACGTTGCTGCGCGGAGCCGCCGGGGTCACGGGCCTGCGGTGACCGGCGCGGTGTTACCCGCCCGATCAGCGGTGGTGCAGGGTGTGGCGGGGTGCGATGCCGTAGGCGCGGCGGTACCGGGTGACGAACCGGCTGTGGTTGTAGAACCCCCAGCGGGTGGCGATGTCGGTGACGGTGGCCCCTCGGCTGGGGTCGGCGACGAGCAGCTCCTGGTGGACCCGGTCCAGCCGCACCGCGCGTACGTGCGCCATCGGCGTGGTGTCGAGGTGGCGGCGGAAGGCGAACTGCACCGCCCGGATACTCACGTTCGCCGCGGCGGCGATGTCGGCGAGGCTGATGTCGACGTGGGCGTGCTCCTCGATGAAGGCGATGGCCCGCCGCACGGTGACCGTGGTGGCGTCGTGGCGTTCCTGCGCGGTCGGGTCGACCACCGCGGTGTTCGGGAACGTCGCCAGCGCCGTCGCCGCCAGCAGCCGCGCCGCGTTCCCCCTGATCAGGGGCTGGACGGCCGCCTCCTCGTTGGCGAGCAGCCCGCGCAGGTAGTTGACCGTGTGCTGCCAGTGCGCGGCCGAGGAGGGGGACGCCGGCCGGAAGCCGGTCCAGCGGATCGGCCCCGGTGCGCGGCCGGGTTCGGTGGCGGCGACCTGCGCGAGGACGTCCAGATCCAACATCACGGTCTGCCCCTCGACCTCGATCAGCCGCGCGTTGGCGGGCAGGGTGGGCTCGGCGTCGATGAAGACGTCACCGGCCACGAACCGCTCGCTCACACCGCCGCACTCGCGTTCGAACCTGCCTGCCCACAGCGTGGCGATGACGAGCGAGTTGAACGGTTCCTGCTGGATCATCACGTCCAGCGGCATCCGCGCGTCGTCGATGGCGAACGTGCCCGCGTCGAGGCGGATGTGCGAGTACACCTGCCCGTCCCGAGGACCACTGATCCGCATGCCCGTCCGGTAGGCGTGCTGCAGGTAGTCGATCGCCAGGTCCGGCTCGGTGGTGCTGAACTCCTGCCGCCCCGAGCTCCTGGCCTCGGATAGCTGTGCGGTCATCCTCGGCCTCGTTGCCGGTGAGGTACCTGGGTCGGACCGCATGCTCGACGGCCGCTGACCCGGGCCACGCCTTCGGCGCGGACAGGCGACACTAGCGCTGGTCGCCCTCGGAGCGAAGTCCTCGCATTTCGTTTTCTGGCTGGTTCGGCCACCAAGTCAGCGTGTTCGGACCTCGCCCGGATACCGGTGACGTGCCAACGTGGAGGCCCCACAAGTCAAGCGGCCACGCTCCCCGGGGCCGCTTCGGTTGTCGGCCAGGCGTGCAACCCCCCAGTACGCCTGGCCGACCTCCGGAACCACGACTCACCGCACTCCCCGGTTGAACTCCATGACATCTGCTCCCCGAACCCCCGGTGTCGATGCTCGAGCAGCACTGACCCACCGCCTCCCGGCCGCGTGCTCGGGCGTGGAGTCGAGCATCACCTTGCACGGCCAGGTGCTGCGGTACCTCGAGGCGGGCCACCCCGGTGGTGCTCCGCTGGTCCTGCTGCACGGCCTGGGCAGCAACCGCCGGACCTGGCGCGGCGTCCTGCCCGCGCTCAGCCGCCACAGCCACGTGATCGCGCTGGACCTGCTCGGTTTCGGCGCGTCCGCCAAGCCGCGCGACGGGGACTACTCGGTCGCGGCCCAGGCCGCCCTGGTCCGTGACGTCGTCGTCGCACTCGGGCTGCGGCGGGTCAGCGTGGTCGGCCACTCCTTCGGCGGGGGCGTGGCCATGAGCTTCGCCTACCAGTTCCCCGAGCGCACCGCCCAGCTCGGCCTCATCTGCAGCGGCGGTCTCGGGCGCGACCTCGCACCCGCGCTACGGCTGGCGGCCGCCCCCGCCAGCGCGTTTCTCGCCCACACCGTGCACAGCCGTACCCCCGGCTGGCTGCACCGGCTCAGCCGGCACGTCGTTGCCACCGCCGGCTGGGCGACGACCGCCGAGGTCGACGGGTTCCTGCAGGCCCTGGACTCGCTGCGCGACCCCGGCGCCCGCGACGCGTTCCGGCGCACCCTGCGGGACACCGTGCAGTGGTCGGGGCAACGTCTCACCGCGACCGACCGCCTGCACCTGCTCGCCGCCACCCCGACGCTGCTCATCGCCGGCAGCCGGGACAGCTGCATCCCGCACGAGCACACCGTCGCGGCCCACCACCGCCTGCCCGCCAGCGAGCTCGCCGTGCTGGACGCCGGACACTTCCCGCACCTGGAACGCCCGGGCGAGGTCGCCCGGCTGATCTCCACCTTCCTCAGGGCTCGGGCAGAGGGCGACGACCCCGCACAACCCGACAGCACAGCGTCCTGAGGGCGCGGCTCCCGGGGGAGGACCCGCGGGTCAGGACTGGCCGGCGGGTTTGCCGAGTGAGCCGCGCAGCCGGTCGATGGTCTGCTGCCGGTGCGCGTCGAGGATCTTGACGGCTCGCTCGGTGTCACGCTGCTCGGCCGCCCGGAGCAGGGCGGCGTGCTGGTCCTGGGCGGTCCGACGGCTGGCCGCCTCGCCGTGGTAGACCGCCCGGTAAGGGTCGGCGGCGTCCCACAGCTGGCGGAGGATCTTGAGCAGCCGGGTCATCCCCGAGGCGGACAGCAGCGCGAAGTGGAACCGCGTGTGGGCGGCGTTCATCGCCGAGATGTCACCTGCCGCGCCAGCCCGGTCCATCTCCTCGTAGGCCTCCGCCATCGCCGCGATGTCCTCGTCGCGGAGGTTGGGCATGGCCTTGACGACCGCCTCCTCCTCGAGCAGCTCGCGGATCCGCCGGATCTCCTCCAGCTCGTCCAGGCTCAGCTCCGTGACGAAGTAGCCGCGGTGCGGGGTGTAGGAGATCTGCCCCTCGCCCTGCAGGATCCGCATCGCCTCGCGCACCGGGACGCGGCTGACCCCGAGCGACTCCGCGACCGCCTCCTGGATCAGCTGGCTGCCCGGGGCGAGGTCGCCCTCGATGATGGCGCGCCGCAGCTCGGCCAGCACCGCCTGCTGGGCCGTCGGGGGGCGGGTGAACTTCTTCGGAGTGGACACTGTGTACAGAGCCTAGCCGGCCCCGTGCGTGATCCGGGCCGGGCGCCGGGTCGGCGGGGTCTGTTCACTCCGGCCGGTGACCAGGGGCTCTCCGTCGACCAGCACCATGGACACCCCCGGCAGGTCGCCGAGCGCGAACGACTCAAGCCCGTCGATCGCAGCCGAACCGGTGACCGGCCCGAGGAACACCAGGTCGGCGGCCCGCCCCGGCTCGATCACGCCGACCGGCAGGCCGTGCAGCCGGGCCGTGTTGCCGGTGGCGGCCGCGACCGCGTCGTTCGGGTCCAGCCCGCACACCGAGGCCAGGAAGCAGATGTTGCGGAGCATGCCGCGCGGGATCACACCGGTGCCGCCGGGGGTGTCGGTACCCAGCGTGAGCCGGTCCAGGCCGCCGGTGGCGCGCAGGTGGTCGGTGGTGGCGATGGTCGCCCGGTAGTTCATCGAGCTGCACACCTCGATGGCCGCGTCAGGCAGGTCGTCGATCACCTGGCGGATCTCGGCGTCCGGCATCGGGATCGGCCCGCCGGAGATGTGCGCGACCACGTCCGGAGCCACCGCGCTGACCACCTCGTGGCCGGCCACCTTGCTGGAGCCCGACCGCGACACCCCGCCGGAGTGCTGCTTGACCACCATGCCGCGCTCGTGCGCCCAGCTCACGTACTGCTGCGCCTCGCCGTCGCCGAGCCGGTTCCAGTCGTAGAAGATGAACTTGAGCTGGTGCACGGCGTGCTCGGCGAGCCGGTCGAAGTCACCCTCGGTCAGCCCGGGGACCAGCAGCACCGTGCCGCAGTGCGCCTTCACGCCGGACGGGCGGACCCTGCCGGTCGTGTGCTTGGCGGTGAGCGCGAGGCTGACCACCAGGTCCGGGGTGAGGTCGTCGAACGGCAGGCCCGGTACGTGCAGCTCACCGGCCGAGACCATCGTGGTCGTGCCGCCGTGCAGGTAGTTGTGGATCCAGCCGATGGAGTTCTGCGCCGGTGTCCACTCGCCGAACGTCGGGTGCACGTGGCCGTCCACCAGCCCGGGGATCACCGTGAGCCCGGCGGCGTCGATGACCCGGTCCGGGTGGGGGAGGTCCACGTCGATGCCGGTGATCAGGCCGTCCTCGAGCACCAGGCTGACATCGCGCCGGGGCGGCTGGCCGTAGCCGCCGGTGAGCAGCAGACCGATATCGGTGACCAGGGTGGTTGTCATCCACGACCTCCGAGTCCGTTACCGGGAAGTCGCAAGGACGACCTTCCGAGGCAACAGTTCCGTTGCTACTGTGCTCTGTATACATGATCCATGATCCAAGAACTAGAGCTGCCGTCAGAGTTGGCCGAACGCGGTCGACCGGGAAGCCACGGGAGGCCGGATATGGTCAGCAAGGGCGTCGGGCTGTTTCCCACCGAGCCGGTCGAGCAGATCCGCGAGTACGTGCGGCTCGCCGAGTCACTCGGCTACGAGCACGCCTGGATCGGGGACTCGCAGAACATCTGGCGGGAGTCGTCGGTGACCATGGGCGCCGCGGCCGTGGGGACCAGCCGGATCGTGCTGGGCACCGGGGTGACCAACGCCGTCACCCGGCACCGCTCACTGCTCGCGTCCACGTGGGCCACGCTGCACGAGCTCACCGAGGGCCGGGCCGCACTGGGCATCGGCACGGGCGACTCGTCGCTGCGCACCATGGGGCTGTCCCCGCTGAAGCTGGCCGAGCTGGAGCACGCCATCGCCGAGCTGCGCGCTCTGTTCCGGGGTGAGAGCGTCACCGAGGCGGTCAGCGGCCAGGAGTTCCGGCTCGGATACCTGAACGGGCCGATCCACGTGCCGATCTACATCGCGGCGTCCGCGCCGAAGATCCTGCACCTGGCCGGCCGGATCGCCGACGGTGTGATCGTGCTGGTCGGCACCGCGCCGGAGTTCGTCGCCGCCGCGCTGGACACCGTGCGCCGGGGCGCCCGCGAGTCCGGCCGGGAGCTGTCCGACCTGCACATCGTGCTGTGGACACCGACCGCGATCTCCGAGGACGCCACCGCCGCGAAGGACCTGGTGCGGGCGCACGTGTCCCGGGTGGTGATCCGGCCACTGCCGGCGCCGGTGGACCCGGCGCTGGAGTCGGTCATCGAGCGGATCCGGCAGGGCTACGACTACTACCAGCACATGGATCCGTCGGCGCACCACGCCGGCCTCGTGCCCGACGAGCTGGTCGACCTGTTCGCGTTGGCCGGCACCCCCGAGGAGTGCGAGGCCCGGCTGAAACAGATCACCGACCTCGGCGTGGACCAGGTGTCCATCGTGCCGTTCGCCCGGCCGGGGGAGAGCCGGTCCGGCACCATCCGCACGTTCGCCGAGATCGCCGGCCGATGACCGGCCAGGCGGCGCTCGACCCGGCCGGCTTCCCGCTGCCGGGGGACCGGGTGCCAGGTGCGCCGCCCGCCCTGCGCGGCTGGCCCACTGTCTCGACGGAACAGGCCCCGGCGGAACAGACTCAGCTGGCACCAACATCGGTGGCACCGGCGGCAATCCCGGTACTCCGGTGGGTCGCGGGGGCAGGCGTGACGCTGGCCGGCGCGGCTCTGCTGGTACGTGGGATACGCCGCCGGGTACGCGTGCGGCCGGCGCCATGACAAACCCGGGAGGGACCATGCGAGCGTTTCGAGGTAGGACGTACGCCCTGGTCGGCGCGCTGCTCGCGGCGCTGCTCGCGCTGGTCGGCTGCGCCGACGAGGGCGGCGACACCGGTGGCCCCGGCACAGCCGCCGGGCCGACCAAGACCCTGCGGATCTCCGCGACCGGCACCGACAGCCTGCCGTTCATGGCGATCCTCCAGGTCGGCATCGACAAGGGCTGGTTCCGCGACGCCGGCCTGGACGTCTCGCTCTACTCCGGGGGCGGCGGCGGGGACACGCTGCGGGTGGTGACCAGCGGCGACGCAGATCTCGCCATCGCCGGCAACACCTCGGTCGTGCTCGCGGCGGCCAAACCTGCCTCGCACCTGACCATCGTGGCCCCGTGGTTCCAGGTCAACGACTTCTACTGGCTGGCCAGCAAGCCGGGCCAGCAGCTGGCGGGGTCGACCCTGGGCTTCTCCTCCGCGGGCTCGACGACCGAGCTCATCGTCAAGGCACTGCAGCAGCGGACGCCGGACATCAAGACGATCGCGGTCGGGGCGATGGGCGACAACTGGGCGGCCACGAAGGCGAACCGGATCACCGCCGGCTGGGCGATGCACCCGTTCGTCACGCAGAAGGAGCAGTCCGACGGCGCAGCCGTGCTGGTCACCACCCGGGACGTGATCGGTGACTTCCCGGCCGACCTGGTCGCCACGAACACCGAGTACGCCCAGCGCAACCCGGCGAACCTGCGCGCCTTCTTCACCGTGGCCGACCGGCTGATGAACTACGTGGCCGGCCAGCCAGGGGCGGCCGCCGCCGACCTCGCCCCGCTGCTGAAGATCGACCCGGCGCTGATGGCACAGGCACTAAACCAGACGCCGGAGCTGGCCAAGGCGTACTCGCTGAAGGTCGACGCGGCTGCGCTGGCCAACCTGTCGAAGCTCATGGAGGCCGCCGGCCAGCTCAGTGCGCCGGTGGACTGGAAGACCGTGCTGGACCAGCGCTACCTGCCCGACCCGGCCCGCACGCAGCTCTAGCACGGCTCTGACCAGCGCGCACCGACCCCGGAGGCGACCATGACCGACCGGATCACCGACCAAGGCATCCAGATCGACGAGCTGAGCGTGCGGTTCCCGACGCCGAGGGGCGAGCCGGTGACCGCCGTGGACCGGGTCAGCCAGCGGATCCCGGCGGGCGCGTTCGTGTCGGTCGTGGGCCCCAGCGGTTGCGGCAAGTCGACGATGCTCGGCGTGATCGCCGGGCTGACAGCGGCCACCGAGGGCACGGTCACGGTCGACGGGCGCGTGGTCACCGGGCCGGACCGGCGCGTCGGCCTGGTCTTCCAGGAGGACTCCACGCTGCCGTGGAAGACGGTCACCGACAACGTCCGGTTCGCGATGCAGATCGCCGGCGTGGACCGCGCCGAGCAGCGCCGACGGGCCGCCGAGGCGATCGAGCTGGTCGGCCTGACCGGCTTCGAGCAGGCCCATCCCGCGATGCTCTCGGGCGGCATGCGGCAGCGGGTGGCGCTGGCTCGCAGCCTGGCGCTGGCCCCGTCGGTGCTGCTGATGGACGAGCCGTTCGCCGCGCTGGACCAGCAGACCCGGCTGCTGCTCGGCGCGGAGATCCTGCGAATCTGGCGGAGCACACACCAGACGGTGCTGTTCGTGACCCACGACCTGTCCGAGGCGATCCTGCTGTCGCAGCAGGTCTGGGTGATGTCGTACCGGCCCGGCCGGATCATCGACGTCGTCGACATCGACCTGCCGGCCGACCGAGACGCCTCGGTGGTCTCCACGCCGGAGTTCAACCGGCTGCAGAACCGCGTCTGGGAGTCGCTGCGGGCCGAGTCGCTGCGCGGGTTCCGGCAGGAGTCGGAGGTCGGCGCATGACGGTCGGCCAACACGAGCATGCCGAGCCGGTGACCCGGCCGGCTCTTGCGCCCTCTCGGCGCCCGGGGCGACGGGGACGGTTGCGGAGCGACGGCTCGCGCAGCGCGCTGGCCACCGTGGCGCTGCTGGTGGCGTTCGGGCTGGTCTGGGAGCTGGGCTCCGTCGCCGCGCTGTGGTCGCCGGACGTGCTGCCCGCGCCGTCCACCGTGCTGGGTGCGCTACACACCCTGGCCGGTGACCCCCGGTTCTGGGCGGACGCGGGCCGGACCGGCGCCGAGGTGCTCGCCTCGATCGTGGTCGGCTCGGTGGCCGGGCTGCTGGCCGGCATCGGGTTCTGGAAGGCGCCGCTGGTCGGGCGGATCTTCGAGCCGTACCTGGTGTCGTTCTACGCGGTGCCGCTGGTGCTGTTCTACCCGGTCATGATCGTGCTGGTCGGCCTCGGCACGCCGTCGGTGGTGATCCTCGCCAGCGTGATGGCGGCCATCCCGATGGCGCTGAACACCTGGGTCGGGCTGGCCGGCGTCCCGCCCGTGTACCTGAAGCTGTCCCGCTCGATCGGCTGCAGCCGGTGGCAGGAGCTGGTGCGGGTGGCGCTGCCGAGCGCGGCGCCGTTCGTGCTGGCCGGGCTGCGGCTGGCCGTGGTGTACGCGCTGATCGGCTGCATCGCGATGGAGTTCACCACCGCGCAGGCCGGCCTCGGCTACCGGATCCGGTACCTCTACGACGCCTTCGAGACCACGCCGATGTACGCCTACATCCTGGTGGTGCTGGTGGTGTCGATCCTGTTGACGGTGCTGCTGGCGGCGTGCGAGCGGGTCGTGATGTCCGGTCGGAGCCGGTCGTGACCGCGTCCCGCGTCCCGGTTGGGCGCGCACCGAACCGGCTCGGTACCGGTCCAGCTGGTGGCAGCGGCGAGCGGCGGTACGCGGTGCTGGTCGGCTCGGTCGGGCTGGCGGTGCTCGCGCTGGTCGGCTGGCAGCTCAGCTCGCTGCTCGTGTTCGTGATCCCGGAGCCCCTGGCCACGCTGCGCACGCTGGCCTCGAACCTGGGGTCCGCCGACTACCTGTTCGACGTACGGGTGACCTTCCAGAACGCGCTGCTGGCCTTTGTGCTCGGCGCGCTGCTGGGCGGGGCGGCCGGGCTGGTGCTCGGGCTGTCCCGGTGGGCGCGGGTGGTGTTCGAGCCGCTGGTCGTGGCGCTCAACGGGATGCCCAAGATCGTGCTCTACCCCGTGCTGCTGCCGATCTTCCACCTCAGCGGGTCGAAGGTGGTGATGGGGCTGCTGTTCGCGGTGTTCCCGATCCTGATCAACGTCGCCATCGGGGTGCGCGAGCTGCCGCCGGTGTACCGCAAGCTGGCCCGCTCGGTGAACGCCTCGCGCTGGCAGACCCTGGTGCACATCATCCTGCCGGCGATCCGGCGGCCACTGCTCACCGGCGTGCGGCTCTCGATCAGCCTGGCCGTGGTCGGCGTGGTGCTCTCGGAGTTCTTCGCCACCCGCAGGGGCCTTGGCCGCGTGGTGCTGCAGGCCTACAGCGGCGGCGACTACCGGAACATGATGGCCACCATCCTGCTGCTGGTGTCCGTGTCGTTCGTGCTGTCGCTGCTGCTCTGGCGGCTGGAGCGGAGGGTGCGGTGAGCTGGGTGGGCCGGTCGGCGCCGCGCCGCGAGGACGCCCAGTTCCTGGCCGGCCGGGGGCGGTTCGTGGCCGACCTCGGGGACGCCGGCGCGCTGCACGCCGTGTTCGTGCGGAGCACCCAGCCGTCCGCCGCGCTGCTGGGCGTCGACGTGTCCCTGGCGCGCGCGCGGCCCGGCGTGGTCGGCGTCTACACCGGCGCCGACCTGGCCGGAGACGCCGGGCCGCTGCCGACCCTGCACGAGCCGCACCCCGGCTTCGCCGCGGCCACCCGGTTCCACATGGTCGACCCCGCGCTGCCGTGCCTGGCCGTCGACGAGGTGCTCTACGTCGGCCAACCGCTCGCCGTGGTCCTCGCACACAACCGGCACCTCGCCGAGGACGCCGCCGAGCTGGTCGACGTGCGCTACGCCGACCGGGCCGCGGTCACCGACGCCACCGAGGCTCTGGCCGACAGCTCCCCGGTGGTGCACGAGCGGCTCGGCGGCAACGAGGCCGGCCGGATCGGCTTCGCGCTCGGCGACGTCGACGCGGCGCGGGCCGGCGCGCACCTGGTGGTCACCGAGACCTACCGGATGGGCCGGCACGGCGCGGTCCCGCTGGAGTGCCGGGGTGTGTTCGCCTCCGTCGACCACCGCCGTGACCGTGTCGAGGTGTGGACCTCCACGCAGATCCCGCACCTGGTCCGGGACGCCCTGTGCCGCGTCACCGGCTGGGCCACCGACGACGTCCGGGTGGCCGCGCCGGACGTCGGCGGTGGCTTCGGCACCAAGGCCAACGTGTACCCCGAGGAGATCATCGTCCCGGTGCTGGCGCGGCGACTGGGGCTACCGGTCAGCTGGGTGGAGGACCGCGCCGAGCACTTCCTCGCCGCCGCCCAGGGTCGCGACCAGGTGCACCACACCCGGCTCGCCGTGGACGCCGCGGGCCGCATCCTGAGCTGGGAGGACGACTTCGTCGTGGACCTCGGCGCGGGCAGCCTGTGGACCGCCGGCATCCTCGCCAATACCGCCGTCCACCTGCTCGGCCCGTACCGGATGACCAATGTCCGGGTGCACGGGCGCGCGGCGTTCACCAACAAGACGGTGGTGGCCCAGTACCGGGGCGCCGGCCGCCCCGAGGCGTGCTTCGCACTGGAGCGCGGCCTCGACCACGCCGCCCGGGAGCTCGGCCTGAGCCAGGAGGAGATCCGGAGGCGCAACCTGCTCACCGCCGCCGACCTGCCCCACCGCGTCGGCCTGCCCTACCGCGACGGCGTACCGATCGAGCTGGACGGTGGCGACTACCTGGCCTGCTTCGAGGCCTGTCTGGACGCGCTGCCCCGTGCCGAGCTGACCCGGCTGCGCGCGGAGCACCCGGAGCTCGCGGTCGGCTACGGGGTGGCCAACTACCTGGAGGCCACCGGGCGCGGCCCGTACGAGACCGGCAGGGCCCGCCTCGGCGCCGGCGGGCGGTTCGCGGTGGCCGCCGGCTCGGCGTCGGCCGGCCAGGGGCACCAGACGACGCTCGCCCAGGTCGCGGCGGACGCGCTGGGCGTCGACCCGGCCGAGGTGGACGTGGTCAACGGCGATACCGACGCGGTGGCCGACGGCATCGGCACCTTCGCCAGCCGCTCCGCCGTACTGGCCGGCAACGCCGTGGACCAGGCCTGCCGGGAGCTGGTCGGCCGGGCGGAGGGGCTCGCCGCACAGGTGCTCGGGCTCTCCGAGGTTCGGCTGCGGGCGGGGGTCTTCAAAGCCGCGCACACCGGGACAGCGGCGGCCGGGACCCTGACCTGGGCGGAGCTCGCCGCCACGCTGGCCCCGCGCGGCGCGCTGGCCGACGAACCGCCGCTGGACGTGACCGTGCGCTACCGGCCGCCGACGGTGACCTGGACGATGGGCGCGCACGCCGCGGTGGTCGGCGTGGACCGGGAGACCGGCCTGTGCCGCGTGCTGCACTACGTCGTCGCGCACGAGGGCGGCACCGAGATCAACCCGATGATCGTGCACGGGCAGATCGTCGGCGGCGTCGCACAGGGCATCGGCGGAGCGCTGCTGGAGGAGTTCCGCTACTCCGCCGACGGCCAGCCGCTGACCGGCTCGCTCGCGGACTACCTGCTGCCCGAGACCACCGACATGCCGCCGGTGCGGGTGGTCGCGCGCCACACGCCGACCGCGGCCAACCCGCTCGGAGTCCGGGGCGCCGGCGAGTCCGGCACGATCGCGGTCTACGCGGCGGTCGCCGCGGCGGTCGAGGACGCCGTCGGGGCGCATCTGACCGCGACCCCCATCACCCCTGCCCTGGTGTGGCGGGCGGCCAGCCGGGAGCCGGTGTCGGGACGGGCCGGGTGAAGCCGGCGCCCTTCGAGTACCTGCGCGCCGACTCGGTCGCCGACGCGCTGGCCGCGCTCGCCGAGCACGAGGACGCGAAGGTGCTGGCCGGCGGGCAGAGCCTGCTCACGCTGATGAACCTGCGGCTGGCGCGGCCGTCGATGCTGGTCGACATTGGCGGGCTGGCCGAGCTGGACCGGGTGTTCAGCGACTCCGACGATGTGCTGATCGGTGCGCTCGTGCGGCACCGGCGGGTGGAGACCGACCCCGAGCTGCGCGCGCTGGTCCCGCTCGCGGCGGCGGCCGCCGCGCACATCGGGCACGTCGGCATCCGCAACCGGGGCACCCTGGGCGGCACGCTGGCGCACGCCGACCCGGCCGCCGAGCTGCCGCTGGTGATGGTCACCCTCGGCGCCACCTGCTACCTGGAGTCGCGCGCGGACGGCGTGCGCGCGGTGCCTGCGGAGCAGTTCTTCCTGTCCTACTACACGAGCGCGCTGCGGCCCGACGAGCTGCTGACCTGGGTCCGGGTGCCCCGGTCGCGGGCGGGGCAGGGCTGGGGGTTCGTCGAGCTGGCGCGGCGGCACGGCGACTTCGCCATGGCGGGCGCGGCGGCGCTGGTCTCGCTGGACTCCTTCGGCCGGGTGTACGAGGTGCGCGCCGGGCTCATGTCCGCTGGGGAGACGCCGCTGCTCGTGTCCGGACCGGACGGGGTGGTGGGGGAGGTGGCCGCCGCGCGCCGCTGGGACGAACTGGCCGCCGGGTGGACGGCCGGGCTGGAGTTCTCCGAGGACCCCGAGTACGCGCGTGCACTGGCGCGGGTCGCACTACGCCGGGCCCTGACCGAGGCTGCGACCAGGGCGGCGGCCCCGTGATCGAGGTCCGGATCATCGTCAACGGGACGCCCGTCGAGCTCTCCGTGGAGCCCCGGCTGAGCCTGGCCGACCTGTTGCGCGACCGGCTCGGGTTGACGGGCACACACCTGGGCTGCGAGCACGGGGTGTGCGGCGCGTGCTCGGTGCTGCTCGACGGCCGGAGCGTGCGCGCCTGCCTGACTCTCGCCGTCCAGGCGCACGGCCATCGCGTCACCACCGTCGAGGGCCTCGCCGAGCACCCCACCACCCGTACGTTGGCCGCCGCGCTGTCCGCCGCGCACGGCCTGCAGTGCGGCTTCTGCACGGCCGGCTTCCTGGTCAGCGCCACGGAACTGGTCGACGACCGCACCGGCACCGGCACCGGCGACGGAACCGGCTCCGGGGCCGCCGAGCTCACCGAGCAGGAGGTGGCCGCCGCGCTCTCCGGCAACCTGTGCCGCTGCACCGGCTACCGCGCCATCCTCGACGCCGTCCGAACGGCCGCCAACACCCCCGCACCGGACCAGGACCAACCCGATCGAGCGCCGAGTTCGACCTGAGTCGGGTAATGCGCCACAAAAACCCGACTGACGTCGAACTCGGCGCACCCGGACACAGCGCGGCCACTCACGGGTTCTCGGGCCTGCCGGCCACGGCGCCGTGCTCGAGGGCGGTCTCGACGGCGCTCTCGCGGCGGGGGAACGCCGGCAGCCAGTGGTTGAACACGAGGTTCAGCACGAACACCACGATCACCGTGGACGTGATGCTGGAGCCGAAGATGACCTGGAAGTCGGCGGGGAAGTGCTGGTAGAACGCCGGCTGGATGGTCGGGATCAGGCCTACCGAGAGCGACACCGCGACGATCAGCAGGTTGTGGTTGTTCTCCCCACCGAACGCGACCTTGTGCAGGGTCTGGATGCCGACGGCGGTGACCATCGCGAACATGACGGTCGCCGCGCCACCGATCACCGGTCCGGGCAGCGCGGCCACGATCGCACCCACCTTCGGGATCAGCCCGAGCACGACCAGGAACGCGCCGGTCACCGTGATCACCCACCGGCTGCGGACCCCGGTCATACCGATCAGCCCGACGTTCTGCGCGTAGGCGGTGTCGGGGAACGAGTTCATGAAGCCGGCCAGGAACGCCGAGAAGCCGTCCGTGGCCAGGCCTCTGGCCAGGTCGTTCGGAGCGAGCTTGCGGTCGGTCAGCTCGGCGACGGCGAGCATGTCCGCGGTGGACTCGGTGTAGGTCACCAGGATGACGATGCACATCGAGATGATCGCGGCGGCTGCGAACTTGGGGGGCCCGAAGTGGAACGGCGCCGAGATGCCGACCCAGCCGGTCGCGCCGACCCCGGAGAAGTCCAGCAGGCCCATCGGCCAGGCGATCAACGTGCCGATCACGATCGAGACCAGCACGGCGGTCTGGCCGAAGAAGCCCCGGAAGAACCGCGAGATCGCCACGATCAGCAGGATGACCACGCCGGCGAGCACGATGTGCGAGATCTGGCCTGCCTCGGGGTTCATCGCCGTGACGACCTGGCCGTGCTCGACCACCGGCCGCCCGCTCGCGTCCAGCACGGGGAGTTTCGCCGTGAACGAGCCGGTCTTGTCGCCTGCGATCAGCCCGATGTCCGCGCCGACCAGCGACAGCCCGATCATCATGATCACCGTGCCCGTGACCAGCGGCGGGAAGAACCTCAGCACCGAGGCGAACGGCTTCGCCAGCAGCACCCCGAAGATCCCGGACACGATCAGCGCGCCGTAGACGTAGGGCAGCCCGGCCCGGCCCCCGTACTGGTTGGCGATGATGATCATCGGGTTGAGCACCGTGAACGTCGCGCCCGCGACCACCGGCAGCCGCACACCCATGATCTTCGAGATGCCGACCGACTGGATGATCGAGGCGATGCCCGACACCAGCAGGTCGGCGCTGACCAGCACGGCTATGTCCGAGCTGTCCAGGCCGACGGCCGGCCCGACGATCAGCGGCACCGCGACCGCGCCCGCGTACATGATGAACAGGTGCTGCAGGCCCAGCACCACGAGCCGGGGCACCGGCAACACCTGGTCGACCGGGTGCACGGCCGCCGAACCCGGCTGGCCACCCGCTCCTGACGGCGCTGCGTTCATCGCGTCCTCCACTCGTTCACCGACCACGTACCGGGGCGCCGGGGCACTGCGCCGGGATCATCCCGCCGGATCCGACCGCGCCGGGGGCAACGCGCCGGAACGCCCGGCACACAGCCGCCAGATCCGGTCGTTGGACATCGGCAGCTCGTGCGGGCGCACACCGATCGCGTCGCGCACCGCGTTGGCCAGCGCCGGAGCCACCGGGTTGTACGGCGCCTCGCTCATCGACTTCGCGCCGAAGGGGCCGAGGTCGTCGCACGTCTCGGGCGAACAGCACCTCGGTGCGCGGCACGTCGGCGAACTGCGGCAGGTGGTACTGGCGCAG
>DATAYB010000094.1:0-5675 GCA_036272795.1 Pseudonocardia sp.
CTGCTGGTGCCTTCACCCAGTACGTGATTCTTGGGGCGGGGCTTGACTCGTTCGCATGGCGGCGGCCGGATCTGCTCGGCTCGCTGACGGTGTTCGAGGTTGATCACCCTGCCTCCCAGGCCTGGAAGCTCGAGCGGGTCAGGGAGCTCGGCCTGCCGCTCAGCGACTCGCAGGTATTCGTGCCGGTTGATTTTGAGGCCGAACCGGTTCAGGATGCTCTGGGCCTGGCCGCGTTCAACTGGGCGCAGCCGGCGATGTTCTGCTGGACGGGCGTGGCCCCCTATCTGACGGCACAGGCGATCGAGTCGACGTTGCGCACGATCGCGGCGGCTGCTCCCGGGTCTGAGGTGGTGTTCTCCTACCGGGCCGAGGACTGTGCGCTCGACGACGTGGGGACGGAATTCGCCCGGACCTACACGCCGATCGCGGCTTCTGTCGGCGAGCCTCTGCAGCCTGGCTGGCCGGTATCCGAGATCGAGAGGCTGATCAGCCGGTGCGGGCTAAAGGTAGTGGACCACCCCGCACGTGCAGACCTCCAGCAGCGGTACTTCGCCGGCCGTACCGATGGCCTGCGGCCCTATACCTTCGAGACCCTGGTGGCCGCGCGGGTCACCTGAGCGAGCGCAGGCCACGCCGGCAACTTCACCCTCTGCGAGGGCCAGGCGGTGACGGTACGGCAGAGGAGTACGGCCGGCCAGCGGATCACGGCGGACGCCCAGAGCGGCCAGGACCCGCGGCGCATCCGCGACCCACTCGCCGACCGCGGTGAACGACATCGCCCCGGGCCAGCACCGCCGCCACGGCCGCCACTAACAACGACGTCAGGCCGTGCCGCACGCCGCGCCGATTCCGCGGATCCGGCACCCATGCCAGGTACTCCGCCAGGCCGGGGCACTGGCCCGACAGCAGCGCGCGGTCACTGGCCGGCAGACGCGAAAGCCTTCCAGGACGGCGCTGACCGAGGATGATGACAAGGCAGGCACAGTCTTCCGACGCGACCACGGTCGTGTCCGACTCGACCATTCGCTTCCGTGGTCAGCGGGAGATCGAGGTGAGCCTGTGTGAGAGAGGGTTCGCCGTCAGCGACGTCCGCGAGGCGACAGGCCCGGGAAGGAGCTCGTGTGCGTCGCCACGCGGACGTGAGCACGTTGTGTCGCGGGCCCTTAGCTGTCGGTCGGGTGGTAGCTGGGCAGCAGCCGCTCGTTCAGGGACTCCAACGTCTCGCCCTTGGTCTCCGGGGCCATCAGCAGGCAGATCACCGTGCCGGCAAGCCCGCAGGCCACGAACAGCCAGAGCGCGTGGGAGATACCCCATGCCTGGACCAGGTCGGGGAATAGCACGATGCCGAGGATGCCGCCGACCCGGCTGACCGCCGTGGCCAGCCCCGAGCCGGTGGCCCGCACCTCGGTGGGCAGCAGCTCCGTCGGGTAGAGGAAGTCGAGGATGCCGGGGCCGCCGTTGGCGCACATCACCGCGACCGCCAGCAGCACCGCCACCACGACCAGTGAGGACGAACCGGTCAGGGCCAGTACCGCGAGGCTCAGGGTAAGCCCGGCGAATGCCACGATGATCAGTGGTCGGCGGCCGATCCGGTCCACCAGCAGGATGCCGATCCCCGAGCCGAGCAGCCCGACCACACCGACCACCGCGGAGCCGATGCCGGCCTGTTGGGGGTTGCTGGTCAGGCTGTTCAGCAGCGTCGGCGTGTAGATCGTGATGCCGTAGTAAGCCGTGGTGTACACCGCCCAGAAGCCGCAGCAGAACACCGTCCAGCGCAGCACCGGGCGGCTGAACAGCAGCCGCCACGGGTGCTCGCCGGCGCCGCTCCCGGCCCGGGCACCCGACAGCTCCGGCGCGGGCGCGGTCGCCGAGCCGGCGTCCCCGGTACCGAGGTAGCTCATCACCTGCTCGACGTCGTCGCCCCGACCCTGGGCGCGCAGCCACCTCGGCGACTCGGGGACCGCCCGGCGCAGCCAGATGACCAGCAGCGCGAACACCGCCCCGAGCAGCAACATCAGCCGCCAGCCGAGCCCGCCGAGCGGGGTGAGCGCCGCACCGACCAGGTACGCCATGGCGGACCCGGCGAACCACGCCGCGCCCATTCGGCACATCATCGCGCCGCGCTTGGCGGCCGGGGCGTACTCGGCGAGCAGCGTGGCGGAGATCGGGTAGTCGGCGCCGAGTGAGAGCCCGAGCAGGAACCGGAAGATCATCAGCTGCCAGACGTCCTGCGCGGCGGCCGTGAGCACAGCGAACAGCACAAAACCGATCAGGTCGATCAGGTACATCGCCTTGCGGCCCAGCTTGTCGGTCAGCCTGCCGACGACCAGCGCGCCGATCAGCATGCCGACCACCGCGCTGGCGGCCAGCGGAGCGGTGAGGCCGGGCGAGAGGTGCCACTCCTTGGTGAGCACCGGCAGGGCGACGGCAATGACGGCCAGGTCGTAACCGTCCAGGAAGGTGCCGGCGGCGGAGAGCAGGGTGACCTTGCGGTGGAAGCGGCGTTGCGCGGGCGACTCGAGGAGCTGCCAGTTCGGCGGTGCGGTGGCGGACACGGGCGGTCCCTTCGCGGCGGCGGTCGGGTCAGCGTGCGTTCAGTGCGCGGCGGTGCGCAGGTCTTCGGCGGTGCGCGGTGCGTCGGCAGTGCGCGGTGCGTCGGCGGGATGCGGCTCGGCGGTGGCCCGCAGTTGGTCGGCGAGGGCGGGGGTGATCGGGACGAGGAGGTCGACGTTGCGGTCCAGCGTGGTGCCCTCGGCGTCCGGGCCACCCACGCCGTCGAGCACGTTGGCGGCCAGCCGGCGCCCGATCGCGGCCATCCGCAGCACCCTGTCGGCCTCGCGGTCCGGGTCGGCGGCGGCGTGGTGGTCGACTTGCCGGCAGCGGATGCTCAGCAGGTCACCGGCGAGTCGGAAGTCCAGGCAGCGGGCCTGGCACGGCCAGTCGACGAGCGCCGAGGTGGCCACCTCCCAGTAGCCGCCGGCCGTCGTGTGCACCGGGCGGACCCGGTTGCGGTGGATGTGGCCGGACAGCCAGAGCACCACGTTCGGGAAGCGCGCGAGCACCGCCTCGACCTCCGGCGCCAGCGACCTCGGCAGGTCCTGCCCGGGTACCGGCGCCCCGTCGGCCGCGCGGTGCACGTACCCGTTGGTCAGCGTGGACAGCCCGTGGTGCGAGCACAGCACGACGGCGCGGTCGGGGTTGCCGGTGTCGCGCCAGGTGCCGTTCTCGGTGAGGTGGCGGGAGTGCGCCGCGGTCAGCTCGTCGACCAGCCAGCGCAGCTGCCCGGCCCCGATGCTGCCGTCGGCGTAGCCACCAGGGTTCGTGGTGTCCAGCACGAGCACGGTCACGGCGGGATGCGGTCGGTAGGCGAGGTACGGCGGGACGCCGCCATGGTGCTCACCCTCCTCCCGCACCGCACCCATCGTCGTATCGCCGCACACAGGTTTGGCGGTGTGTGCGGCGGTGTGGCGTTGTGTGCCGTGGTCAGTGGGTGCCTGTGTCAGGTGCGCGCGTTGCAGGCGGGCGAACTCTTCGCGGGCGACGAGGCGGCGGCGGACGTCGGCGGTGCCCGGCTGGCTCGGCTCGCCGGTCGCCGGCTCGCCGCCGGTCGCCGGTGCGCTTTCAGTCGCCGGTGTGCCGCCGGTCGCCGGTGTGCCGCTGAAGCAGCAGGGATCGCTTACGTAGGCGTCGATGGCCAGTGCGGCGCCGGTGCCGGCCAATGCCCGCTCGGGGTCGCGCGGGTCGGTGGGCTGCCCGCGCAGCTGCGCCTCCAGTTCGGGCGTGGCGCGCGCCCTGCCCTGTACGAGCGCGTCGTGGTTGCCGTAGCAGGCCACCCACGGTGCCCCGACCCCCGTCGCCGTGAACGGGAGTGCCCACTCCACCGGGCCTGCGTGGTGTACCGGCGCGTCCGGCAGCACCGCCCAGTCCGGCACGGGCTCGCCGGCCGCCGCCCGCGCCGACAGCGGCACCACCGGGTCGGCCGGTCCGGGAGGCGGAGCGCCGAGCGGGTGGACCTCGGTGCCGCCGGTCATCAGCGCGGCGAAGTCGGCGAGCTCGTTGACCTGCTGGCTGTCGACGTTGTCGCCGGTGGTGACGACCAGGTCGAACTCGCGCCCCTCGGCCTCGGCGAGCGCACGCACGGTCCGCGCCATGGCCTCGACCTGCGCAGTCGCGGTGAACTCCTGCGGCCGGTAGCTGGGCAGCATCAGGGCCCACCGTTCGTCCCCGCGCAGCGTCTGCAGGTACTCCAGCCGGGCCGGCGAGCCCAGGTCGGCGAGCTGGAAGTCGGTCAGGTGCAGCAGCCGGAAGAACCCCGCCCCCTCGATGGCGGAGGAGGCCGGGCGTCCGGGGGAGAGGTCGGCGCGCACCTGGACCGGCTCGCCAGGACCCTCGGTGAGCAGTCGGAATCGGCCCTGCCCGCCGGCGCGTTGGATCGACCGGCCGGTGGTCAGTCCCGGGGCGGCCGAACTGGGGCTGGCAGCGGTGGCCGGGTCGTGGGGGAGGGCGTTCAACTGCGCGGGCACCGCCTTGTACTACAACGTTTGAGTGCTGGTCAGGGCGAGGCTACAACCGCCGAGTTGACGTCGGAAGGGTCCGAGGGGTGAACGCCCGAGGGCTATTCGGGAGGCGGTCCGGTGGAGCCGCGCACGACGAAGGTGCCCGGCACGACGGTGCGCACCCGCTTGCGCAGCGGGTCCTCGATCCGGTCGATCAGGGTGGCCGCCGCCGCGGTGCCGATGGCGATCCGGTCGACCTGGAACGTGGTCAACGGCGGGTCCAGCAGCGCCGACGTGGGCAGGTCGTCGTGGCCGACCACCGACAGGTCCGCCGGGATGCGCAGCCCGCTGGCCCGTGCCGCCTGGTAGGCCGCGTGGGCCAGGAAGTCGCTGTTGGTGAGGACGGCGGTGATCCGCTGGGCGGCGGGCTGGGCGAACCGCTCGGTCAGCGCCTGGGCGGCCGCGTCGTCGGAGAGCGCGGTGGTCACCACGACCGGCTCCAGCCCGTGCTCGGTCGCCCGGGCGCGGAACTCGGCGACCCGCTCCGGATCGGGGGAGGTGCGATGCGGCGCGGCGACGATGCCGATCCGCCGGTGACCCAGTGCGACGAGGTGCTCGGTGGCGATGCGGACCGCCGAGGCCGCGTCGACCCGCACGGCGGACAGCGCGGGCGACAGGCTCCGGCTGCAGTTGATCACGACGGCCGGCTTGCCGGTCTGCGCGGTCCAGGCGCCCGCCGCCCGCCCGGAGCCGATCGGCGCCATCGCCAAGCCGTCGATCGCGCGGCTGGTCAGCGCCTCCAGCAGGTCTTTCTCGTGCGGCAGCTCGTAGCGGGAAGAAGTGATCATCGCCTGGTAGCCGCGCCGGGCGCACTCGAAGTCGAACCCCTCGACGACGTCCAGGAAGAAGGGGTTGCGCAGGTTCCGGATCAGCAGACCGACCACCCCGGATCGCCCGGTACGCAGCGTCACCGCCGCCCGGTCCGGCACGTAGCCGAGCCGGCGGGCGGCCTCGACGACGGTGCGCCGCAGCTCCTCACCGACGCCCGGACGCTCGCGCAGCGCCAGGCTGACCGCCGACACGGAGATCCCCAGCGACTCCGCGATGTCACGCATGGTTACCGAGGAGCTGGTGGGGCGGGCCACGCGGCGGATCGTATCGGGCTCAGGGACTGGGCCA
>DATAYB010000095.1:0-4741 GCA_036272795.1 Pseudonocardia sp.
CGGGGTGGGCGAAGGGCCGAGGAACGCGAGCAGGCCGGGCGCGCTGACCACCGGCCGCAGCTGGTCACCGTGCCGGTCGGCCAGGGTGGCCTGCGCCGCGCGGGCCCAGGCCAGCGCCGCCGGGCTGACGACGTCAGGCCCCGCCAGCTCGATGCCGATCTCACCGGAGGCGCCGAGCACCGCCTCCACCGTCCGCGCATCCGTCAGCGCGGGCAGCCCGTTGGCCAGGTCGACCGGGTTGGCCTGCACGGCGAGCCGGGGCAGCACCGCCCAGCCCAGCACCGCCACCGCCACGGCCACCACGAGCACCGCAAGCCGCACCAGCGGTCGATGACCCAGGCGCGCCCACGACCGGGCCCAGAGCGAGGCCGGCGAAACCTCCGACGCCAGCGCGGTTCCCGACGCCGCGGCCGGCTCCGGTTCCGACCCCGCAGCCGGTTCCGACGCCACAGCCGGCTCCGACGCCACAGTCGCTTCCGACGCCACAGCCGGTTCCGACGCCACAGCGGAAACCCGCCGGCCGATGCCGAGCAGCACCGCCGCCCCGACGGTCAGCAGGATGCCCGCCGCCAGCGCGAGCCCGAGATCCCGCACGAAGGGCAGCGGGGACAGCGCCAGCGCGAGGAACGCCACCGCGCTCCCGCACGACATCACGAGCACGCGGCGGCGGTTCGGCACGGTGGCCAGGTACAGCGGGAACGAGCTGCCGATGCCGAGCAGCAGCGGGAGCAGGAGCACGGCGGCGAAGGACAGCGGGTAGCCCGCCCAGCCGAACAGTGCCAGCGTGGCCGCGCTGCCCAGCACCGACGCCAGCAGCGGCCGCAGCCGGTCCCCCAGCCAGCGCCGCCGCGAGGTGCGCCACGAGACCGAACCCGGCGACGGCACCAGCAGGAACCGCAGCAGCACCACGATCGCGATCAGCACCCCGAGCAGCGGCCCCTCCGCGCGGACCTCCTCGGTGAGCTGCGCGGTGACCGCCGGCACCCCGCTGACCGTCACGGAGGTGGTGTCCAGCCCGGCGCCCGCCACGGTGGAGCGGATGGCGGCGACGAGGCGGCTGGTGCCGGCCTGGTCCAGGTCCTGGCGGGGACGGACCAGCACGGCCACGGCGTCCGGGGCCGGCACGATGAACCGCCACTCCGGCTTGGCCTGCCCGTCCGGCCCGAAGATCACGTTGGTGCCGAACCGGGGGTTGCTCAGGGTGGGCAGCCCGACCGGCAGCCCGCGCACGATCAGCGGGGCGTAACGCAGGTCGAACTGGGCAGCGGCCGCGGCGCCCTCGGCGGTCACCTCGGCGGGGGGCTTGCCGGCCTGCCGCGCGCTCTGCTCGGCCGCCGCGCGCAGCCCGTCCCGCCGCCCGGCGATCTGCGCCAGGAAGTTCTGGGCCGCGCCGGCCAGCTGGTTGAGCACGGTGGCCGGCCCGTACACGGTGGCCACGTCGGGGAGCTTCGACAGTTGGCCCTCGGCCTTGAGCAGCCCCATCAGCTGGTTACGTTCGGTGACGAACTGGTGGGCGTCCGGCCAGCGCAGCAGCACGATCACGGGGTCGCCGCCGAAGTCGCGGGCCTTCTGCTCGAGCGCGGTGAGCGTCGGGTCACCAGCCGGCAGGAACGACTCGGGGCTGGTGTCCACGCGGACCCGCGCGAGGCCCCCGGCGAGGCCGGCCGCGAGCAGCGCGCCGAGCACCGCCAGCACCACGCCCTGCCGGGTGGACCGGCGAGCTGCACGTAGGACGTGCCCCAACCTCATCCGCCGTCCCGCTCCACCCTCGGGAAGTTACCAGTGAACGGCTTGAGGTCACGCAGCCCGCCGGGTGCCGGGTACGGGTTGGACGGCTGGATGAAGCCGGGATACTTGATCGGGTCCGGGTGCAGCGACGCCACCCCGAAGATCGGCCGCAGGTACACGAAGGCACCGCCGTCGTCGCCGTAGTGGTGGAACGACCCGCCGAAGTTGGTGAAGATCTGGGTGATGTCCAGGCCGTACGGCCGCAGGTAGCGCAGGATCGGGTTGACGTCGCGCAGCGCGTCCACTGCCGGCGGGAACAGGTCGCGGGCCTGTTCACCGAGGTCGGGCACCCGGTGCAGGGTGTCAGGGGCGTCGTCGAGCACGGAGTGCAGGACCGGCAGCAGGTGCCGCAGCTCGTCGCTCGCCTCGGGCAGGTCGTCCAGTGCGTCGTTCAGGTCGGGACCGGCCTTGCGCAGGTCGGACGCCACCGGGGACAGCGCGTGCGAGATGTCGTGGATGCCGCTGCTGGCCGTCCGTGTGCTGTCCAGCACGCCGGGCAGCTTGCGCAGGCTGTCCTCCAGCGCTGGCCGCTGCCCGGCGGTGGCGGCGCTGAGCTGGTCGGCGCTGGAGACGAGCTGGGCGATCTGGCCCTGGCCGGCGTCGAGGGAGTCGAACACCTGGCCGAGCTGCTGGGAGATCTGCTGCAGGTCGCTGGACTGGGCGGCGATCGCGTCCAGTGCGGTGTCGCCGTGGTCGCCGATCGAGGCCAGTCCGGAGGCGAGCGCCGAGACGTCCTGCTGCCGGCCGTCGGTGGACTGGCCGAGCGAGCGGATCGTGCCGCCGAGCGCATCGCGGGTCGGCCGGTCCAGGCTGGCCAGTACGTCACGCAGGGTGACCGCTGGCTTGACCGCCGACGCCGGCAGCACGGTGCCGTTCGGGATCTCCGGCCCCGTCCCGTCGACCAGCTTCACGTCCGGCTGGCCGACCAGCGACTTCTCGCTGATCTGCACCGTGACGCCCTGGTGCAGTGGCGCGACCACGTCGTCCAGGTCCAGCACGATCCGGATGGCGTCCAGAGATACCCGGTCCAGCGCCGCGACCTTGCCGACCGGGACCCCTGCCTGCTCGACGTCCGCGAACGTGACCAGGTTGGACACCTCGGGCACGTCGAACGACGCGGAGTAGCGCGCCGAGCCGAAGCCCGGCAGCGACCCGCCGGCCTGCGAGTAGAGGTAGCCGGAGAACGTCGCGCACGCGGCGACGAACGCGATCAGCGTCGCGGTCCGGAAGACCGGCTTGGAGATTCTGGGCGCATTCACCGGTGGCAATCCCCGCTCCCGAGCGCCGGGTAGGGACCCAGCGGGCTTCCGCCTTGCTGATAGGTGTTGCTGTACTTCTCACCCGGGGCCAGCGCGCCGGTCGGACCGTTCAGCGCGAGGGTGGCGTGGCCGCGACCCCAGCCGCCGTTCGGGTCGGTGACGCTGAACAGCGAGTTGGTGTTGTAGACGAAGGCGCCCAGGTCGTACATCCAGGGCGCGACCTTGGAGGTCACGTCGTCGAGACAGCTGCCGACGGGCTCGAGGTTGCCCGCGGCGTCGCGCAGGTCCTCGGTGATCGGCCGCAGGTCCGACACGAGCGGCCGGGCCTTGCGCACCACGTCGCGCAGGGAGTGCACGGTGTCGTGCAGCGGGTCGACCGCGTCGGTCAGCGCGGACACCGCGTGCGGCAGCTCGTCGGAGGCGTCCTTGATGTTGTCCAGCGTCGGGTTGAGCTCGTGGGTCAGCTTCGAGGTGCTGCTCAGCGCGTGCCGCAGCGCGTCCGTCGTGCCGGGCAGCTCGTCCAGCGTGGCGCCCAGGTCGGTGTTGCGCTGGGCGAGCACCCCGAGGGTCTGCTGGGTGGAGTCGACCAGGCTGCTCAGCCGGGAGTCGTTGGCGCCGAGTGCCGAGGAGACCTGGGACAGCGCGGCGACGAGCTTGCGGATGTTGTCCGCGCGCGTCTGCAGCCGCGTCACCACCGGGCGCAGCTTGAGCACCGAGGTGTCGGCGGCGGTCAGCGCGACCGGCAGGGTGTCCGGCGCGTCGACCAGCGCGTTGTCCGACTCGGCGAGCAGCTGGGTGAGCGCGGCGCGGGTGCGGTCGTCGAACTTGTCGAAGACCTCGTCCAGCTGGATCGGCCGCGACGTCTGGGTCACCGGCAGGATGCCGCCCTCCGGCAGCGGGTGCCCGGGTGGCCCGCCGGGGTTGAGCGTGACGTACATCTGGTTCAGCGGGTTCACGGAACGGAGCACCGCGCGGGCGTTGTCGTAGATCGGGTGCCCAGGCTGGATGGACAGGGTGACCAGCGAGGTGTTGTGGTTCGTCGGCTCGCTGCCGGTGATCTCGCCGACCTGCACCCCGGCGATCCGCACCTCCTGCGAGTTGCCCGGGCTGACGGCGACGGCGTCGGCCAGCTCGATCTTGAAGGTGAACCGGGACGACCACGGCGCCGCCACGTTCAGCTGCGCCAGGATGATGGCGGCCGCCACCACCCCGACGACGACCAGCACGGCCAGCGCGGAGACGTCCCGCCCGAGGCCGGGCACGGTGCGCAGGCGCTGCCACCGCTGGCCCAGGGTCTTGCCCCGTGCGGCGTTCATCGGTGCAGTCCTCCGATCAGCGAGGGGTGGGTGGGCACGTCAGGTACCGCCACGATGGGGGCGGACTTGCCCGGGGCCGGGTCCGGCAGCGGGATGCCCCCGGGCAGCCTCGGCCCGAGCGGGATGACCGGACCCCGGTGCGGCGGCCCGTACGCCTCGGACAGGAAGTCCTGGAACTGCTGCGCGGTCGCGCCGGTGCCCTCGACCGAGGTGGTGCCGACGCCGGGCTGGAAGCCCAGCAGGTGCGCGGTGGCGTTCTGGTACTTCACCGCCGCGTTGATGTGCGCGAACATGTAGCCCAGCTCCTGGTAGAACGTGTTGCCGTCGCCCCCGCCCTGCGGGAACTTGGGCGCCAGCCCCTGCCACTTGCTGTTGATC
>DATAYB010000096.1:0-8512 GCA_036272795.1 Pseudonocardia sp.
CGATCCGCCGCCCCGAACAACACCTATATCGGACACGCCGCATGACCGGCCCGACCCGAGCTGTTCTACCCGAGGCGGACCCCATCACAGGCATCGCGAACATGGTGTCGCTGCCGTTCATGCAACACGCGCTGCTGGCCGGGACCGCGATCGCGCTGCTGGCGGGCCTGGCCGGCTACTTCGTCGTGCTGCGTGGGCAGGTCTTCGCGGGGGACATGCTCTCCCATGTCGCCTACGCGGGCTCCCTCGCCGCGCTCGCCGCCGGGATCGATCTGCGACTCGGCCTGTTCGCCGCCACTATTGCCGTTGGCGCCGGGATCGGGCTGCTCGGCGGCCGTGCCAGCGCCGACGATGTGATCATCGGCAACGCCATGGCCTGGGTCCTCGGTCTCGGGGTGTTCTTCCTGGCCATCTACACGACCTACCGCGCCACCGGCAACTCCACCGCCAACGCCAACGCCTTGTTCGGCTCGATCTTCGGCATCAGTGCGGTCGCCGCCGCCACTGCCGCCTGGATTGCCGCCGCGCTCATCGCGGTGCTGCTGGTGATCGCCCGCCCTTTGCTGTTCGCCAGTCTCGACCCCGCTGTGGCCGCCGCGGCCGGCGTCCCGGTCCGCCTACTCGGACCCCTGTTCCTGATCATCGTGGGGGCGACCGCCGGCGAAGCCAGCCAAGCCGTCGGAGCCCTGCTACTCGTCGGGCTGATCGCCGCACCCGCCGCCGCCGCGCAACACCTCACCAACCACCCCTGGCACGCCCTGGCGCTATCCGGAGCACTCGCCGTCGCCGCCATGTGGATCGGACTCGGCCTCGCCTACGCCATCCCCGCACTGCCACCCAGCTTCACCATCATGGCCACCGCCGCCGCGACCTACGCCCTGGCCGCCCTTACCACCCGACGACAACACCATCCGCGAGCCGCCCGGCCCGCCAGGGTTTAGATGCGAGCCGGGCTGGTCCAACGGGTGCACCGTCCATTGAGGATCAAACGTGGCAATCACTGCCTTCACCTGCCACCAGCCGGAACCAGCCCCACCAGCAGAGATACCGTGGGGGCCGCTCTCGTGTGGTCACCCGGGGCGTGGGGTGCTCTCATCATCCGGACGCACGACGGATCGTTCCAGGTGCCGGCAACCCCGTAAGGAGGGGCGATGGAGCTGCGGCTGGTCGAGTACTTTGTCGCGGTCGTCGACCAGGGTGGCATCACCAGGGCGGCGCGGGCGTTGTACGTCGCCCAGCCGTCGTTGTCGCAGGCGATTCAGCAGCTCGAACGGGAACTCGGAGTTGTCCTGTTCGATCGTTCCGGCAGGCAGCTGAGATTGACGGCGGCGGGTGAGGCGTTCCTCGGTCCGGCCCGGAGCCTGCTGGGCGACGTCGGGCGCGCGTCGGCCCGTGTGCGGGCGGTGCGGGAGCTGCGGACCGGACGCCTGGACATCGCGGTGGTGTCGACCCTCGCCGCCGACCCGCTGCCCGAGCTGACCAGCAGGCTGCGGGCCGTGCACCCCGGGTTGGTCGTCCGGGTGTTCGCTCCCGGCAGCCCCGCCGATGCGGTCGGTCAGGTCCGCAACGGGCAGGTCGAGCTGTGCCTGACCACCTTGCCGGTGCCGGCCGACGCGCTGGGCACCCGTGAGCTGTGGGAGGAGGAGATCGTCGCTGTCCTGCCGCCCGCGTTGGCGGCCGAGCTGCCCGACCCGCTCCCGATCGAGGCGCTCGCCACCATTCCGGTGGTGGTGGAGTTCTCCGACGCCGGTGGCCGCGTGGCCCTCGACGGGGCGCTGGAGGGCGCGATCGGCCCGGTCGTCGTCGAGTGTGCACACCGGCAGGCGATCTGGGAGCTGGTCATGCACGGCGCCGGAGCCACGTTCCTGCCTCGCCGGATTGCCGAGAGTGAGCTGCGGGACGTGGTGGTCCGGTCGATCGAGCCTCCGGTGTGGCGCGGGGTCGGGCTCGTGTTCAGGCCGGGGCCGGCGTCCCCGGCGGCATCGGCGCTGCTGGAGGTTGCCGATCTGATGCGCCGGGAGCGCTCTCCCGAGCCATCTCGATGAACGCCTCGCCGGCGGGGGAGAGCCCACCGGGCTGGTAGATCAACCCGCAGGCCTGGCTGATCGGCGGGTCGGTCGCACTGACCACCGCCCCTCGCGCCGCCGCGACCTGGGCGGTCGAGCGTTCGAACAGGGTGGCGCCGACGCCGGCCAGGACGAACGGCAGCCGCGCCTCACGCTGGTGCAGGACGGCCGCCGGCCGGAGCAGGTGTCCCTCGGCGGCGAAGATCTCCTCGATCTGGTCCGCCCGGGAGCCGCCGCGCGGTACGACGACGTAGGGCTCGTCGGGCAGTCGGGACAGCTTCACCGGTTCCTCGGCCGGCGGCGCCGAGCCGGGGGGCAGCACCAGCCACATCTCCTGAACTCCCAGTTCGCACACGGTCATGTCGGCGCTGTCGGGCGCGGGGAGGTAGCACAGGGCGATCTCGCAGTGCCCGTCCCGGATCAAGGACGCGGCCGCCGCCTCGTCGGGCAGGTCCCCGATCCGGAGGGAGACACCGGGGAACTCCCGCCGGAAGGCGCCGACCAGCGGGGCGAGCGGCTCCACCGACAACCCGGAGACGGTGGAGACGTCCAGCCGCCCACGCAGCCGGCCGGCGGCATCGGCCACGGCCCCCTCGGCGGCCACGACGCCGCGCACGATCCGCCGGGCCGGGCCGACCAGGGCTCGCCCGGCCGAGGACAGCACCATGCCCCGGCCGAGCCGGTGGAACAGCTCGGTGCCGAGGTCACGCTCCAGGCCGCGCACCGCCAGCGACACGGTGGGCGGGGCGGAGCCCAGTGCGTGCGCGGCCGCGTTGACACCTTTGTGGTCGACCACCGCCAGGAAGCACACCACCTGCTGAAGCTGCATGGCACCCTCTCCTACCTGGTCACATAGGCAGAGCTTAACGGTTCGATCCGGCTCCGGTCTTTGACCCGACCGCGCCGTTGCCCGCTCAATGGACCCGGGCCCGGACGGTTTCCGCCAGACGTCGCCGGCAGGGCTCCGACACATCGCCGCGACCAGAGGGAGCAACGAGATGGTGACGCTCGATCCCGGCATCATCGGCCGCCGGCTGGGTGAGCACGCGGTCGATGTGGAGCGGGGCCGGCTGCGGATCTTCGCCGGCTCGACGGCTCAGACCGACCCGGTCTACACCGATGTCGGGGCGGCCGGCCGGGCCGGGCACCGTGACCTGCCGGTGCCGCCGACGTTCCTGTTCTGCCTCGATCTGGAGGGGGCGTCGGCCGCCACGATGTACCGCGACCTCGGCATCGACACCCGCACGATCCTGCACGGCGAGCAGGAGTTCGCGTATCACGCGATGGCCTATGCGGGCGACCGCCTGCACTTCACCGCGCGCATCGCCGACGTGTACGCGAAGAAGGACGGCGCGCTGCAGTTCCTCGTCCGGACCGTCGACGTCGACCGTGACGGCGAGCCGATTGCACAGCTGCGCACGACCACGGTCATTCGCGACACGGTCCGCGCCAGCTGAGCCGACCGCCCCCGAGAGAGGACGTAACCATGGGACACCTGACCGGCAAGGTAGCGATCGTGTCCGGCTCCGGCCGGGGCATCGGCCGCGAGATCGCGCTCAAGCTCGCGTCGGAGGGCGCAGCTGTCGTGATCAACGATCTGGACGCCGAGCCCGCCGAGCAGACCGCGCGGGACGTCAAGGCCGCCGGCGGCAACGCGGTGGCCTGCGTCGGGTCGGTCACCGAGGACGGGTTCGGCGAGCGTTTCGTCGCGGCGGCCACCGAGACGTTCGGCGGGCTGGACGTGATCGTGAACAACGCCGGCTACACGTGGGACAACGTCATGCAGAAGATGTCCGACGAACAGTGGGACGCCATCCTCGACGTGCACCTGAAGGCGCCGTTCCGGATCCTGCGCGCCGCGCTGCCCTACATCAAGGCCAACCCCACCGACTACCACCGCAAGGTCGTCAACATCTCCTCGACCTCGGGGTACTACGGCAACCCCGGCCAGGCGAACTACTCCTCGGCCAAGGCCGGCGTCGTCGGACTGACCAAGTCGCTGGCCAAGGAATGGGGCCGCTACAAGGTCAACGTCAACGCGGTCGCCTTCGGCTTCATCCTCACCCGGATGACCGAGGCCGTGGCGGGCGACGACGCGTTCATCGAGATCGAGGGCCGCAAGATCAAGATCGGCATCAGCCAGCACGCGTTCGACCGGGTGAAGCAGAGCAGCCCGTTCGGCCGCCCGGGCACCCCGGCCGAAGCGGCCGGCGCGGTCTACATGTTCTGCACCCCCGAGACCGACTTCGTCAGCGGCCAGTGCCTGGTGGTCGACGGAGGTGACCGGTGACCGGGGAGACGGCCGCCGTCACCGGACCGTTGGCCGGGCTGCGGATCGTCGAGCTCGGTGGGATCGGCCCCGGCCCCTTCTGCGGCATGCTGCTGGCCGACCTGGGCGCGGACGTGATCCGGATCGACCGCCCGGAGCTGGTCGGGACCTCGGCCCTGCTGCCGGTACTGCACCGCAACCGCCGGTCGGTCGCCCTCGACCTCAAGGACCCGGCCGGCGTCGCCTCGGCACTGCGGATCATCGACACCGCGGACGGTGTGATCGAGGGTTTCCGGCCCGGCGTCACCGAGCGACTCGGCCTCGGCCCGGATGACTGCCTGGGCCGTAACCCGCGACTGGTGTACGGCCGGATGACCGGCTGGGGCCAGGACGGCCCGGCCGCCCAGGAGCCCGGCCACGACATCAACTACATCGCCGTCGCCGGTGCCCTGGGCGCCTTCGGCCCCGCCAACGAGGTCCCGGCGGCGCCGCTGAACCTGGTCGGTGACATGGGCGGTGGCGGCCTGCTGCTGGCCTTCGGGATCACCGCGGCGATCCTGCGGGCCCGGATCAGCGGCCAAGGGCAGGTGGTCGACGCGGCGATGGTCGACGGCACCGCGATCCAGCTCTCCCTGGTCCACGGGTTGCTCGCGCAGGGGCGCTGGACCGACGAGCGCGGCACCAACCTGTTCGACGGCGCCGCGCCGTACTACCGGACCTATCGCTGCTCGGACGGGCGTTTCGTCGCGGTCGGCGCCCTCGAGCCGCAGTTCTACTCGGCGGTCCTGCGGGTGCTCGGCCTCGCGGGAGACCCGGTGTTCGCCGAGCAGGACGACCGCACCCGCTGGCCGGAGATGACCGTGCGGCTGGTTGAGCTGTTCGCCACCAGGACGCGGGACGACTGGGCCGCCGAGTTCGACGGCCGGGGCGCCTGCGTGACACCGGTGCTGACCCTCACCGAGGCCGCCACCCATCCGCACAACGCCGCCCGAGGCACCTACCGCGACCTCGGGGACGGCTTCGTGCAGCCCGGCCCGGCCCCTCGGTTCCTCGGTACCCCGGCCGGTGAGCCACGCCCGGCGCCGGCCGTCGGGGAGCACACCGGCGAGGTGTTCGCCGAGCTGCGCCTGGAGCTGGCCACCGAGGGGGCGGCGAAGTGAGCGCCGAAGTGAGTGGCGACGTGACCGGGGCGGGACTGCGCGCGGGGGACACCGTCACGTTCCAGGCGCCGCTGGTCACCCGGAGCACGCTCGCGCTCTACGCCGGCGCCTCCGGTGACCACAACCCCGTGCACATCGACATCGACGAGTGCCGGGCGGTCGGCATCCCCGACGTGTTCGCGCACGGCATGTTGTCGATGGCGTACCTGGGGCGGCTGTTGACCGACTGGGTCGACCAGCGCCGGATCCGGTCCTTCCGCGTGCGGTTCTGCGCGATCACCCCCGTGCGGGTGGTTCCGACCTGCACGGCCACCGTGGCCGACGTCGTCGACGGCCGTGCCCACGTCGACCTGCGGGTCAAGCTCCCCGACGGGACCGTGACCCTGCTGGGCTCGGCCGATGTCGACGCCGACCCACAGCCCGCCCTACCGACTCGCTGAACAGGAGCAGACCGATGTTGCGCACCCGCTACGACGAGGACCACGAGGCGTTCCGCGACGTGATCCGAACCTTCATCGCCAAGGAGATGACGCCCTACTTCGCCGACTGGGAGAGGGAGGGCAAGGTGCCGAGGGAGCTCTTCCGCAAGCTGGCCGAGATCGGCGCCATCGGTTTCGACATGCCGGAGGAGTACGGCGGTCCCGGCCCCACCAGCTACCGCTTCCAGCAGATCATGTTGGAGGAGGCCGCCAAGGCCGGTGTCGGTTTCGGCCATCACACCGTCAGCACCGGGATCGTGCTGCCCTACCTGCTGCGGCTGGCCAACACCGAGCAGCGCAACCGCTGGTTCCCTGAGATCCTCCGAGGCGACACGATGCTCTGCATCGCGATGACGGAGCCGGGCACCGGCTCGGACCTGGCCGGTATCCGCACCACGGCCAGGCTCTCCGAGGATGGCACGGAGTACATCCTCAACGGGGCCAAGACGTTCATCACCGGCGCCCGCAACTCCGAGCTGTGCGTGGTCGTCGCGCGCACCTCGCCGGTCGCCGCGAACAACCGCCGCTTCGGGCTGAGCCTGCTCGTCGTACCCACCGACAGCGAAGGTTTCGAGATCGGTCGGAAGCTGGAGAAGCTCGGGCTGCACGCTCAGGACACCAGCGAGCTGTCCTTCACCGACGTGCGGGTGCCGGTGGAGAACCTGCTCGGCGAGCAGGACCTCGGCTTCTCCTACCTCGGGCAGAACCTCCCCCGGGAACGCCTCGCCATCGGCGCCGGCGCGGCGGCCATGGCGACCGCCGCGATCGGGCTCGCGCAGGACTACGTGCGCGGGCGGGAGATCTTCGGACAGTCCGTCGCGGCGTTCCAGAACACCAAGTTCGTGCTGGCCGAGTGCTCGGCCGAGGCGGAGGCCGTCCAGGTGATGGTGGACCGGGGGGTCGAGCTCGACGACGCCGGTGAGCTCACCGCCGCCGATGCCGCCCGGATCAAGCTGTTCGCGACAGAGGCCGCCAGCCGGGTCATCGACAAGTGCCTGCAGCTGCACGGCGGTTACGGCTACATGGTCGAGTACCCGATCGCCAGGCTCTACGCCGACAACCGCGTGCAGCGGATCTACGGCGGCACCAGCGAGGTGCTCAAAACCATCATCGCCAAGGACATGGGCCTGTGACCAGCAGCGGACGCGAAGGGAGCCGGACATGAACGACGCGGTCATCGTCGACGCGGTGCGCAGCCCGATGGGCAAGGGCAGGCCGGGGGGTGCGCTGTCCGGGCTGCACGCCGTTGAACTGCTGGGACAGACCCTCACCGGGCTGTTCGGACGGCTCGACGTCGATCCGGGACAGGTCGACGACGTGATCGTCGGCTGCGTGACGCAGGTCGGTGAGCAGTCCTCGGTGGGCCGCTACGGCTGGCTCGCCGCCGGGTTCCCGGAGCACGTGCCGGCGGTGACGGTCGACCGCAAGTGCGGCTCCGGCCAGCAGGCCGTGCACTTCGCCGCCCAGGGCGTCATCGCCGGGACCTACGACATCGCGGTGGCCGCCGGCGTGGAGTCGATGAGCCGGATCCGGATGCTGTCCAACGTGCTCGGGATGCACACCACCGGCCCGTCGGTCGACGCCCGGTACGCACCGGGGCTGGTGCACCAGGGCATCGCCGCCGAACGGGCCGCCGCGCGCTGGAAGCTCTCCCGCGAGCAGCTCGACGCGCTGTCCGCCGAGTCCCACCGCCGCGCCCACCAGTGCGCGCTGGCCGGCGGGTTCACCCGGGAGATCGTCCCGGTCACCACCCCGGACGGCACTGTGGTCACCACCGATGAGTCGATCCGCCCCGACACCACCCCGGAGAAGCTGGCCGGGCTGAAACCTGCGTTCGAGGATGCCGACCTGGCCGCGCGGTTCCCCGAGATCAACTGGTCGATCACCGCGGGGAACTCCTCCCAGATCACCGACGGCGGGAGCGCGGTACTGATCATGAGCGCGGCGAAGGCGAGCGAGCTCGGGCTGCGGCCGCGCGCCCGGATCCACACCATGACGGTGGTCGGGGACGACCCGGTGGCCATGCTCACCGCACCGATCCCGGCCACCCGGCGTGCCCTGGCACGCTCCGGGCTGCGACTCGACGAGATCGACCACTACGAGGTCAACGAGGCGTTCGCGCCCGTCCCGCTGGCCTGGCAGGCCGAGTTCGACGCCGACCCCGCCCGGCTCAACCCGCGCGGCGGCGCGATCGCCATGGGCCACCCACTGGGCGCCTCCGGCTGCCGGCTGCTCACCACCATGCTCGGTGCGCTGGAGGACACCGGCGGCCGCTACGGCCTGCAGACCATGTGCGAGGCCGGCGGCATGGCCAACACCACCATCATCGAGCGCCTCTGACGCCGGCCGCTGCTCCATCAGGCATTACTCAACGGTGAGGGAGCTAGTGTCCAGTCGCCGAAGTCCTTTGACGATCTCCGGCGCCCAGATGGCGCCTCGCGGCGTTGTCGTCGCGGTCGATACAACAGCGGTATCGACCGCTCCTCCGCCTTGCGATGCATCCATCTGGATCACAGGATCTTCGTCAATGACTTCGGC
>DATAYB010000097.1:0-3761 GCA_036272795.1 Pseudonocardia sp.
GATTCGGTATCCGGCCCGCCAGGGCGCGAGAACACGTTCTCGTTGCAGGTCGAAGCGTCGCGCGGCTCGGTCGACCCCGTTCGTGCATACCGGTGTGTGGCCGCTCACCGGTTCGGGGGACACTGGAGAACGTTCACCGGAGCTATCAGGAAGTTATGAATCCACACCTAAGTAGGTCCGGCGGACTAGACGGCACAGCGCCGCCCTCTGCTATAACGAGTTACTGAAGCGTGATCGAGCCGAGTGCCCGAGTGGGAGCCCCGATGAGTGAGTCCGCGTTCGTCCGCCCGGTCGAGGCGGTCTCGGTCGCCGACCGGGTGACGTCCGAGATTCGCCGCGCGATCGTGGCTGGCCGCTTACGTCCCGGGCAGGAGTTCTCACTGCGCCAGATCGCCGGGCAGCTCGGGGTCAGCTTCATCCCGGTCCGCGAGGCGCTGCGCAGCCTGGAGGCCGAGGGGCTTCTGATCACCCGCAGAGGCCGCAGCGCGACGGTCGCCCCGCTCAACGCCGACGAGCTGCACGGCATCTGCCAGCTGCGCCGCCGGATCGAGCCTGACCTGGCCGCCCGCGCCTGCGCTCTGACCACGCCGGCCGACCTGGACGTGCTGGAGGCCGGCGTCGAGCTCGCGCAGGACCCGCAGAGCAACACCGACGAACGCTTCGACGCCCACCGCAACCTGCTGCTCGACCTGCTCCGCCCGGCCGCCACGAGCTGGGACCTGCGCACCCTGCAGATGTTGTGGCGGGCCACCGAGCGCTACCTGCGGGTCGGCTTCGACCAGCTGGACCGCACGGCCAGTGACGCCGCCGGGTTCGCCCGCGCGCAGCGCGAGCTGATCGCCGGCTACCGGTCGCAGGACCCAGAGTCCGCCCGCGCCGCCACCCTGCGCCACGTGGACTGGAACCAGAGTGTCGCCGACCGGGGCCTCGCCGCCGCGAGCTGACCTGCGTAAGGCTGACCTGGCCCGTTGAGTCAGCTGTCGTGCGCGCCCGGCCACGGTCCGGGTGATACCGCCGCGACCGGCTCGTCCTCGGTCACCGTGCGGAACTCCCGGAAGCCGCGCGCGGTGTAGTTGCGCAGCGCGTGCGGCCCGTCCAGCGTGCAGGTATGCAGCCAGACGACGCTGACCGGCGCGAGCCCGGGCCACCTCTCGTGCAGCGTCCAGGCGCGGCGGATGCCGTCGGTGAGCAGCTGGCCGCCGAGGCCGCGCCCGATGTAGCGGGGCAGCAGGCCGAAGTAGGCGATCTCGGTGTGCGTGCCGGCGGCGTGTGCTGGGGTTGACGCGGCCAGTTCGACGTAGCCGGCCGGGCCGCCGCGGTGCCACGCCACCCAGAGCTCCGCGCCCGGCCGGCGCAGGCACTCGGTCCAGGCGGCGAGGTTCCAGGGCAGCCGGTCGGTCCAGTGCCAGTCGCCACCGACGGCGGTGTAGAGGAAGCGCGCGAACTCCGGAGCGGGCTCCTCGACGCGTTCGATCCGTGCCGGTTCGGTCGGCGGCGCGGCCGGTACCAGGTCGGACGGGTCGAGCTGGCGCAGCGAGGTCGTCGTGATGAGCACGGCGCCATTCAACCGGGCGCCGGGCCCGAACAGCACACCCAATCTCGACAACCGGCCGATCAACAGCGGCGCGTCACGTCGGCTCACCGCCCGGGTCCGCTATCTTGCGCCGCGTCGGAGAGTCTCGAAGGATCGCTAGGGGTCATCATGGCTGGCAAGTTCGAGGTGTACGAGGACCGCGCGGGCAAGTTCCGGTTCCGGCTCAAGGCGGCCAACGGTCAGGTCGTCGCGTCCGGTGAGGCGTACGAGACCAAGTCCGCGGCCAAGAAGGGCTGCGAGGCCGTGCAGAACGCGGCGGCGGGCGCGTCCGTCGTCGAGGTCGAGTAGTCGAGCCGGGTCCACCGGCCGCCCCTGCCGTCGTGGACGGAGGGGCGGCGGTTGCGCTGCCCAGCTCAGGCCGGCGCACCGGGCCGGGCCCGCGCCCCGAGCACCCCGAGCGCCGCGACCGCGAGCAGGGCGCACACCCCGCCGCACACCATCACGCTCGACACGCCCGCCGCGTCGACCACCACACCTCCGAGCAGCGCGCCGACCGAGATCGTGGCCTGGAACGACGAGGTGAACACTACCGTGGCGGCCTCGGGGGTGTCGGGCGCGGACCGCGCGAACCAGGTCTGCGAACACACCGGCACGGCGCCGTACGCGAGGCCCCAGACGAGCAGCAGGCCGAGCGCGCCGAGGTCCGAGCGACCCAGCACGGGCAGCGGCAGGGTGGCGCCCGCGAGCAGCGCGGCGCCGGCCATGAAGGTGGCTCGCGGCCGGTGTGACACGCCCGCCCCGGCGACGAAGTTGCCCAGGATCCCGGCCGCGCCGTAAGCGAGCAAAAATATGCTCAGCCAACCGGGACCGAGCCTTGTGACCTCGCGTAGAAATGGGGTCACGTAGGTGTAGGTACCGAAATGCGCGAGCACGAGCAGGAATGTGGCGAGCAGCCCGAGCCGCACGCCGCGGCGACGCAGCACACCTCCCAGCACCGCCATTCGCATCACGTGGCCAGGGGGCAGCGGCGGCAACAACGCGAGCAGCGCGAGCAGCACGGCGACGGTAAACGCACCGAGCACGAGGAACGCCGCGCGCCATCCCGCGAGCTGCCCGATCAGGGTGCCAGCCGGTACGCCGAGCACCGAGCCGAGCGGCACGGCCGAGAAGATCACCGCAGTGGCCCGGCCGACCGAGCAAGCCGGCACGAGGCGCCCGGCGAGCCCGGCACCGATGGACCAGAAACCGCCGATGACCAGGCCAACCACGGCCCGCGCGAGCAGCAGCACCCAGTAGGTCGGCGCGACCGCGGAGACGAAATCGGCCAAGGCCAGCAGGGCCATCAGCACGCACAGCAGACGCCGCCGGTCCCGGCGCCCGGTGGCCACGGTGACCAGTGGCGCGGCGACCGAGGCGACGAGGCCCGGCATGGTCATCAGGATGCCGGCGGTGCCGTCGGAGACGTGGCAGCTCGAGCCGATGGCCGTCAGCAGGCCGATCGGCAGAATTTCGGTGGTCACGATGGAGAAAATCCCCATGGTCACCGCGACTACGGCGAACCAGCTGACCATTGGTCCGCGAGTCGCGGTGGGGCTGAGGTCGACAGAAAGCGCCGAATCGGACATGGCTCCCATTCCGTAGTGGTCGGATGACCAAGTACAGCGGGCACCACGGGCCTGGGTCTGGCGGTTTTTGGCCGACATAGTTGGTCAGCCGATCTGCAGCTTCATCCCCTCGTGGCTGGCCGCGAAGCCGAGCCGGGCGTAGAACCGCTGGGCGTCGGTCCGGGACTTGTCGGTGGTGAGCTGCACGATGGTGCAGCCCCGCCGGCCGGACTCCTCGATCGCCCACCGGATCATGAACTCGCCGAGCCGCTGACCGCGGTGGTCCCGGTGGACCCGGACGGCCTCGATCTGCGCCCGCGAGGCGCCTCGGCGGGACAGCCCGGGCAGGAAGCTGAGCTGGAAGGTCCCGACCAGCCCGTCGGCGGTGCACGCGACGACGAGCAGGTGCGCGGGATCGGAGTCGATCTCCCGAAAGGCGCGCAGGTAAGGCTCGAGGGCGTCCCCATCGACCGCCTCGGCCTCCCGCCCTGCTCCCAGCGCGTCATCGGCGAGCATGGCCACGAGCCCGGCCACGTCCTCCACCACCGCGCGCCGCAACACGACCGCCGGGTTGGAGCCGTCCATCTCCGCAAGAACATCCATACGCACAGTCCTAGTACGCC
>DATAYB010000098.1:0-1515 GCA_036272795.1 Pseudonocardia sp.
GCCTCGTCCGGTCTGCCCGCCGCGCGGCCACAGTTGCTATGGCAGCTGGAACAGGTGGTCATCGAGTCGCTGCTGTTCGCCCAGCCGAGCAATCGCAGCGCGGCGCTGACGGCGGGCTCGAGCCCTGCTCCCTCCGCCCGAGTCCGGCGGGCCATGGCCTATCTCGTTGACCACCTCGCCCAGCCTGTCAGCGTCCCCGCTGTCGCCGCGGAGTGCGGGACGAGCGTACGGACGCTGCAGGACGCGTTCCGCCGCGAGCTCGACACGACGCCGGTGCAGTGGCTCAAGGCACAGCGGCTGGAACGGGCGCGCGCTCTGCTCTCGTCGGGCGCACCCGGGACGACCGTCACCGACGTCGCCTACGCCTGCGGCTTCCTGCATCTGGGCGAGTTCGGTGTCGCGTTCAAGGCGCGGTACGGCGTGCGGCCCTCGACGCTCCTCGACGGGCAGCGCCCCTCCGCGCGTTCCTGACAACGACGGCGCGCCTTTCCGATATCGACCGTCTTCTGGCGAGGCGAGACTTCCGCTGGTCGATCAGTTCGATCAGAGAAGCGGAGGTCGTCATGAGGTTCGTCCTGGTACATGGGGCGTGGCACTACGGCGAGTTGGGGGACCCGGTGCGCGCGCACCTCGAGGCCGCCGGCCACGAGGTTCTGCTCACCGATCCCGAGCTCACCGCCCGGGAGTTCGTCGAGGCGGGGCGCGGCTGATGCGCACCGGGGCCCACTACCGTGCCGCCCTCGACGACGGCCGCACCGTCGTCGTCGACGGCGAGCCGGTCAAACACGTGGCGGAGCACCCGGCCTTCGCGCCGATCACGACGACCATTGGGCAGCTCTTCGACCGCGCCGCCACCGATCCCGAGACGTTCCAAACCTTCGACCCCGTGATCGGTGGGCCGGCGAACCGGGTGTTCCTGCCACCGCGCAGCGCCGACGAGCTCGCCGCCTATCGGCGGGCGGTGCGGGCGTGGGCGGAAGAGACCCACGGCTGGGTGGGGCGCTCGCCCGACCACGTCGGCGCGTTCGTGGCGGCGTTCGCGGCGCACCCCGAGGCGTTCGAGGAGCGGCTGCGTCACAACGTCACCGCATTCCACCGCCGCATCGTCGAGGACGACCTGTACATCTCCTACGCGATCATCCCGCCGCAGGTCTCGCGGGCCACCACCGCGCACGCGTGGGAGGGCGAGCTCGTCCAGGTCGGGGTGAAGGAGGAGCTCGCGGACGGCATCGTCGTGTGTGGTGCGCAGATGCTCGCCACCGGCGGCGCCGTCGCCGACGAGATCCTCGTGTCCTGCATCAAGCCGCTGCAGGCCGAGGACGCTGTCTTCGCGAACTCGTTCACCGTGCCGGTCGGCGCGCCCGGGCTCACGCTCTACTGCCGCCGCCCCTACGCGCCGGCCGCGAGCAGCTCGTTCGACTACCCGCTGACCACCCGGTACGACGAGTCCGACGCGCTGCTCGTGTTCGACAACGTGTTCGTGCCGTGGGAGAACGTGTTCGTCCACCAGGACGT
>DATAYB010000099.1:0-16825 GCA_036272795.1 Pseudonocardia sp.
CCGGCCGCAGCAAGGACATGATCCGTCGGAGCGGGGAGAACGTCGCCGCCGCCGAGGTCGAGCAGGTCCTGCTGCTGCATCCCGGCGTCCGGCTGGCCGCTGTGCTGGCCCGTCCCGACGAGCTGCGGCAGGAGGAGGTCCACGCGGTCGTGGTCCCTCATGTCGGGACCCGCGCCGGACCGGGTGGAACGCTGGCGGGGCGAGCTGGCCGAGTTCTGCGCGGCCCAGCTGGCCCCGTTCAAGGTGCCCCGGTTCTGGACCATGCGGCCCCAGCTGCCGCTCACGGCGTCCGAGCGGATCGCCAAGGCCGCGCTGCGTGCGGAGCTGGCGGTGGATCCCGAGGTGTGGACCTACGACCGGGTCACCGGCGCCTGGCTCGGGTCCTCGGCCGCGGACCCCGATGCGCCGCGGGGCGCCGACCCCGTTGTGCCCGCGTCCGTCGAGCTCAATGAGGAAACCTGTTAATCAGGAATCCTGTACATCTCGCCGAGGTTGTGGCACCCTTCGAGACCTAGGCCGGCCCCAGCCGGCCCGGGCGAGAGGCACGCGATGGCCACTGTCGACCTACCGCGAACCGAAGCTGTCCCTTCGACCCACAGCACCTCGCTGACCAGGGGAACCTTGGTCGCCGCCGCGCTTGCGGTGTGCATCGGCCAGGTCGCGCTGGCCATCCCGGCCGTGCTCAACGGCCTGTTCCAGCAGGACCTCGGCCCGACCTCCTCGCAGCTGACCTGGATCTCGGACGCGTTCCTGGTCCCCGTCACCCTGCTCGAGCTGAGCTCCGGGGTGCTGGGCGACCTGTTCGGCCGCAAGCGGCTGCTGGTGATCGGCGCGCTGCTGCTGGCGGTCGGTGAGCTGGTCGGCGTGCTGACGCCCGGTGTGGGCACGTCGACCGGGCTGCGGGTCTTTGTGCTCTGGTCCGGCCAGATCATCGCCGGGCTCGGTGCGGCGGCGATCTTCCCGACCACCCTCGCGATGGTCGCGGCCGGCACGCACACCGCGCGGGCCCGGTCCAGGGCGATCTCCGTCTGGGCGGCCGCGCTGGGGGCCGGTGGCTTCCTCTCGCCGGTGCTGGGCGGTTGGTTGGCGGGGTTCGGCTGGGGCTCGGGTGAGTTCGCGAGCTGGCGGTGGGCGTTCCTCGCTGTCGCGGTGCTCGCGGTGCTGAGTGCGGTGGTCACCTGGGGCTGGGCGGGGGACTCGTCGGCGCCGCACGGCCGCTCGCTGGACTGGCCCGGTCAGATCACGATCGCGGTGGCGCTGTTCGCACTGCTGTTCGCGGTGATCCAGGGGCCGACCAGCGGCTGGGGGAGCTGGCAGGTGATCGCCGGCTGGGCGCTCGCGGTGGTGTTCCTGGTGCTGTTCGTGCTGGCCGAGCGGCGTTCGGCGGCGCCCCTGCTGCGCCTGGACCTGTTCCGCAACCACGCGTTCACGGTGGCCTCGGTCGTCACCGTGCTCGGCATGTTCGCCATGCTCGGCACCGCGTACTCGACCAGCATCCGGCTCTCCGCCATCCAGGGCTTCACCCCGCTCCGCACCTCCGTCGCGTTCGTGCTGCTCAACGGCATGGGGCTGCTCATGGTGCCGTTGATGTCGCGGCTGCTGGAGCGCTACCGCCCGCGCTGGACCCTGGCCGCCGGCTGCGGCCTGATGGCGGTCGGGGACCTCTGGCTCGCATCGGTGTCGGCGCAGCGGCTGTCCCTGGCGCCGATCGTCGTGCCGCTGCTGGTCGTCGGCGTCGGGTTCGCGCTGGCGTTGAACGCGATCACAGCGGTGGCGGTGAACACCGTGCCCCACCAGCTCGCCGGCATGGCCAGCGGCACCACGAGCCTGCTGCGCGACTTCGGCTTCACCCTCGGCCCGGCCGTGATCGGGGCGGTGGCGCTGAGTCGGGCGGCAACGGAGATCTCCAGCCGGGTCGCCGCCGACCCCGCGCTGGCCAGGGCGGTCGCGGCGTTCCGCGCGGCGCCGGCCGGTGCGCCGCCGGAGGCTCGCCCGGCGCTGGCGGCCGCCGTCGAAGCGGTGGACTCCGGTCCTCTCGGCGCGAACGCGGTGCCCGCCACCGTGACCGAGGCGGGCGGCCACACCGTGCCGCTGAACCCGCTCAAGGACGTCGCCTTCCACGCGCTGGACCACGCCTACTCGCTCGGCTACCTGATCTGCGCCGGGTCGGCCGCGGTGGCCGCACTGGTCGCGGCGGTGGCCCTGGGTGGGCGGGCACACCAGACCCCGAGATGACCCACCAGACATCGGCCCCGGCCGGAGAGGAAGTGCCCGTGAGTGAGCAAGAGGGACTGCTGCGCGGCAAGGTCGCGGTGGTGACCGGCGCCGGCCAGGGGTTGGGGCTGGCCTACGCGGCCGCCCTGGCCGCCGAGGGGGCAGCCGTCGTGGTCAACGACGTGGACCCGGCGGCGGCCGGCGCGGCAGTCGCGGCACTGGTCGCTGCGGGTGGTCGCGCGGTCGCCTCGGTGGGCGCGGTCGGCCCTGCCGAGACGGCACAGCGCCTGGTCGACACCGCGGTCGCCGAGTTCGGCCGGCTCGATGTGCTGGTGACCAACGCGGGCATCCTGCGCGACACCGTGCTGTGGAAGATGACCGACGCCGACTTCGACGCGGTGCTCGACGTGCACCTGCGCGGCACGTTCACCTGTGTGCGGGCCGCCGCCGTCCGGATGCGCGAGCAGGGCGAGGGCGGCCGGATCATCTGCATCGGCTCGCCGACCGGGCAGGTCGGCAACTTCGGCCAGACCAACTACGCGGCGGCCAAGGCGGGCATCGTCGGCATGGTCCGCACGTGGTCGCTCGAGCTGGCCAGGGCGAACATCACGGTGAACGCCGTGATCCCGGTGGCGGCGACCGGCATGACCGAGACCGCCCCGTTCCTGAAGCCGTACGTGGACGCGCTGCACGAGGGGCACCCGCTGCCGGCGTACGCGCGACGCGAGCTGAGCTTCGGCCCGCCCGAGGACGTCGCGGGGCTGGTCGTGTTCCTCGCCTCGGCGGAGGCGGCCGGGATCAGTGGCCAGGCGCTCGGCCTCGGGGGTGACCGGCTGGCATTGTGGAGCCATCCGGCTGAGGTGGCGGTGGCCTTCGCCGACGGCGGCTGGAGGCCCATGGCGATCGCCGAGACCTGGGCCGCCGAGCTGAAACCGCACGAGCAGGCCGTCGGCCAACACTTCCCCGAGCCCTACTGAGGACGCAGACCATGTCGATCAACCTGGACGACGTACTCGCCATCGATACCCATGTGCACGTGGAGTCGGACGGGCACGGCCACTGCTCGCTCGACGCGGAGCTGATGGACGCCTCGTCGAAGTACTTCAAGGCCGGCGACCACCGCACACCGGCCCTGGACGAGATCGCCGAGTACTACCGCGAGCGCAAGCTGGCCGCGGTGGTGTTCACCGTGGACGCACACACCGCGCTCGGCCACCCGGCGCTGTCCAGCCACGACATCGTGGTGGCGGCGAAGGCACACGCCGACGTGCTGGTGCCCTTCGCCTCCGTCGACCCGAACGCCGGGCCGGCCGCCGTGGCGCTGCTGCGTGACCTGGTCGCGGCGGGGGCCCGGGGGCTCAAGCTGCACCCGTCGCTGCAGGCGTTCGTGCCCAACGACCCGGCGCACCACCCGCTCTACGAGGCCGCCGCCGAGGTGGGCATCCCGATCATCTTCCACACCGGGCAGACCGGGATCGGGGCTGGCCTGCCCGGTGGCCGCGGCATCAAGCTGCGCTACTCCGACCCGATGCTGATCGACGACGTGGCGGCAGACCACCCCGCGCTGACCATCGTGCTCGCGCACCCCTCGGTGCCATGGCAGGACTCCGCGATCTCCATCGCGACGCACAAGGCCAACGTGTTCATCGACCTGTCGGGCTGGTCGCCGAAGTACTTCCCGCCGCAGCTGGTGCGGGCCGCGAACGGGCTGCTCAAGCGCAAGGTGCTGTTCGGCTCCGACTTCCCGCTGATCACCCCCGACCGCTGGCTCGCCGACTTCGACAAGCTGGAGATCAAGCCGGAGGTGCGGCCGCTGATCCTGAAGGAGAACGCCGTCGAGATGCTGGGGCTGCGGGGCTGAGGTGGACGCCGACTACGGGTTGGGGAGCTGGCCGGCGCGGCGCGCGCGGATCAGCCCGGACGTGGTGGCACTGCGCCAGGGCGGCCGGGCGCTGACCTACGCCGAGCTCGCCGAGCGCGTCGAGCGGCTGGCGGACGGGCTGGCCGTGTGCGGTGTCGGCCCGGGCGACCGGGTCGCCTACCTCGGCGCGAACGACGTCGCCACGTTCGAGGTGCTCTTCGCCACCGGGCGGCTCGGCGCGATCTTCGCCCCGTTCAACACCCGGCTCGCCCCACCGGAGATCGGCTACCTGCTCGAGGACAGTGCGCCGACCGTGTTCGTGCACTCCGGCGAGCTGGCCGAGCTGGTCGCCACGGCGGACCCGGCGGCGCGCGGCGTCCCCACCACCGTGCAGGTCGGGACGGAGAGCTACGACGCGCTGTGCACCGGCGCGCCGGCGAGGGAGCGTGGCCGGCCGGTGGCGCTCTCCGACGACGCGGTGATCCTCTACACCAGCGGCACCACGGGACGGCCCAAAGGCGCGGTGCTCAGCCACGGCAACCTGACGTTCAACATGATGAACCAGCTGGCGCACGTCGATGTACTGGCCAGGGACGTCGCGCTGTGCATCGCGCCGCTGTTCCACGCGACCGGGCTGGGCATGGTCAGCCTGCCAACGCTGTTCAAGGGCGGCACCGTGGTGGTGGTGCCGAGGTTCGAGCCGGGCGCGGTGCTCGCCGCGATCGCCGAACACGGGGTCGCCTCGTTCTCCGGGGTGCCGACCATGCTGGCGATGCTGTGCGACCACCCGGACTTCGCGCGGACCGAGCTGGGCTCGCTGCGCTACGCGATCTACGGCGGCTCGATGATCGCCGAGCGGGTCGCGGTGGCCTGGCAGGATCGGGGCGTCACCGTGCTGCAGGGCTACGGCATGACCGAGGCCTCGCCCGGGGTGTACATGGCGCCGGTGGCCGGCTCGACGGAGCGCCCACTCTCGGTCGGCGTGCCGCAGTTCTACACCGACGTCACGTTCGACCCCGACCGCGACGAGCCGCACCCGGGGGAGCGCGGCGAGCTGCTGGTCCGCGGTCTCAACGTGACCCGCGGCTACTGGAACCGGCCGGCCGACACCGAGCGTGCCTTCGACAGCGGCTGGTACCGGTCCGGCGACATCGTGCGCGTGGACCCGGACGGCTGGGCCTACGTCGTCGACCGGGTCCGCGACCTGATCATCTCGGGTGGCGAGAACGTCTACCCGGCCGAGGTGGAGGCCGTGGTCAACACGCTGGCCGGCGTGCTGGACTGCTCGGTGATCGCCGTGCCCGACGAGCGCTGGGGCGAGGTCGGCCACGCCTACGTGGTCACCGGCGCCTGCACCGACGCGGGCACCGGCTCCGGTGCCCGCGCCGACCGGTGGACCGAGCACACGCTGCGCGCCGCGCTGACCGGCCGGCTGGCGGCGTTCAAGATCCCCAAGTACGTGACGTTCCTCGACGAGCTGCCGCGCACTGCCACCGGCAAGGTCCGCAAGGACGTGCTGCGCGACAAGGCAGCCTCCACCCCGCACCCCTGAGCAGAGGAGACCTCGGATGGCCACGCAGCACACCGGAACCGTCGTCGACACGCTGGACGAGCTGACCGCACTGGTCGGCCGCGACCTCGGCACCAGCGCCTGGCTCGACGTCGACCAGGGCCGCATCAACACCTTCGCCGACGCCACCGACGACCACCAGTGGATCCACACCGACCCGGTGCGCGCCGCGGGCGGCCCGTTCGGTGCGACGATCGCGCACGGCTACCTCACCCTCGCCCTGCTCATCCCGCTCTGGTCGGACCTGCTCGACGTGCGCGAGGTGACGACCAAGGTCAACTACGGGCTCGGCAAGGTCCGTTTTCCCGCGCCGGTGCCAGCGGGGTCCAAGGTGCGGCTGCGCGCCACGCTGGCCTCGGTCGACCCGATCCCCGGCGGCGCGCAGGTCACCGTCGACGCCGTGATCGAGCGCGACGGCGCCGCAAAGCCGGTCTGCATCGCTCAGCCGATCTTCCGGTTCCTGACCTGAGCTTTGAGGCGCTCCGCCGCTGGTCGGAGGCCTGTGACCGGGTGAGACGGACGCGCATGTTTCGAAGCACCTGAGAGATGGTTCGCCCCGGCCGGCTCGGTTTGACTGTGCACATGACTTCACATGGGAATGAGCGCAACCTGACCTTGGTCACCGGTTCTTCTGGCACCACCGGCCGCCGGGTGGCGCGGCGGTTGGCCGGGCTGGGGGTGCCGACGCGGCTGGGCTCGCGCTCGGGGCAGCCGCCGTTCGACTGGGCGGACGAGTCGACGTGGCAGGCGGTGCTGGAGAACGTCGGCGCGGCCTACCTCGTCTACTACCCGGACCTCGTGGCGCCGGGTGCGGTGGACGTCGTCCGGCGGTTCGCGGCCGCGGCGGTGTCGGCAGGGGTGCGCCGGCTCGTGCTGCTGTCGGGGCGGGGTGAGGAGGCGGCGCGGGAGGCGGAGCGCGCGGTGATGGCGGCCGGCGCGGAGTGGACCGTCGTGCGGTGTGCCTTCTTCGCGCAGAACTTCAGCGAGAAGGGGTTCGAGGACTTCGTGCGCGCTGGCACGGTCGCGCTGCCCGCGCCGGAGGTCGGCGAGCCGTTCGTGGACGCCGAGGACATCGCCGACGTCGTGGTCGCGGCGCTGACCGAGGACGGGCACGCCGGCCAGCTGTACGAGCTCACGGGCCCCCGGCTGCTGACGTTCGAGGAGTCCATCGCCGAGATCGCCAAGGCGACCGGGCGGAACCTGGACTACCACCGGATCTCCGCCGACGAGTTCATCACCGGACTGGTCGGCCTTGGCATCCCGAGGGAGGAGGCCGAGGTGTTCGCGGAGATCTTCGGCACCGTGCTGGACGGCCGCAACGCCGTCCTGACCGACGGCGTGCAGCGCGCGCTGGGCCGGCCGCCGAGGGACTTCTCCGAGTACGCCGGCACCGCCGCCGCCACCGGGGTCTGGAACGGCTGACCGGGTAGCGTGGCGCCAGCTGATCACGGGGTTCCTGGCGGAAGGCGCGTCGCATGCCGTACCTGCGGGTCGAGGGTGCCGAGCTTTTCCACACCAGCACCGGGACCGGACCTCCACTCGTCCTCGTGCACGGCTGGACCTGCGACTCGGTGGACTGGACGTGGCTGGTCCCGCCGCTGGGCGAGCACTTCCGCGTGATCGCCTACGACCGCAGGGGCGACGGGCGCTCGACCGGCGAGAGCGGCCCGCACCTGCAACGGCACCTCGCGGACCTGGCGGCGGTCATCGAGGAGCTCGCCGGCGGTCCGGCGGTGGTCGTCGGACACTCGCTGGGGGCCACGATCGTGTCCCTGCTCGCCGTGCAGCGACCGGATCTCGTGCGAGGCCTGGTGTCCCTCGACGCGCCGCACGCCGCCGACCCCGCCATGCGGCCCGGGCACGAGCAGCTCAGGAAGGCACTGGACACCGACGCCAGCCACGCCGTGCTGCAGGGCTTCTTCGCCGAGTACGGGTTCACCGACCAGACGCCGGACTGGGTGCGCGTGCTCATCCAGCGCAGGGTGGACGCGTGCTCAGCGGCCACCATCATGGACGGCTTCCTGGCGCTCTGGGACGACGACCTGCAGATCGCCTACCGGCCCGCCGCGCACGACTACCTGGCCCGGCGCACCTGCCCCGTGCTCGTGCTGCATTCCAAGGCCGACAGCGCCGCGTACGAGGAGGCCGCGTTCCGGCACCCCGCCTCGCGGGCGGTGGTGCTGGCCGGCGCCGGGCACTGGCCGCAGCTCGAGCGCCCCGCCGAGGTGAGCTCGGAGATCGTCTCCTGGTGGCGCGACGCGGCCGCCGCCCTCAGCGGGGCGTGAAGGCGTGCACCATCAGGGCGGCGACCTGGTCCAGGTACGCCGGGGTGACGGGCTCGCGGCGCACGTGCAGCCGCCAGAACACCGGCGCGGCGATCGTGTCGAGCGCGAGGTCGAGGTCGGTGTCGGCGGGGATCTCGCCCCTGCCGATGGCCCGCTCCAGTAGTACCCGGCCGCGCTGGCGGCGGGGGTCGCCGAGGTGCTCGGTCAGCGCGTCGCCGAGCACGGGGTTGGTGCGCGCCACCGTGACAAGGTCGGCGAAGATCGGGCCGAGCCTGGGGTCGGTGAACCAGTCGAGCACGGCATCGAGCAGTGCCCGGATGTCCCCGGCAAAGGATCCCGAGTCGGCCACCTCCGCGAGTGGCACGCCCAGCCGCGACACGATGTCGACGGCCATCTCCTGCTTGCCCGCCCAGCGCCGGTACAGCGCGCTCTTGCCGACCCCGGCCCGGCGGGCGACCGCGTCCATCGAAAGGCCTTGGTAGCCGCGCTCGGCCAGCTCGTCCAGTGCGGCTTCGACGATCGCGTCCGTGAGGTCCTGCCGCATCACGGCGGCCCCGCTCGGTGCCCGGCGCGTGGTCACTCCCATGGTCGCGCAGCCTAACACTGGACAGGACTGCACCGTCCCGTCTAAATTGGTCGGGACGAGACGGTCCCGACCAAATTCGGACTGGGCCGGTCGAACCTCGGAGGGACCGCAGATGACCACGTATCCCGAAGCGCCCGGCGACACCCTGATCTTCGAGAACGACCGGGTCCGCGTCTGGTCGATGACGCTCGAACCGGGCCAGCTGTTCGACTTCCACCAGCACCACCACGACCACGTCGTGCTCTGGCCGGACGCGGGCACCGCGCAGGCGCAGGAGCTGGGCGACCCGGGCTGGGGCCTGGTCCAGGAGGCGCGGCCGGGGTTCGTGCTCTACCGCACGGTCGGGCACCGCGCGCCGCTGGCCCCGCACCGGATCCGCAACACCGGCGACCACGCCGTCACCCACTACGTGCTCGAGCTGCTCGAACGGTCGCCGCACGCCGACACGGAACCGTGGACGTTCAACGACCGAGGCGAGATCCGGGCGGCGAGCCGATGACCACCCTGGCGAGGGCCGACCTGCCCGCCACGCGGAGTGCCGTCGTCGAGCGGGCGCGTGCGCTGCGCACGGAGCTGGCCGCCGACGGTCCCGGTATCGACGCCGACGGCGCCGATCCCACTCGCAACATGGCGCTGCTCGGCGCGGCCGGGCTGCACCGGCTGAACGTGCCGACCGAGTTCGGCGGGCTCTGGGACGGCGGGCCGTACGGCGGCTGGCGGGAGGCGATGGAGACGATCGTGGAGGTCTCCGCCGCCGACGGGTCCACCGGCCAGTGCTGGGCCACCACCGGGCTCGTCGCGCGCGAGATCTACGCCTCCGAGCTGGCCGACGGCACAAAGCGGCTGCTGGCCGACGAGATCATGTACGAGGGCCGCCGGTTCGTGGCCTCGAACGCCGAGACCGGCGGCGCGGGGCGCGTGCTGGGGCGGCGGGTCGCCGGCGGGCTCGTGGTCAGCGGCACGAAGACGTTCAACACGAACAGCGGCGGCGGCGGGCGGGACCTGGCGTGCGTCAGCTTCGCGCTACTCGACGGGGCTGGCGACAGGGCTGGCGACGGGGCTGGCGAGGTGGCTGCCGCGCCCCGGCACCACGCGCTGATCCGGCTGGACGACCCGGCGCTCGGGCTCAGGCACGACTGGGACAACATGGGCCAGCGCGGCACCTGCAGCCAGACCATCACCTACCGGGACGTGTTCGTACCGGACGGCTGGCACTTCGCGGCGCATCCGGTGGACCCGTACTTCCTGTGCGCGGCAATGCTGCTGCACGGGGCGCTGCTGCAGGGCATCGGCGAGGGCGCGCTGGCCGAGGCGGTCGGCTACCTGCGGGAGCTGAACCGGCCCAGCATGCCGAAGTTCGGCACGGCCGCCGCCGACCCGCTGATGCACCGCCAGCTCGGTGAGATGTCCAGCGAGCTGGCGGCCGCGCGAGCGCTGCTGATGGCGGTGTCGGCCGAGCTGGAGTCACCGGCGGCCGGGGTCAGCGCCGACGAGATGGGGGTGCGGGGGTTCCGCGCGAAGATCGCCAGCACGCGGGCAGGGCTCGACGTGTCGTCCCGGATCCACGACCTGACCGGCGCGCGCAGCACCTCCAACCGCCACCGCTTCGACCGCTACTGGCGCAACGCACGCACGTTCGGTTCGCACGACTCGATCGACACGAAGAACGCACTGGTCGGAGCCTACGAGCTCGCCGGCCACCTGCCACCCATCGCCGACTACTTCCGTTTCTGACCGGGGCAGCACACGGCCCCGCGAGGGCCTGGCCGTTGTTACCCAACTCCACAGGAGGCAGGTTCTGGGCGCCGAAAACCTGCCTCCTGTGGAGTTCGGTAACAGCCGCGCGCGCCGGTGGGCGGGACTGTACCCGCGGAGTCCGGGCTACTAGTCTCAGTGTTACTAGTTTGCTCGACACTGTGGGGTGTGCCGCGTGAGCACCGCTGGAGCCGGCGCCTCGCCGGTCGGCACGAGCGGCCGGCCCCTGCGCGGGCGTCGGGTGCACGCGGTGGTCGCCGTGCTGCCGGACGGCACGCCGTGCTACTCGCCGATCGGCACGGTGCTCGCCGACGGCGCGCGTGTGCAGTGCCACCTGTGCGGCGGGTGGTTCCGGTCCGTGCTCGCCCACCTGCGTGTACACGGCTGGGACCAGGCCGGGTACCGCGCCGCGTTCGGGCTCGAGCGGGGGCAGCCGCTGGAGGGCACCGACACCCGGCGGCGGCGGGCGGTGGCGCTGCGGGTGCGCCGGGCCGTCGAGCCCGCGGTGCGCGTCGGGTTCGAGGCAGGGCAGCAGCGGGCCCGCTCCGGTGACCTGACCAGGGACGCGGCCGAGGCCTCGCACGGGCGCCGCCAGCCGGAGCAGCGCCGCCGCAAGACGCTGCGCACCCTCGCGGCAGTGTCCCCGGCCGCCCGGGCCGCCGGCCGGCGCCGCTACACCGAGCAGTGGCTGCACCGGACAGCGGCGGAGGCGGCCGCCAAGCTCGGCCACCCGGACATCGGCTCGCTGGTCCGCGACCGCGTGGCCACCGGGGCCAGCCTCGCCTCGATCAGCCGCGAGGGCGGCCTGCACAAGGACTGGCTGTGCCGCCACCTGGCCACCGTCGACCGGGCCACCGCCGAGGCCGTCACGGCGACAGGGGTGGAGCCGGTGCGCAGGGACGCCCGGTGGCTGCCCACGGTCCAGGCGCTGGGTTTCCCCGACGTGCGGAGCTACCTCGTCGAGCGGCACGTGACCGGCCGGTGGACCGTGCACTCGATCGCCAGGGAGATCGGGCTGAGCCCGGGCACCGTGCAGTCGGCGCTCGACCGGCACGGGGTGGCGCGGGTGCCGCACGCGGCGTCGCGGTCACGGTGCGCGGAGCGGGCGTCGGCGGTCGCGGCCCGGTTCGGCTACGGCGACATCGACGGCTATCTCGACGCACGGCGCGCCGGCGGGCTCAGCTGGCGCGCCATCGCGGCCGAGTGCGGGGAGCCGGCGACCTGGCTGCGCCGCCGCGCCGGCCTGCCCAACTGACGACGCCCGACTCCGTCACGCCCGGCCCGGCCACGCCCGGCGCCGTGACGACCTCGGCGAGTCGCTAGATTCCGCGGGTCGAGTCGCTGGATTGTGCAGATCGCGAAGTCCGCACAATCCAGCGACTCACTCGACAGAATCCAGCGACTCGCCGGGGCGAACGCGGTGTCGTCGGCGGCGCCACCGCCCCGCCGCCCACGTCAGTCGCGGTCCGCGCCGCGCCCGACGTCGTCCAGGAACTGCAGTGCCGCGCCGGCCGTCGAGTGTCGCCAGGTCAGTAGCACCGAGTCGAAGCCCGCACACCGGTCGCGTTCCGCCGCGACGGCCGCCACGATCGGTTCCAGGACCGCGCGCTGGCGGGCCAGTAGCTCGGTGGGGTCGAGCCTGCGGCGGTCCAGCAGGGCGAGCTTCATCAGCAGCTGGGACCGGAGGTCGCGGACGTGCTCGATCGGCTCCAGGAGCCACTCGTCGACGGCCGCGCGGCCCTCGTCGGTGACCTCGTACAGGGTCCGCTGGGGTCCGGGACCCGACTCCACCAGCGTCGGCCTCACCTGGCCGGCGTCGTGCAGGCGGCCCAGCGCGCGGTACACCACGGGGCGCGGGATCTGCCATACCCGGCCCAGGTCACCGCCCCGGGCGGTGAGCACGGCGATGGCAAAACCGTGCCTGGGCTGCTCCCGGAGCACGGCCAGGACAGTCCACTCCGGCAGCGCCCACGACACCACCGGACTAGGACCGCCCGCCCGGCCGTGCGGCAGTGGGATCCGGGGTCGACAGCAGCACCTGCGTCGCCTTGACCACGGCGACGGCCAGCGAGCCGGGCTGCAGGTCGAGCTCGCGGACCGCCTCGGTACTCATCACCGCCTCGATCCGGTGCCGCCCGCACTGCATCATCACGCTGGCCATCACCGGGTCGCACACCACGTCGGTGACCAGGCCGACGAACCGGTTGCGCGCCGAGCGGCCGACGCCGGACGGGTCGGGGGCCGGCCGCGCCCGGTCCTTCGCCAGCCGGGCGACGTCTTCCCCCTCGACCGCGCGCGGCACGACGCCTTCGACGACCGGCAGGTGGCCGATGTCGATCCACCGGCGCACCGTGTCGTTGCTGACCGACAGCAGGGCAGCGATCTCGGCGACCCGTAACCGCGGCACCGGCCAGAGTGTAGGCGGCCCGGCGCCGCGACCCGGTTACCTACCCAGCTGCGCAGCGCTGGCGTAGACGGACTGGTACTCGAGGTAGTTGGACAGTCCCTCGGGGCCGTACTCCCGGCCGATGCCACTGTTCTTGAAGCCGCCGAACGGGGCGCCTCGGTCGATCCGGTAGTAGTTCACGCCGATCGTGCCGGTGCGGACCCGGCTGGCGAGCGCGATGCCCCGTGCCTCGTCGGCGGTCCAGACGGAGCCGGCCAGGCCGTAGTCGCTGTCGTTGGCGATCGCGACCGCCTCGTCGTCGCCGTCGTACGGGATCACCGCGAGCACGGGGCCGAAGACCTCTTCGCGCGCCAGCTGGTCGGTGTTGCGCACGTCGGCGAACACGGTGGGCTGGACGAACCAGCCCCGGTCCCGATCGGCGGGCCGGCCGCCGCCGGTGACGAGCCGCGCGTCGCTGCGCTTGGCGATGTCGATGTAGCCGAGGACTCGGTTGAGGTGTGTCTCGCTGGCCATCGGGCCGCAGGTGGTCTCCGGGTCGAGCGGGTTGCCGACGACGAGCCCGTCGGCGACACTCGCGATCGCGTCGACCACCTCGGCGTAGCGGGACCGGGGCGCCAGGATGCGGGACTGGGTGGTGCAGGTCTGGCTGTTGTTGGGGAAGGACGCCGGGATCAGGCCCTTGACGAACGTGTCGAGGTCGCCGTCGTCGAGGAAGATCGCCGCCGACTTGCCGCCCAGCTCGAGCGTGCAGCGCCGGATCAGCCGCCCGCACTCCGCGCCGATGATCCGCCCTGCTGCGGTCGACCCGGTGAACGCGATCTTGTCGACGCCGGGGTGGCTGACCAGCGTCGAGCCGACCTCCCGGCCGGCCAGCACGATGTTCAGCACGCCCGGCGGCAGCCCGGCCTCGACCGCGGCGTCCCCGAGCTGGTAGGAGTCCAGCGCGGTCTCCGGGGACGGCTTGAGCACGATCGTGCAGCCGGCCGCGAGCGCGGGGGCGAGCTTGGACATGGCGAGGATCTGGGGGTAGTTCCACGGGGTGATGGCGCCGACGACGCCGACCGGGGTGCGCCGCACGATCGTCGAGCCAGAGGCGCTCGGCCGGACCTCCTCGAGCGGCCGCTCGGTGACCAGGTCCGCGTACATCCGCAGCAGGTCGGCCGGGGCGGCGCCGTTGACCAGGGTGGACAGCGTGATCGGCATGCCGTTCTCGCGGCTGACCAGGGTGCTGGTGGCCTCGGCGCGGGCGGTCAGCGCGTCGGCGAACCGGCGCATCACCCCGGCGCGCTCCGCTGCGGTGCTGCGCCCCCACGGCCCGGTGTCCAGCGCGGCCCTGGCGGCGGTGACCGCGGCATCGATGTCGGCGTCGGTACCCAGCGCCGCCACGCCGAGCGGTTCCTCGGTGGCCGCCTCGAGCGCGCGGTGCTGTTCGGTGCCGGCGGGCTCGATCCACGCCCCGTTGATGAAGAACCGGGTGCGGTCCAGGTCGGTGTAGTGCTCGGCGGTAGTGGCCACGGGGTACGTCCTCGCTTCGGGCGGCGCCGCCCACGGCGGGCTGCGGAGCCGCGGATGCGTGCTTCGTCCGTCCATCTAACCTCGGATGCGGACCAGGTGCAGAGGGTTTCCACACCGTGGGAAAGCGCTATCCCGAGGCCGGCGAGCGCTACCTGCCGCTGACCGCCGCCGGCGGGCCCTTCGCCCACCGCGACGAGGTGGGCTGGCCGAGGTGGCTGCCCTGCCGCTCTGCGCGCTCAGCCCGGACATGCACAACCGCCGGTTGCTCGACGACGCCTTGGCGGCCGCCGGCGCGGAGCCGCGGTCGGTGCTGGAGACCGACACGGTCGCCGCGATCTACGCCCACGTGGCCACCGGCCGCTGGCCGGGTCTGGTGGCGCAGCCCTGGGTGACGATCTTCGGGCCGCCGGCCGGTACGCGCGCGATCCCGCTGGCCGACCCGAGCCCGGGCCCGGCGGTCGGGCTGGTCGCGCCACTGCCGGTGCCGATGCTGGCCAGCGCGCTGTTCGACGCCGTGCGCCGCGCGGACCTCGGTGCCGAGCTCGCCCGCGTGGGTACGTGTCGGCCGCCCGGGGCGCCTGAGACGATCAGTTCGACGGGGTTCGCGCGGCAAGGTGTGGCCGGTCGATCGCCGCGGCCGGCGTTTGGACGTAGCGCGCGGGCGAGGCGCGCGAGTTCACACTGGCCGGCGCCCGTGCGACTTCGCACGGCGTGCCTTCACTTCGCACGGCGTGCCTTCACTTCGCACAGTGTGCGGAGTATGCGAAGTGACAACACGGCGTGCGAAGTGGGGGACAGCGCGGCGATGAGGGGTGGCGTGCGCCGGATGGGCGGCGGTCAGGTGTCGGGGAGCGGGGACATGTGGGCGGCGGATGCGGCCCTGCGGGGGCCGCCTTGGCCTCGGTGCCGCCCCGGAACGCGTCGACGATCTTGCAGCGCGCAAGCCGGAACTCCTTGAGCCGGCCGGACTGGCACAGCGACTGAGCTCAGCTCACCCGGACTGCTCCACCACCGCTCACAGGACTCCGCGAAGGACCGAACCCCTGGAATTGATTACCTGAGGGCCGAAGGTCGAGGGGCCAGTGCCGACCGTTGCGCGACGTCAGCCGGGCGCGACGATAGCGCGCTCGATCGCCGACGTGCCGAACTCGACCAGTCGCTTCGGCCGCACCCTGCCCTGCTGCGCGCCGCCGTGCAGCAGGTCGTCGGCCAGCCCGATCAGCGAGTCCCACACCCAGAACGGCAGCGCGGGGTCGTCGAGCAGGAGCTGGCCGTGCGCCTCGGCGGTCTCGGCCAGCGCGCGGGCCAGTGCCTGGATCGTGCGGCGGTACACGGTCGCCGAGGCCACCAGTCCCTTGCCGCGCGGGCCGGCGGCGAGCACCTTCGCCTCCCACTGGGGCGCCGAGCGGCCCAACCGCCGCCACAGCTCGGTGACCCGAGGCAGGACCTCGCGCAGCAGGCCGGCGATGCCGAGGCCGCGGTCCGCCGCGTCCAGGCTGGCGCGCAGCTCGTCCAGCCGGCGTGCCATCAACGCGGCGAAGACATCCTCCTTGCCGCCGAAGTACTGGTAGACCGTGCCGGAGCTGACGCCGGCGCCCGCCGCGATCGCGCGCATGGTCAACGCCGCGTAGCCGGCCTCCGCCAGGATCTGTTCGGCGGATGCGAGGATGTCCCGCTGCCGGCCCTCGGCGTCTCCCCACGCGGTCGGAACCGGTGCCGAGGTGCTGTCCACGGGTGCAGCGTAGCGCATACTGAACAACGTTCAGGATGTTCTGAACATTGTTCAAAAGTCGTGTTACGGTGCCCGCATGCCGATCCCCGAGCGCGCGACGGACGCCGAGCTGGCCCTGGGCCTGGCCACCGAGGCCGGGGTGGCGCTGCTGGCGGTCCGGGCCGAGGCCGCCTCGGTCGACCCGCCGGTCGAGCCGGTCGAGCTCGGCCGGCTCGGTGACCGGGCCGCGCAGGACCTGCTCGCCGCCAGGCTGGCCGAGCACCGCCCTCATGATGCCGTGCTCTCCGAGGAGGCCGAGGACGACCCCGCCCGGCACACCGCCCGCCGCGTCTGGATCATCGACCCGCTGGACGGCACCCGCGAGTACAGCGAGCTCGGCCGTAGCGACTGGGCGGTGCACGTGGCGCTCTGGACGGCCGGTGGGGTGGCGACCGGCGATCCCGTCCTCGGTGCTTCTGGCGCCCATGGAACGGGTGCCGGGCAGGCCGTGAGCGGCTCGGCGGTAGAGGGTGAGCTCGTGGCGGCGGCCGTCGCGCTGCCCGCGCTCGGCGAGGCGTACGGCACGGCCGACCCGCACCGTCCACCGCCCCGGGATCCGGCCGCTCCGGTCCGCATCGCCGTCAGCCGCAGCCGGCCGCCGACGTTCCTGGCGGCACTGGCCGCGCGGATCGGCGCCGACCTGGTGCCGATGGGCAGCGCAGGCGCGAAGACGATGGCCGTGGTGCGCGGCGAGGTGGATGCGTACCTGCACGGCGGCGGCCAGTACGAGTGGGACTCTGCGGCCCCGGTCGCGGTGGCCGTGGCCGCCGGGTTGCACGCGTCGCGGCTGGACGGCGGCCCGCTGCGCTACAACCGGCCGGACCCGCTGCTGCCGGACCTGTTCGTCTGCCGCCCCGAGCT
>DATAYB010000100.1:0-28967 GCA_036272795.1 Pseudonocardia sp.
CTGGATCGGGTAGAGGTTGATCTCGCCCGGCATCAGCACGTAGATGCCGATGATGCCGAGCATCACGACGTTGTTCAGCACCGGTGCCCATGCGAACGGGCCGAACACGCCCCGGCTGTTCAGGATCGCCCCGAACAGCGCGCCCAACCCGTAGAAGATGATCTCCGGTAGGAGCAGCACGGCGAACGCGGTCGCCAGGTTCGGGTTCGCGGCGCTGTGGGAAGCCCCGCCCAGGTAGAGCCAGGTGAGCAGGGGCGCGGCCAGGATCGCCACCACCGTGGACAGCACCATCACCACGGTCGTCACGGTGAGCAGCTTCTGCGTGTACGACTCGCCGCCGTCGGCGTCCTCGGACTGCGCCCTGACCAGCAGCGGCACCATCACGCTGCTCAGCACCCCGCCGAGCAGCAGCTCGTAGACGATGTTCGGCAGCGTGTTGGCGACCGTGTAGGAGTCGTTGAGCACCGAGAGGCCGAGGGCGGCGGCCAGCGCGAGCTGCCGGATGAACCCGGTGATCCGGCTGACCAGGCTCGCCACCGCCATCGAGCCGCTGTCGCGGATCAGCGAGGTGCGTCTCGCCGAGGTGGACTCGGAGGTCGAAGAGGTCACCGACGCGGCGTTCTCGGGCTGGTCGGGTGCGCTCCGGTGCCGCCGCCCGGCGGTCCCACCGACCGGCCCGGGCGGGCCGTCGGCGCCGGCTGGGCGGCGGGCTGGCTCGTCGGCTGTGGGGTGGTCGGCTGGGCGGTGGTCGGCTGGGCGGTGGTCGGCTGGGTCGCCGGTTGCTTCGGGGCCGGCTGGACGACCGGTTGGCTCGTCGACCGGGTACCCGGCTGGCCCACCGAGCGGCCGGAGCGGGCCGGTCGGTCCTCCGGGCGGCTGGTGGCCGGGGGCATCGGCTGGGTGATCGGTGCCGCCGGTCGCGCGGTGCCTCGGGTCCCGGTGCCGTGCGGCGGCGAGGAGCGGGGTGCCGTGGATGCCGTTGGGCGCGCCGCCGTGGGTCGTGGGCTGCCCGGCGGGACCGGCCGGCTGACGGGCGGGACCGGCTGCGTGCCGGGGCGCCCCGGCGGGATACGCGTCGGCATTGCCCTCGTGAGCGGGCTGGTCGGGCTGGTCGAGCTCGTGGGGCCTGACGGAGCGCCCGGCGAGCCCGAGGGGGCGGCCGTGGCCTTCGGGCGCGTCACCGGAGTGCCGGGGTTGACCGGTGCTGGAGGGGCCCGTCCCGGGCCGGGTCGCGTGGGCGGGGTCTCGGTCGGCGGGATCGGTGGGATCCGGCTGACCGGCGCGTTCGGGCTGCCCCCGACGCGCCGCCCGGCCGCCGCGCCACGCAGCCTGCGGGTGATCCGTCGCACCGCGAGGATCACCAGCAGGAGTCCAGCTGTGCCCGTCAACCACAACGTGATGGTGCCGTAAGCGGTGGAGCGCAGCTGCAACCGGCTGGGTAGCCCGAGCGGACTGCCGGCCAGCGTGGTGAGCCGCGCCTCCACGCTGAACTGGCCGGACCTGGTCAGTTGAGCGTTCACCCGCAGCTGGAGCCGGCCCATGGGCGGGATGCGTTGCTCGCCGATCGCCTCGGTGCGCAGGCCCGGCGTGTCGGAGAGCGCCACCCGTACCCGCATGGCCACCGGCAGCCCGTTGGCCAGCGTGATCGGCAGCGGGGCCTCCTTGTCGCCGAGCGCGTACGGGCTGGGCGGCTCGAGCACGCGGACCAGGGCGCGCAGCAACGTGACCCGGTCGGTGATCACCGCGGCGGCGAGGTCGGCCTGGTCCGGTTGGCCCCGCCAGACCGCCGAGCCGGCCCGCAGCAGCCCCTCGGTGACCGGGTCGAACACCTGGGCCGGCGTCGCACCGACCCCCGGCTCGGCCTCGGCCGCGGAGCGCAGGTCCCTGGTCGCGTCGCGGTCGGCGCGCAGCTGGGCGGTGACCGTGCCAGGCACCTCACGCGCGCCGGCCTTCAGCGGGTACACCAGCGTTGCGTTCGGCACCGGCGCGCTGGGTACCGGGGTACTCGGCACCGGGGCGCTGCCCGCGGTCGCGCTGTCCGCAGGCGCTCCGGTCGCGCCACCGGCGCCGGCGGGCTGACCGACGGCAGGGGTGGCGGCGGCCGCCGGGGCGGGAGTGTCCGAGGCCGAGCCGGGCAGGCCGGCCGGGGTGAGCCGGCCGGCGGCGATCAGCGTGCCGATGCCGCCCAGCAGCTCGCGGGCGTCGGTGCCGGTGGTGTTCCAGCGGTGCGGCGGCGTGATCAGCACCGGTGTGGGGGCGTTGGAGCCGGTGGCCGAGCTGGTCGCGGAGGTGGCACCGGCCAGCGCGCGGAACGCGGTCGCGCCGAGGGCGTCCTGGTCGGCCAGCGGGGTGCCGGAGCCGGCCGGCGAGACCGTGCTGCCGGCGAGCGTGCCGAGCCCGCGCGCGCCGTCCGAGCCGACCTCGCCGGAGAACACGCCGGTGGGGGGCTGGTCGCCGTCCTGACCTCGGGCGGCCAGCGTGATCAGTGGGTCGGCCAGCAGCCCGGTGGCCTCCGTGCCGGCGGCGGACAGCCGCACCACGCCGCCGGTGGTGCTCCGGCTGGACCGGCCACTGACCGCGACCGCATCGGCGGCCAGCACCGCCGCCCGGCCGCCGTTGTGCACGTAGTCGGTGAGCGAGCGCTCGTCGAGCAGCCCCTCGGCCGGCCAGGTGGTGTCCGTGCGGACCGGGGTGCGCAGGATGTCGGAGGCGATCCGGGCGGCGTCCTGGGTGGCGTAGGCCGACAGGTCGTCGAGCCCGGCCCGGGACAGCGCCACCAGGTCGGCGTCGGCGAACGGCATCGCGACCACGCAGTGCCCGGCGGCCACCGCGCGCAGCCGGTCCAGCCACTGCCCGGCCACCGCGGCGCCCCGGCCTTCGGTCTCCTGGCCGTCCAGCGCGTGCACCCGGTAGCCGCCGCTCATGTCCGACACGGTGCGCAGCAGGTCGGGGTCGACGGCGAGGCAGAGCGCGGAGCGCACCGGCGAGCCGTTCGGGGCGGCCGTCTCCAGCGCGCCGACCAGCCCGTCCAGCCGCCCGCCGGGGCTCAGTGAGGCCGCGAGCTGGTCGTCGCTGAGCAGTACCGGCTCGCCGGGCCCGGTCGGCAGCCGGCGCGGCTGGTCGGCGATCGGATAGAGCATCGAGACGGGCGTCGGGCCGCCGGGCGTGTCGGCGACCGCCGGCTCGGCGGCCCGCCCGGCCGTCGCCGGTAGCCCGAGCACCGGCAGCAGCATGCGCACCCCGGCGAGGCGGGCCTGGTCACCGCTGTCCGGGATGCCGTTGACGTTGATCAGCAGCTCGTACACGCCACCGCGCTGCAGGGCGAGCGACGTGCCGTCCGTGCTCCGGAACGGCACGCTGAGCTGCACCGGCGTCTGCTGCCCCGGCGCGAGCTCGTCGGTGACCTGGGAGAACGCGGGGGTGACCGCGTCGTCCGCCGCATTGCCGGCCAGTGCGGTGCGCACGTCGCCCTCGGTGCGCAGCCGGTCGCCGCGTTGGGCCCGGATCTCGACGTCGTGCACGACCTGGTCGCCGGTGTTCACCAGCTGGCCGGTCAGCGTGAGGGTGTCCGGGCCGGTGGAGGTGACCACGCGGGGCGCCATGGTGGCCACGCGCAGCTCGAGGCGCGGCCCCCGGGTGGGCGCCGCCGGGTCGGCCCGGAAGCCGGCGGCCGGTGCGGCGGAGGAAGAAGCGGGGGACGCCTCCGCCCGGCCGGGCACCGCGGCCACGACCGTCCAGCACAGCACAACAGCCAGCACGGCGAACGCGACCAGGTTGGTCGCGAGCCGCCGCCGCGGGCCGGAATTCACGCCGATTCCTCCAGCATGGCGGTCGCTCGCCGCACCAGCCGTCGCTCGTCGGCATACGCCAACCGGGTCTCCAGCTCGTTGAGCGGGACCCAGGCCACCTCGGTTACCTCCACATCGGTGTCGGACAGTTCGCCGCCGGTGGCACGCAAGAGGAAATGATGCACTGTCTTGTGCACGCGGCGGTCCTCCGCCACGAACCAGAAGTCGATCGTGCCGAGTGGGGCGAGTACCTCGCCGACGATGCCAGTCTCCTCCTGGACCTCGCGCACGGCCGCCTGCTCCGGCGTCTCACCGGCCTCGATGTGGCCCTTCGGCAAGGACCACAGCAGCCGGCCGCGCCGGTCCAGCCGGCCGATGACGGCGGCGATGGACAGCTCGTGGTCCACGACGAGACCACCTGCTGACGTCTCGTCGACGGTGCGCAGCCGCCGACGGCGTTCCGGACCGCGCCCGCGGCGCCCATCCGAGCGACCGCGGGAAGGGGACATGCCGAGATGGTAACGACGTCGCAAACATCACGTCCGGCGCACGACCCGGATCGGTGTCAGCAGCGTGCGGTACGTAAGGACTCCGTCGCGGAGTCGTATCCGCGCCGGTGCGGGGCGGCCTCGGGGCGTGGGTATGCGCGGGCGACCCCATCGTGTGCATAGACTGGTTCGCCGTGCCCGCTTCCGCCGCCCCGTATCCGATTTCGCGTGATCTGCCCACTCGTGCAACCCACCGCCTCTCCCGGGCCAGGGAGAATGCTGTGGTGGAGTTGATGCGGGTGGCGCCGCTCGCGGATGAGCTCGCCGAGCGCTTCGTCGCGGCGGGCCACCGGCTGTACCTTGTCGGCGGCAGCGTGCGCGACGCGATGCTCGGGCGCCTGGGCGACGGCGGCAACAGCGACCTCGACTTCACCACCGACGCCACCCCGGCCGTCGTGCAGCGGCTGCTGTCCGGGTGGGCGGATCGGCAGTGGGACACCGGCATCGCCTTCGGCACGATCGGCGCGATCCGGCGCGGCCAGACGGTGGAGATCACCACGTTCCGGGCGGACAGCTACGACCGGCAGTCCCGCAACCCGGAGGTCGTCTTCGGCGACACCGTCGAGGCCGACCTGCAGCGGCGCGACTTCACGGTCAACGCGATGGCCGTCGAGCTGCCGTCCCGGGTGTTCGTCGACCCCTACGGCGGGCTCGCCGCGCTGGCCGGCGGGATCCTGGACACCCCGGCCCGCCCGGAGGACTCCTTCGCCGACGACCCGCTGCGCATGCTGCGGGCGGCCCGGTTCGTCTCCCAGCTCGGCTTCGAGGTGGCGCCGCGCGTGCGTGCGGCGATGACCGCGATGGCCGACCAGATCACCCGGATCACCGCCGAGCGGGTGCAGACGGAGCTGTCCAAGCTGATCACCGGCGCCCACCCGAGGGCCGGCCTCGAGCTGCTGGTGGACACCGGGCTGGCCGACCACGTGCTGCCGGAGGTACCGGCGATGCGGCTGGCCACCGACGAGCACATGCAGCACAAGGACGTCTACGAGCACTCGCTGGTGGTCATGGAGCAGGCCATCGAGCGGGAGACCGACGGGCCCGACCTGGTGCTGCGCCTCGCCGCGCTGCTGCACGACGTCGGCAAGCCGGCGACCCGCAAGCTGGAGGACGACGGGCGGGTCAGCTTCCACCACCACGAGGTGGTCGGCGCGAAGATGACCCGGACCCGGCTGCGCGCGCTGCGGTACCCGAAGTCGGTGATCGACGACGTGTCCCGGCTGGTCTACCTGCACCTGCGGTTCCACGGCTACGGCACCGGCGAGTGGACCGACTCCGCCGTGCGCCGCTACGTGACCGACGCTGGCCCGCTGCTCGAGCGGCTGCACCGGCTGGTCCGTTCGGACTGCACCACGCGCAACCGCCGCCGCGCCACCGCCCTGCAGCGCAGCTACGACTCCCTCGAGCAGCGCATCGCCACCCTGCGCGAGCAGGAGCAGCTGGACTCCATCCGCCCGGACCTGGACGGCAACGAGATCATGCGGCTGCTCGACCTGCAGCCTGGCCCGCAGGTCGGCAAGGCGTACAAGCACCTGCTCGCGGTGCGTATGGAGCGCGGCCCCCTCACACACGACGAGGCCATCGCCGAACTCCGCGCCTGGGCCGCCACCCAGGCGAGTCGCTAGATTTTGCACACTGCTGGCGCACGCTGTTCGCGCGTTCCGGAGCGGTGCAGCCTCGCCATGTTCGACAAAATCTAGCGACACGGCCTACAAAATCTAGCGACTCGCGGGAGGGGTCGGGGCGGTGAGCGCTGTGGGCTTGGCGGCGCGGCGGCGGATCAGGAGCTCGTAGCCGCCGATGCCGACTACGTAGCAGACGGCAGCCACGACCAGCAGCATCGGTGAGCGGCCGTTCGGCGGGGAGAGCAGCGCGGCGGCGGCCACCGCGATCACGTACGCGATGTTGAACAGGGCGTCGTAGAGTGCGAAGACCCGGCCCCGGGTGTCGTCGTCGACCTCGCTCTGCACGGCCGAGTCGGCACACAGCTTGACGACCTGGCCGCACCCGGTCAGCAGGAAGGCGCCGATCAGCGCGGCCTCCATGCGGATGTGCATGCTCAGCACCAGCGCGGTCAGGCCGGCGACCGCCATCGAGATCCGGATCGCGCCGGAGCGGCCGACCCGGTGCGTCAGCCACGGCGTGACGAACGCGGCGGCGGCGAGCCCGGCGGCGGCCACCGCGACCATCTCGCCGATGCCACCCATCCCGGTGAGCAGCACACCGTGCCGGGTGAACCCGTGCCGGAACAGCAGCAGCATCAGCAGGGTGACCACGCCGAACGCCAGCCGGTGCGCGATCAGGGCGGCGAACGAGGCGGCCGCGCTGGGTACCGCGACGGTGGCGCGCGCCCCGTCACCCAGTCCCCTGGCCACCGCGACCAGGGCCCGCTTCGCTTCCTTCGGCTCGTCGGGACCGAGCACGCCGGGGCGGAAGCCCATGGCCAGCAGCGCCGCGATCACCGCACCGACCGACGCGATCACCGTGATGATCGCCGACCCCGAGTTGGCGCCGCCGAACAGGCCGCGCAGCGCGATCGCGCACGCCCCACCGACCGCGGCGATGCCGGCGCCGATGGTGGCCGCCACCACGTTCGCCTCGACGAGGTGCTTCTCCTCGACCACGTGCGGCAGCGCGGCGGACAGCCCGGCCAGCACGAACCGCGTCACACCGGTGACCGCGAGCGCGCCGAGGTAGAGCGGCGGGCCGCCGACCCCGGTGGCGACGAGCACGGCGACGAGCACGGTGAGCACCGCACGCAGCAGGTTCGCCGCCCAGAGCACGCGGCGCCTGTCCCACCGGTCGAGCAGGGCGCCCGCGAACGGCCCGATGATCGAGTACGGCAGGAAGAGCACGGCGAGCCCGATGGCCACGGCGATCGGGTCGGCCTCGCGCTCGGGGTTGAACAGAACGGCGCCGCCCAGGGCGGCCTGGAACATCCCGTCGCCCCACTGCGCGGCGAACCGCACTACCAGCAACCTGCGAAAACCTCGGGTTCCCAGCAACCCGCGCAGACCGAGTCGATCGCCGCGCGTGTCTCCCTTGACGTGACCGTCTCGGTTGATGTCATCTCCGGTAAGCCGCTGTCCCGAACCCACGAGGCCCAAGGCTAACGCCTCCACAGGTGCGAGCGGACCGGTATTAGTCGATAGGTAAGCAGTAACGCAAAGCGACAACAGAGTGTCATGATTACGCGGCTGTCACGTCGGCGTTGGAGGATGGAACGATGAGTGACGTGGCGGCATACGGGCGGGCGGAGGAGGACCGCGACGTCGAGCCGGGGACCTTACTCGTGGCGTCGCCCGGCCTGTCCGATCCGAACTTCCGGCGCACCGTGGTGTACGTCATCGAGCATCGCGGCGAAGGCACCCTCGGCGTGGTGCTGAACCGGCCGAGCGAGGTGTCGGTGCAGGAGGTGCTGCCCGCGTGGGCGCCGCACACCAGCCGGCCCAAGGCGGTCTTCGTCGGCGGCCCCGTGGACGCGAAGACGGCGCTCTGCCTGGCGGCGTTCCGGCCGGGGCACGACCCGGCCACGATCGGCGGGGTGGTCGCGGTGCGCGGCCCGGTGGCTCTGGTGGACCTCGACTCCGACCCGAGCGAGCTGGCGCCCCGGCTGCGCGGGCTGCGGGTGTTCGCGGGCTACTCCGGCTGGAACTCCGGGCAACTGGCCGGCGAGATCGGCCGTGGCGACTGGATCATCGTGCCCGCGCTGCCAGACGACGTGCTGGCCACGGGCAGCAACGACCTGTGGGGGCACGTGCTGCGCCGCCAGGGCATGCCGCTGGCGCTGCTGTCGACGTATCCCGCCGACACCGCCGCCAACTGAGAGCCGGCCAACCGAGGAGGGGCACCCGGTAGGGCCCTCCTAGCGGGCGAAATCACAGCCACCCCTTACCTCGGCAAGCACGACCTCGCGCACACTGTGTTTGTGCGCCATCTGCCGAGGTCATCGGGGGTCCACCGGGCCGCCGCGCTGACACTCGCCTGCGCGGTGCTGACACTGCTGGCCGGTTGTGTCCCCACGGACCCGACCAAGGACTACACGGCGCCCGGTGCCGTCCCGCCGGGGCCGAACTCCGCGGTGCTGCCGACCGCGTCCTCCTCGTCCACCGGGCCGGTCGGAGGCGGCGGCACGCAGGCCACGCCTGCGAACGGGCCGTGGACGCTGGGCCGGCCGATGACGGCGTGGGAGAGGCAGTACCGCAGCGAGTGCCAGCAGGGCATCGTGCAGAACGGCTGCAAGTACTTCACCGACCAGTCGCTCGAGCTGCAGGGCGTCAACCCGTTCAGCTGAGGCGCCCGCTCAGTGCGACGCCGGCTCGTCCGTGCTGGTGGCGGAGCTGGCGGTGCCGCTCTCCGCACCGGGTGAGGCCGAGCCGCCGCAGCCGTCCACCAGGCTGCACCCGGTGCATACGCCGCTGCAGCCGCCGAGGGTCGGCATCGGGACCAGCCGGGCGGCGCGGTCGCCGAGCACCCCGCCGGCCACGGTCAGGGCGAAGCTGCCGAGCGCGGCCACCGCGATCAGGGTGAGCCGGACCGGGGTGGTCGGGGTGGCCAGTGCGGCGAGCCCGCCCAGCACGGCCACCGCCGCCGCGGCCAGCGACAACGGCGCGCCGACCTGGTTGCCGACGGCGAACGTCTCCTCGTCGCGCAGCGTGTTCACGGTGCGCACACCCGCGAAGCGGTTGCGCGGCAGCCGCCGTCGCCAGCCGAGCGCGCCGACCACCGCCAGCGCCAGCCCGCCCGCCACGAGCAGCCCGGCGATTACCAGTAATGCCTGACCAGCCACGCGACCAGACTATGTCAACCCGCCCACCGGGCCACGGGACCCCGGCACGGGGAACCGATGCGGGTCCGCGAGCGCGCGCGAGTACCCTGCAGGTATGCCAGCGGTCGGCCTGCTGCTTACCGAGCCGCGCTGAGTGCGTATGTCGCACCGGCGCGGCCGACCCCTCACGCCTCCGGGCGGAGGGGTTTTTCCATTCTGAGCGGCACAGGAGCGGCACAGCACGGAGTTGGCGGCGCGTCGCGGGGGCGACCGGGCCGATCAAGGCGACCACGAGGACCGGAGAAGGCATGAGCACCGAGACCACCGCGTCGGCACGTGAGACGGACGACGCGCCGCCGTTCCGGTACACGGCCGCGCTGGCCGGGCGGATCGAGCGCAGGTGGCAGGACTACTGGCGCGAGCACGGCACGTTCCACGCACCGAACCCGAGCGGTGAGCTGGGTGACGCGAAGCTGGCCGCCGCCCGTGGCGACAAGGTCTACCTGCTGGACATGTTCCCCTACCCGTCCGGCTCCGGCCTGCACGTCGGCCACCCGCTGGGCTTCATCGGCACGGACGTCATGGGCCGCTACCTGCGGATGACCGGCCACAACGTGCTGCACGCCATGGGCTTCGACGCGTTCGGGCTGCCGGCCGAGCAGTACGCGGTGCAGACCGGCACGCACCCCCGCAAGACCACCGAGGCCAACATCGAGCGGTACCGGACGCAGCTGCACCAGCTAGGCCTGGCGCACGACGACCGCCGGTCGGTGGCCACCACCGACGTGGAGTTCTACCGCTGGACCCAGTGGATCTTCCTGCAGATCTACAACGCCTGGTACGACACCGAGGCCCGCAGGGCGCGCCCGATCGCCGAGCTGGTCGAGGAGTTCGCGGCCGGTACGCGCGCGGTGCCGGCCGGTACCCCGGCGTGGGCCGACCGGGACGAGTTCGGGCGCCGTGACCTGGTGGACTCGTACCGGCTGACGTACCTGTCCGAGGCGCCGGTGAACTGGTGTCCGGGGCTGGGCACGGTGCTGGCGAACGAGGAGGTCACCGCCGACGGGCGCAGCGAGCGGGGCAACTTCCCCGTGTTCCGCCGCAACCTGAAGCAGTGGATGATGCGGATCACCGCGTACGCCGACCGCCTGGCCGAGGACCTGGACCGGCTGGAGTGGCCGGACTCGGTGAAGTCGATGCAGCGCAACTGGATCGGTCGCTCCGAGGGCGCAGGAGTCCGCTTCCCCATCGCGGGCGCCACCGCCGGCGACATCGAGGTGTTCACCACCCGCCCCGACACTCTGTTCGGCGCCACCTACATGGTGCTGGCGCCGGAGCACCCGCTGGTCGACGCGCTGGCCGGGGACGTGTGGCCCAACGGCGTCGACCCGCGCTGGACCGGCGGCGCGGCGAGCCCGGCCGAGGCCGTCGCCGCTTACCGGCTGGCCGCCTCGCGCAAGTCCGAGCTGGACCGGCAGGAGAACAAGGACAAGACCGGCGTCTTCACCGGCGGCTACGCGACCAACCCGGTCAACGGCACCCGGATCCCGGTCTTCGTGGCCGACTACGTGCTGATGGGCTACGGCACCGGCGCGATCATGGCGGTACCCGGCCAGGACCAGCGGGACTGGGACTTTGCCGAGGCGTTCGGGCTGCCCATCATCCGCACCGTGCAGCCGGCCGAGGGTTTCGACGGTGACGCGTACGTCGGTGCCGGCCCCGCGATCAACTCCGCCAACGACGAGATCAGCCTGAACGGGCTGGAGGTCGCCGAGGCCAAGCGGGCGATCATCGACTGGCTGGCCGGCAAGGGCGCCGGCGAGTCGGTTGTGCAGTACAAGCTGCGCGACTGGCTGTTCTCGCGCCAGCGCTACTGGGGCGAGCCGTTCCCGATCGTGCACGACGAGCACGGCCCGGTGCCGCTGCCGGACGACCAGCTGCCGGTGGTGCTGCCGGAGATCGACGACTACTCGCCGCGCAGCTACGACCCGGACGCCGCGGACAGCGAGCCGGAGCCGCCGCTGTCCCGCGCGCAGGACTGGGTGAATGTCGAGCTGGACCTGGGCGACGGCCTGAAGCCGTACCGCCGGGAGACCAACACGATGCCGCAGTGGGCCGGTTCCTGCTGGTACCCGTTGCGCTACCTGGACCCGACGAACAGCGAGACGTTCTGCGCCCCGGACATCGAGCGCTACTGGATGGGCAAGGACCCGGCCGGGCACGGCGCGGCCGACCCGGGCGGCGTCGACCTGTACGTCGGCGGCGTCGAGCACGCGGTGCTGCACCTGCTGTACTCGCGGTTCTGGCACAAGGTGCTGTTCGACCTGGGCCACGTGAGCTCCGAGGAGCCGTTCCGCCGGCTGCTGAACCAGGGCTACATCCAGGCCTACGCCTACACCGACGCGCGCGGGACGTACGTGCCCGCCGAGGAGGTCGTGGAGGCGGTGGCAGCCGATGGCACCCCCGGTTTCACGTGGAACGGTGCTCCGGTCCGGCGTGAGTACGGGAAGATGGGCAAGTCGCTGCGCAACGTGGTGACGCCGGACGAGATGTGCGAGCGGTACGGGGCGGACACGTTCCGGCTCTACGAGATGTCCACGGGGCCGATGGAGATCTCCCGGCCGTGGTCCACCCGGGACGTGATCGGCTCGCAGCGCTTCCTGCAGCGGCTGTGGCGCAACCTGGTCGACGAGCAGACCGGGCTGGCCGCCGTCCTGGACGACGCCGAGCCGGGCGAGGCCACCCTGCGGCTGCTGCACCGCACGATCGACGGGGTGCACGCCGACTACACCGCGCTGCACTACAACACGGCCGCCGCGAAGCTGATCGAGCTGAACAACCACCTGACCAAGGAACTGGGCCCAGGCTCGGTGCCTCGTTCGGTGGCCGAGGCACTGGTGCTGATGCTGGCGCCGCTGTGCCCGCACATCGCCGAGGAGCTGTGGTCGGTCCTGGGCCACGCCGACACGCTGGCCTACGCGCCGTTCCCGGTGGCCGACGAGCGGTACCTGGTCGCCGACACGGTGGAGTACCCGATCCAGGTCAACGGCAAGGTGCGCTCGCGGGTCACCGTGGCAGCCGACGCCGACCGGGACGCCGTGCAGGCCGCCGCGCTGGCCGACGAGAAGATCGCCGCGCTGGTCGGCGACAAGGCGCCCCGCAAGGTGATCGTGGTGCCCGGCCGGCTGGTCAACATCGTGCTCTGAGGGTCAGTCGGGGCCGGTCCCGGTGGCCGGTCCCGGTCCGGCGCTGTTGCCCGACTCGGCGGGTGTCTCCCGGTGCTTGCCGCTGATCAGGCCGCCCACGATGGCGACCGCCCAGATCGGCAGCACGATGCCCGGCCAGTAGCTGTGCCAGTCGAACCCCGAGGTGGCGGCCCAGATGCCGTTGGTGATCACCGCGCCGCCGAGCCAGCCCCGGCCCTGCTGGATCAGGTACGCCCTGGTCCGGCCGGGGTCCTTGGCCTGCACCGGAGCGGCCTGCGCCCGGACCGCGGGAGCCGCGGCCGCGTCCACCGGACTGGCCGCCGGCAGCAGGTCGGCTCGGGTGGCCTGGCCGGGTAGGTCACGGGTGACCTTGGCGAGCTCGCCGTAGGTCAGTGCGCCGTACGCCGCGCCGAGCCGATCGTCGTACTCGAGCAGGGTCAGCCGGCCCTCGTTGAGCGCCGCGCGCAGCCGATCAGCCACCTGCTGGCGGTCCGCGTCGCTGGCGCGCAGGTGGTCGTCGGGACCCGACGTCGAGCTCTCGTCCGGATCCATCGGGGCCTCCCCTCGCCGACCACAGACAATAAGCCCCGGACCCGCCCGGGCCGAGCCAAAACCCCGGTGGCGATGTGGTGATCATCAGGACGTGAAGGCTTTTCGATCATGGCGCCCACGGCCCTGATGTCCTGATGATCACCGAGTGCCGCCGGTGGCTGCAGTGCCGCCGCTCAGGCGCCGATCGCGTCGCCGCCCCGGGTGACGCAGACGACCGCCGGGCGGGGCTGGCTGTCGCCGCCGTCGGGCCAGTGCGACACGGGCTTGTCGGCCGATGCGTCGTCCGCCTCGCCGGGGTGCTGCACGGAGACCAGCACGAACCGGTCGGTGACCACCGGCCCGCAGGTCTCCGCGCCGACCGGCACGGTGAGGAACTGTTTGACCCGCCCGCGCTCCGGGCCCTCCAGCGGCACCGCGAACAGCCCGTCGTTGGACTTCAGCGCGTTGCCGTCGGTGGCGATCCACAGGTTGCTGTGGGTGTCGAAGTCCAGGTTGTCAGGGCAGGAGATCGGGCTGACCTGGGTCTTGACGAAGCCGCCGAAGTAGGTGTCCGGCGCGGCCGGGTCACCGCAGACCAGCAGCAGTGACCAGTCGAACGCCGTGCCGGTCGGGTCGTCACCGTGTTCGGCCAGCTCGAGCACCTGGCCGTGCTTGTTGCCGACCCTGGGGTTGGCCTCGTCGGTACCGGCCTTGCCGGCGGTGCCCCGGCCGGTGTTGTTGGTCAGCGCCACGTACACCCGACCCGTCCTCGGATGGGGCTGGACGTCCTCGGGGCGGTCCATCTTCGTGGCGCCCACCTTGTCCGCCGCGAGCCGGGTGAACACGAGCACCTCCTCGACGCTCATCCCGGGTACCCGGCTGGTGGTGCCCTCGACCAGCGGGACCCAGGTGCCGCCGCCGTGGTGGCCGCCGTCGGGGGCCGGGGCGGCACCGGTCAGCGTGGCCACGTAGAGCGTGCCGTTCTCGAGCAGCGTCTTGTTGGCGGCGCGTGCCTCGGGCGTGCCGGCAGGGTCGAAGCGGCCGCTGGAGACGAACTTGTAGAGGTAGTCGAAGCGCTCGTCGTCACCGAGGTAGGCCACCGCGCGGCCGTCCGGGGCGAGCCGCACGTTGGCGCCCTCGTGCTTGAACCGGCCGAGCGCGGTGTGCTTGACCGGCGTGCTCCGCGGATCCAGCGGGTCGATCTCCACGATGTAGCCGTACCGGTTGACCTCGTTGGGCTCGCGCGCGACGTCCCAGCGCGCGTCGAACCGCTCCCACTTGGTCTCCGTCCCGGCGGTGGTCACGCCGTAGCGCTTCAGCCGGGCGGCCGCCGTCGGCTCGGTCACCGTGCCGGCGTTGGCGAAGAAACCGTGGAAGTTCTCCTCGCCGGAGAGCACGGTGCCCCACGGGGTGATCCCGCCGGAGCAGTTGCTGTGGGTGCCGAGCACGGCGCGCCCGGTCGGGTCGGCCGAGGTGCGCAGGAGCTCCGAGCCGGCGGCCGGCCCGGTGACCCGGAACGGGGTGGTCGCGGTGATCCGCCGGTTGAGCCGGTCACCGGGCACGGCCTCGAGTGCCCCGGACGGGGTGCGGCGCACCACCAGCACGCTGCCACCGACGGCCGCCCAGGAGATCCGGACCTGCTCCTCGGTGGGGTTCGCCTCGTCGTAGCCGTGGAACATGAACAGCGGCGTGACGTACTCGTGGTTGCTCCACATCGCCCAGCTGTCGGGCTGGGCGCCCGGTTCGAGCGGCACGAGCCCGCAGTAGTCGTTGTTGAAGCCGAACTGGGCGGCCTGCGCGGCGGCGGTCTGCGCACCGAAGTCGAACGCCGGCGCGCCGGCCAGGATCGGGTCGCCCCAGCGCACCACCACCGAGCTGGTGTAGCCGTCGGGCACGGTCACGGCGTCGGCGGTGTTGGGGGCGACCGGGGTGAACGCGGTGCCCGGCACCGGTGCCGGCCCGCCGGGTCCACCGGGCTCCCCGGAGCCGCCGCACGCGGCGAGGGCCCCACCGGCCGCTCCGACCAGCGTGAGCAGTGCCCCGGCGCGCAGCACATTGCGCCGGCTGAGGTCGGCGAACACGGGGTTGGCGCTGATGTTCGGCGCCGGGTGCGCGCAGGCGGCGCCGCAGCGGTACCGGCAGGTGACCGCCGCGCGGCCGAAGGGTGGGCGGGGCGAGGGGTGTGGTGGCACGCGCGCTCCTGAGATCGGGAACTATCCCGGCGATCTCATCCGATCGGGGTGAGCAGGCGCCGACTCTCAGTTTAATCTCAGGTTAACTCGGTCACGGCTCGGTTCGGACGTCCGGGGCGCCCGACCGGGCCGGCCCATCTGGCGGACGGGCCGGCCCGAGGGGCCACCACAAGGGCTCAGACGATCCGGCGCGCGTTGTGGAAGGGCATCCGGGCGATCGGGCTGAGCTTCACGACGTCACCGGTCTGCGGCGCGTTCAGCACCTGGCCGTTGCCCACGTAGATGCCCACGTGGCTGACCGGGCTGTAGAAGAACACCAGGTCGCCGGGCTGGAGGTTGGCGAGCGAGACGGGCTGGCCGACGACGCTCTGCGCGGCGGCGGTGCGCGGCAGGGTGAGCCCGGCCCTCTTGAAGGACCAGAGCATCAGCCCGGAGCAGTCGAAGCCGCCAGGGCGGGTGCCGCCCCAGACGTACGGGGTGCCCTTCGCGGTGAGGGCGGCGGCGAGCGCGCGGGCGCCGGTGGTGGGCGGCGGTGCGATCTTGACCGGCGGCGCGGCCGGGGCCGGCGGTGCGACGGCCGGCACGGGCGCGGCCGGCTGGATGGCCGCCAGCGCGGCGCGCAGCTGCAGGGGGTGGTCGGGCGAAAGGGGGCTGGCGGCCAGTGCCGCCACGGAGGCAGCGGGGCCCGCCAGGGCGGCCGGGATGGCGGCGGGCGCCGGAGTGGCGATCGGAGCCGTCGGCAGGTGGGGCAGAGCAAGGTGCACGGCGGGCAGGCTCAGGTACCCGGGGTGGGCGAGTGGGCCAGAGGCAGGGAAGTCAGCGGAGCCGGCGGACAGCAGCGCGGCAACGGTCGCGGTGGCGGCGGTGGCCTTCGCCAACGCGCCTGCCCTGAGAGTGGGCTTGGCCGAGACGGTTGCCCCGGTCCAGAACGCTTCAGGATGGTGCGGCACAGACTTCGAGCTCCTTCGTGGCGCCCGTCGGTCTAGCCACTGCCCCGGCTACCCGGACCGCTGGTGCGGTCGTGGGCGGTCAAGGCCGGCCGGTAGCCCCAGGGGTTAAGGGAAGGGGGCGATCCGGTCGGGGCCGCTGTCCCTCGGTGAGCCGCTGTGGGCGGTCCGCCGGGGGTCCGATCGACGGTGGCCCCGCCGTGTCCACCCGGGTCGGGTGGCTCGTTGCCGTGGGGCCGAAGAGAAGTTACGAAGTTTATTCAATTGAAACTATGATGCAGATCACATTCTGGCGATATAGTTTCGTGATGGACGTCACTAATCGTTCTCTAATGTTGCCGTTATCTAACCGTTTTCATTGGCCAAACGATCGTTATCAACCGTATATCTGCTGGCCAGGCTGTCGAACTGCTCCGGACAGCCTAACGTATCGGCTGCTTATAAAAAGCAAACCGGGGAACTTCCGAATTGGAAAGTTCCCCGGTCGACAGAGACATCTACGCAGGTCAGCGCCTGCTTGTCGGCTACTCCTCGCGGATGAAGGACTCCACAGCGTCACGTGCCACGGAGTCCGAGTACTGCTCCGGAGGTGACTTCATGAAGTAGCTGCTCGCCGATAGCACCGGCCCGCCCAGGCCGCGATCCAGGGCGATCTTCGCCGCCCGGACGGCGTCGATGATGATGCCGGCCGAGTTGGGTGAGTCCCAGACCTCGAGCTTGTACTCCAGGTTCAGCGGCACGTCACCGAACGCCCGACCCTCCAGCCGCACGTAGGCCCACTTGCGGTCGTCCAGCCAGGAGACGTAGTCGGATGGACCAATGTGGATGTTTTCCTTGCCGATATCGGTGGAGAGCTGAGAAGTCACTGACTGTGTCTTGGAGACCTTCTTGGACTCCAATCTTTCCAGTTCCTTCATATTGAGGAAGTCCATGTTCCCGCCCACGTTCAGCTGCATAGTGCGGTCCAGCGCGACGCCCCGGTCCTCGAACAGCCTGGCCAGCACGCGGTGCGTGATGGTGGCCCCGACCTGGGACTTGATGTCGTCGCCGATGATCGGCACACCGGCCGCGCGGAACTTCTCGGCCCACTCCGGGTCGGAGGCGATGAACACCGGCAGCGCGTTCACGAAGGCCACGCCGGCGTCGATCGCGCACTGCGCGTAGAACCGGTCGGCCGCCTCGCTGCCCACTGGCAGGTAGCTGACCAGCACGTCCACCCGCGCCTCGCGCAGCACGGTGACCACGTCTACCGGCTGCTCGTCCGACTCGGTGATCGTCTCGCGGTAGAAACGGCCGAGGCCGTCGTGCGTCGGGCCGCGTTGCACGGTGACGCCGAGCGGCGGAACGTCGGCGATCTTGATGGTGTTGTTCTCCGAGGCGAAGATGGCCTCGGACAGGTCGCGTCCGACCTTCTTGGCGTCCACGTCGAACGCCGCGACGAAGTGCACGTCACGCACGTGATAGCCGCCGAAGTCGACGTGCATGAGCCCGGGTACCCGGGTCGTGGCATCGGCGTCTGCGTAGTACTGCACTCCCTGCACCAGCGACGCGGCGCAGTTGCCGACGCCGACAACGGCGACTCGTACCTCGTGGGCGGGTGACTTCACGACCGGGTCCTCCTCGTGCGGTTCCTCTTGCTTCATGTCAGGTCCTGCGTGGTGTCGCGCTGCTCGGCCTGCTCGTTCGCGATCAGCTCGTTGAGCCAGCGGACCTCGCGTTCGCTGGCGTCCAGGCCGAGTTGGTGGAGCTCCCGGGTGTACCGGTCGATCTGTTCGCCGGCCCGCCCCAACGTGGAGCGCAGGCCCTCGCGCCGTTCCTCGACCCGGCGCCGTCGACCCTCCAGGATCCGCATCCGGGTGTCCGCCGGCGTGCGGGAGAAGAAGGTCAGGTGGATACCGAAGCCGTCGTCCTCCCAGGTCTGGGGCCCGGCGTCGGCCAACATCTCCGCGAACCGCTCCTTGCCGTCGGCGGTGAGGTGGTACACCCGACGACGGCTGCGCCGCGTCCACGAACCGGCCGGCTCGTCGTCGTCCTCACCGGCGTCCTCGCTGATCAGCCCGTCGCGGACGAGCCTGCGCAGCGCCGGGTACAGCGACCCGTACGAGAACGCGCGGAACCCGCCGAGCCGGGCGCCGAGCTGCTTGCGCAGCTCGTAGCCGTGCATCGGGGCCTCGTAGAGCAACCCGAGTACCGCGAAATCCAGCAAACCACCCTCCCTCGACGATGGAGTGCCTCACTGTATCGCTCCGATACATCAGGTGCAGGATTCTCGTGTCCGGATTCACCTGCCCCCGTGGGCGCGACGGGGCCCGCCGGTCTCGGTTCGGTCTCCGACAGGTGGCCGCGGGGTTGCCGGGCGGACACGTTTCGGCCACCTTCCGGCCGGCGTGGGCGGGCGGGTTTCGCCGTCCCGGGAGGACGCGTCGGTGCCGCCGCGTACCCTGGTCGGGTGCGGAGTCCGCGACAGATCGTCGACTATGCGTTGCAGCGCCGGTCGTTGCTGGCTGACGTGTACGCCGGTCGTGTCGGTGTCGCCGAGGTCTGTGACGCCAGTCCGTACTTGCTGCGCGCGGCCCGGTTCCACGGCGAGCCCACCGAGGTGACCTGTCCGGTGTGCCGCAAGGAACGGCTCACCGAGGTCTCCTGGGTGTTCGGGGAAGGCCTCAAGCACGTGTCCGGCTCGGCACGCACCCCCCAGGAGCTCGACCGGATGGCCACCACCCACCAGGACTTCTCGGTGTACGTCGTCGAGGTCTGCCGCACCTGCAACTGGAACCATCTGGTCCAGTCCTATGTACTGGGCACCTCCGAGGCCCCCGGCCCGGGGGCGCGAAGAAGAACCGCAGCCGAGTGACCCGCCCCCACCGCATCTCGGCCGTGCGGCATGATCGAGACCTAGAGCGCCCGCAGGGACGACCCCGAGCTACTGGTCGCCGCTGAATGGAGTCGACGTGAACGACCAGCGCGATCCCCGAGGTCGGGCCGAGCCGCGAGGCTGGTCCGCGCCCGCGCAGGCCTCCCCGCCGCCGCCGCAGCGCGCCCCCTGGCGCAGTGCCAGCGTCGGCCGGGGCCGATTTGCCCAGCCCCCGGTCGCCCAGCCCCCGGTCGCCCAGCCAGCGGCGGCTCAGCCCCCGGTCGCCCGCCGCGCCCCGGTCCAGCCGCCGCCGCCCGGGCTCGAGCCCGAGCTGCTCACCCACTTCGACGCGCCGGCCTCGCATGCGGTGGCCGCCGGCCCGCCGCCCGGTCCCCCGCAGGCCCCGCCCTACCGGCGCAACCGGCCGACCAGGGTCGCGCCGGCCCGCCCGCCGGGCGCCCCGGGCTCCGGCGGCCCTCCCGGCAACCTGCCACCCCGGCACGGCGGCTCCGGCGGCGGCCAGCGTGGTGGCCCGCCGCGCCGTTCCGGCTGGTCGCGGGCCCGCCGCATCGTGGTCGGGCTGGCCGCGCTGTTCGTGATCGGGCCGATCGTGGCGTTCGCGATCGGCTGGCTCGTGTTCCCCGCGCCGACGCCCGAGGACGTGGCGACCAGCCAGGTGGCCAATGTGAACTACGCCGACGGCTCCGAGCTGGCCAAGATCGTGCCGAGTGGCAACGTGAACCGCACGAAGGTCAACCTGGCCGAGGTGCCCCAGCCGGTGCGGTACGCGGTGATGAGCGCGGAGGACCGGTCGTTCCTGTCCAACCCGGGCTTCGACGTCGTGGGCATCGGCCGCGCGGTGTGGAACCAGCTGACCGGCGGGCGCGGCGGTGGCTCCACCATCACCCAGCAGTACATCAAGATCACGACCGGGCAGAACCAGTACTCTCTGTTCCGTAAGTACAAGGAGATCGTGCTCGCCGCGAAGATCTCCAAGGAGTACAGCAAGGAACAGATCCTCGAGGACTACCTCAACACGATCTACTTCGGTCGGGGCGCGTACGGCATCGAGGCCGCCAGCCAGGCCTACTTCGGGATCGATTCGCACAACCTGAACTACTCCCAGGGTGCGCTGCTGGCCGGCATGATCCAGGGACCCTCGGTGTGGGACCCGGCGAAGAACCTGCCGAAGGCCACCGAGCGGTGGAACTTCGTGCTGGACGGCATGGTCACGCAGCGCTGGCTCTCCCCCGCCGACCGCGCCGCCGCCACGTTCCCCAAGACGATCGCGCCGAAGCCGCCCGCCGGTGGCATCCCCGGCGACGCGCGCGGGCACATCTACACGCAGATCAAGGCCGAGCTGGAGAGCAAGGGGATCAGCGAGCAGGAGCTGAACCAGGAGGGACTGAAGATCACCACGACGATCGACCAGGGGCTGCAGAAGCAGGCCCAGACGATCTCGGAGAAGGTGATGAAGGCCCAGCCTTCCAACCTGCGCACGGCGATGGTCTCGGTCGACCCGCGCACCGGCGGCATCCTGGCCTACTACGGCGGGGACAATGGGGTCGGGCTCGACTACGCGCAGGTGCTCAAGCAGCCCGGTTCGTCGTTCAAGCCGTTCGTGATGGCCGCCGCGTTGGAGAAGAGCCCGCCGATCGGGCTGGGCACGACGTTCGACGGCTCCTCGCCGCAGACGATCGCCGGCCAGACGGTGGCCAACTCCGACGGTGACAGCTGCGACAGCTGCGACCTGAAGACCGCCATGACGAAGTCGATCAACACGATCTTCTACCAGCTCGCGGTGCAGATCGGCCCCTCGGCCGTGGTCAACGCGGCCCACCAGGCCGGCATCCCGGACGAGCTGCTGCCGAAGCCGACCGCCGGCATCGCCCTCGGTGACAAGGAGGTGCACCCCGGCGACATGGCCGTGGCCTACGGCACCTTCGCCAACGGCGGGGTCTACCATGCGCCGCACATGATCACCAAGGTTGAGACGTCGGACGGCCGGGTGCTCTACGACGGCGGCACCGATCCCGGCGAGCAGCGGATGAGCGCGCAGGTGGCGCGCAACGTCACCGAGTCGATGATGGACGTGGCCAGCTCCTCACGGATCGGGCTGACCGGCGGCCGCCCGGTGGCCACCAAGACCGGCACCGTGCAGAGCCGGGTCGAGGGCCAGAACAACGACGCCTGGACCGTCGGCTACACCCCGTCGGTCTCCACCGCGGTCTGGGTCGGCACCGACTACAACTCCCCGATCAAGACCTCCGGCGGCAGCCCGATCTACGGCCGGATGGTGCCCGGCACGATCTGGCAGCAGTTCATGAACGCGGCACTGCGCAACAAGCCGGTGGAGCAGTTCAGCACGTTCGAACCGCTGGGCACCCCGCCGGACGAGAGCTTCAGCGACCAGTCCTCCAGCGATGATCCGAACAGCGAGGACGGCGACCACCACCGCCACCGCGACGACCTGTTCGGCGGGCAGGACCCGTGCGACTTCGTGTCCTGCGACGACAACGGCAACCCGATCGGGCTGGGCGGCGGGCGGCGGGGCGACAGCAACTCCGGTTCCGGCTCCCGGGACTCCGGCAGCTCACGCGACACGGGCGACAACTGAGGCGCCCCCGACCGGCACCCGACCACACTGACCACTCGAGCAGCGACCGACCCGGCGCCCTAGGAGAGTTTTGCCGACCGAGCTACCGCCCCCGGCGCGGGTGGTACCGACCTGGACCGAGCCGATCGCGGTGGCCGCGAGCGCGGTGATCGGTGGCCCGCTCGGCCAGCACGCGGTCGTCGGCCGGTCGCGGTTCTGGACGCCGCTGCGCGTGGTGCTGCTGGCTGCCGTGGTCGTGCTCTCGATGGGCTGGCTGGTCAAGGCGCCGTGCCTGCAGCAGTACCCGGGGCCGACCGGCCGGCTCGTGCTGGACTGGCAGGACGGCCGCCAGTACGTCTCGATGTGCTACACGGACCTGGTCACGATCTATCCCGAGTACCGGCTGACCGGCGACCAGCTGCCCTACGAGGCACATTGGAACGACGGCCCCGGCGCCGCCGCCGCGACCGTGCACTACATGGACTACCCGGTGGTCACCGGCTTCTTCCTGTGGGCCGCCGCGCAGCTGACCGTGCACTACGAGGCGGACGCGGCGGGCGGTGGCCTGCCGACCGGGCTGCCCGAGGTGATCTTCTTCGACCTGGTGGCCATGTGCTTCGCGGCGCTCTGGCTTGTCGTGGTGTGGGCGGTGCGCCGGATGCGCCCGGAGCGGCCGTGGGACGCCGTACTGGTGGCGATCTCACCGCTGGCGCTGCTGCACGTGTTCACCGGCACCGACGCGCTCGCCGTGGCCGCGGTGGCCGGCGGGATGTACGCGTTCGCCAGGGGGCGGCCGGTGCTGGCCGGCGCGCTGCTCGGAGTGGCCACGGCGGCCAAGCTGTACGCGGTGCTGCTGCTCGTCCCGCTGCTGCTGGTGGGCTGGCGGCGGGGGCAGGCAGGGCCGGCGCTGCGTGCCGCGGTGACCGCCGGGCTGACCTGGTTCGTGCTGAACGCGCCGATCGCCGTGGTGTTCACCAGCGGCTGGCTGGAGTTCTTCCGGACCGGCGTGCGGGGTGGCCCCGAGCCCGACTCGCTCTACTTCGCCCTCGCCTACTTCACCGGCTGGCGGGGCTTCGACGGTGACCTCGGCCCCGGGCAGACCCCGTGGCGGCTCAACCTCGTGGTGCTCGGACTCTTCGTGCTCGCGTGCGTCGGAGTCGGTGTGCTGGCCAGGCGCGCACCCCGGCCGCCCCGGCTGGCCAGCCTGTGTTTCCTGGTGGTGGCCGCCGCGCTGCTGGTCAACAAGTCGTGGAGCCCGCAGTTCTCGCTGTGGCTGGTGCCGCTCGCGGTGCTCGCCCTGCCCCGGTGGCGGCTGCTGCTGGCGTGGATGACCGTGGACGCGCTGGTCTGGGTTCCCCGGATGTTCTACTACCTCGGCATCGACAACCGCGGCCTGCCGGCGGACCCGTTCCTCGTGGTGGTGCTGCTGCGTGACGCCATGGTCGTGCTGGTCGCCGTGCTGGTGATCCGGTCGGTGCTGCATCCGGAGACCGACCCGGTGCGCGAGCTCGGCGCCGACGACCCGGACTGGTGCCCGCCGCCGCCTCCCGACCCCGCGCCGCCACCTACGCCGGCCACGCCCCGGGAGACCGCGCCGGCTTCGTGAGCTCGCGGGTCGGCCTGAGTCGGCTCTGGTCGCCGCCGGGCTCGCCGAACCACGTGGCCAGCGCCGTGCGCAGCTGGGCCAGGTCGGCCGGCTGGCCCGGTGCGCACGCCCAGGCTACGGCGCCGTCCGGGCGGAGCAGCAGACCCGACAGGTCCGGCCGGCCGAGCCCGGTCGCGGTCACCACCTCGACCCGGTCCGCCCAGGGGGCTGCCGCTTCCGCCGCCTCTGCGGTCTTTGTGATCAACACCGGCCGTCCGGCGGTGGCGAGCCGGTACAGGCTGGTGTCGTCGACGGCGAGCTCCGGGCTGTGCCGGCCGACCAGCTCGGGCTCGGCGCCGGTGCGGTAGGGCAGGTCGTATCGGGTGTGCACGCCGTTCATCAGCTCGGCGAAGAACCTGTTCACCTCGGGCAGGTCCATCAGGTCGGCGATGATGTCGCGCAGCGCGTCGTGGTGCGGCCCCGGTGCGAGCAGCGCGGACTGCGCGCGGGTGTTGTGCAGCACGGCGGCGGCCACGGGGTGGCGTTCGGCGGTGTAGCTGTCCAGCAGCTCGCCCTTCGGGTCCGTTCCACGGGCGGCGGCGGCGAGCTTCCAGCCCAGGTTCGTCGCGTCCATCAGCCCGAGGTTGAGCCCCTGGCCGCCGTTGGGTGAGTGCACGTGCGCGGCGTCGCCGGCGAGCAGCACGCGGCCGATCCGGTAGGTGGCGGTCTGCCTGGCGTGGTCCACCACGCGCCTCGGCTCGCGCAGCGCCGTGATCGTGACGTCGACGCCGGCGACCCTGCGGATGCTGTTGGTCAGCTCCTCGGCGGTGAGCGGGGCGTCGCGCTCCTCCGGGAATGCGCCGAACTCCGCCGTACCCAGCATGTCGCCGCCGTGCATCAGCTGGCCGGTGTCGCGGCGCCCCGGCGGCGGCAGCACGGAAGGGTCGGCCAGCTCGACCCGGCCGGCCCGCATCACCATGTACGGAGCCGTGCCGGGGAAGTCGAACCCGGTCAGCTTGCGCACGCTGGATCGCCCGCCGTCGCAGCCGACCAGGTAGGACGCGGTGACCTGCCGCTCGCCGGCCGGGGTGCGCAGGGTGGCGGTGATGCTGTCGGGGTCCTGGGCCAGCGCGGTCAGCTCGTGCGCGCGGTGCACCGGCACGCCCAGCTCCGCCACCCGCGCGCCGAGCACCCGCTCGAGATCGGGCTGCCAGATGAACGTGTAGCCGCGGTCAGGCTCGTCGGCGGACACGAGGTCGATCTTGTGGATCCAGGCGAAGTGGCCCTTGTCGCTGCCGTGTGCCGCGCGGAAGTCGGCGGTGCCCTGCTCGTGGTACTCGGCCAGCAGCGACCCGAACCCACGCCGGCGCAGCGCCTCGGTGGCCAGTGAGCCGATGCCCCTGGCCTTGCGCTCGCCGGTCGGCGCGGCCAGCCGCTCCACCACCTCGACCCGCGCCCCGGCCAGCCGGAGCTCGGCGGCCAGCAGCAGGCCGACCGGCCCGGCGCCGACAACCAGCACGTCAGTATCCATCCGCTCACCCCCTGATCCAACTAGACTTGACCGTCTAGTCTCATTACGTCGGAACCTAGACGAGACCGTGCAGTCTTGCCAGCGAATATGATGTTGAGGTGCACCCGTCCTCCGCGCCGCCGGGAGAGTCCTCACAGCCCGAACCTGAACCGCCCAGCGAGCCGCGCCGGTCGCCCGCCAAGCGGCGGGCCATCCTGGACGCGGCCGTCGAGGTGTTCTGCGCGCAGGGCTACAAGCGGACCAGCGTCGATGCGATCGCGGCGGTGGCCGGCGTCGGCAAGCAGACAGTCTATGGACACTTCGGCGACAAGGCGCGCCTGTTCCTGGCCGCCGTCGACGACGCACGCGCGGCGCACGAGCACCCCGCGCCGCTGGCCGACACCGGGGACCCGCGCGCCGACCTGACCGAGGCCGGCGAGCGCATCCTCGACGTGGCACTCGAGCCGACGGTGGCCGCGCTGCACCGGCTGACCATCGCCGAGCTGCCGCACCACCCCGAGTTGCAGCGGATCTGGCGTGCCGGCTCCGAGCCGTTCCTCGACGACGCGCTGGCCAAGTACCTGCGGGCCTGCGACGAACGGGGCCAGCTGAGCGTGCCGGACCCCAACCAGGCCGCCCGCCAGTTCGCCTACCTACTGATCACCGAGGCTCGCGTCGCCACCGCCTACGGCACCCTGCAGCTCGCCGCGCCCCTGCGCCGCGCCATCGCCGCCCGCGCCGCCGACCTCATCGCCCGCGCCCACCGCCCGTAACCCCGCACAGACCGTGTACCCACAGGACAGACCGTGCACGGTCTGTGCTGTGTGGGAACGGTCTGTGCGGCGCGCTCGGCGGTATGTGCGGCGCGCTGTGGGAGCTGTGCGGCGCGCTCCGCGAGCGGTCACCAGATGTGGATGCGGTCCTGGGGTTGGCGGAACAGGCGGTCGCCGGCCTTGACATCGAACGCCTGGTAGAACGCGTCCACGTTGGGCACCACGCCGTCCGCGCGGAACTCCCCGGGGCTGTGCGGGTCGGTGAGCAGGCTGGAGCGCAGTGACTCGTCGCGCTCCTTGTCCCGCCAGATCTGCGCGAAGCCGAGGAAGAACCGCTGCTCGCCCGTGAACCCGTCCATCACCGGCGCCGGCGCGCCGCCCAGCGCGGCCAGGTAGGCCCGGTGCGCGACGGTCAGCCCGGACAGGTCGGCGATGTTCTCGCCGAGGGTGAGCTCGCCGTTGATGTGCGTGCCGGGCAGCGGCGAGAACGTGGTGTACAACGCGGCCAGCGCCTTGGTCTTCGCGGTGAACGCCGCCGCGTCCGCGGGCGCCATCCAGTCCCGCAGGTTGCCGTCGCCGTCGTAGCGCCGGCCCTGGTCGTCGAAGCCGTGGCTGATCTCGTGCCCGATCACCCCGCCGATCGCGCCGTAGTTCACCGCCTGGTCGGCGTCGGCGTTGAAGAACGGCGGCTGCAGGATCGCGGCCGGGAAGACGATCTCGTTCATCGTCGGGTTGTAGTAGGCGTTCACCGTCTGGGGCGTCATGAACCACTCGGCCCTGTCGACCGGCTTGCCCAGCTTGTCCAGGGACCGCTGGTGGGACAGCCGTTCCCCCCGGTCCAGGTTGCCGATCAGGTCGTCACGGGTGACGCGCAGCGCGCCGTAGTCCTTCCAGCGGTCCGGGTAGCCGATCTTGACGGCCAGCTTGGAGAGCTTCTCCTTGGCGGCCGCCTTGGTCGGCGGGCTCATCCAGTCCAGGTTGTCTATCGAGGTCTGGTAGGCGCCGATGATGTTCCTGACCAGCTGGTCGGCCCGCTGCTTGGCCTCGGGGGTGAAGAACCTGCGCACGTAGAGCTGGCCGAGCGCCTCGCCCATCTCCTTGTTCACGGCGGTCACCCCGCGCCGCCAGCGCTCCCGGTTCTGCTGCCGCCCGTCCAGCACGCGGCCCATGAAGTCGAACCGCGTGTCCACGAAGTCACTGCTCAGGTACGGCGCGTAGTCCGCGACCAGGTGCCAGCGCAGGTACTGCTTCCACGTGTCCAGCGGCACACTCGTGAGCAGGCCGCTCAGCGCGCTGAAGTAGCTGGGCTGGCTGACCACGAGGTTGGGCTGGTTGATGCCGGCGCCGGTCAGGTAGCTGGCCCAGTCGAGCCCGGTCGCCTTGGTCGCGTCCGCCACGCTGAACTTGTTGTAGGTGGCCACCGCGTCCCGGTTGCGCACCGCTGACCACTGCACCTTGGCCAGCTGGGTCTCCAGGTCCAGGATCCGCTGCGCGCTGCCGGCGGGGTCCGGCTGGCCGGCCATGGTGAGCATCTTCGCCACGTACGCGCGGAACTGGTCACGGACGGCGGCCTGCTTCGGGTCGCTCGACAGGTAGTAGTCGCGGTCGGGCAGTGAGAGGCCGGACTGGGACACGGCGGTGATGTAGTGCGTCGCGTCCCTGGCGTCCTGGCTGATGCTCAGCCCGATCGGGTTGGACGCGTCGAAGTGCTGGATGTCACCGAGGTGGTGGACCAGGTCGGCGGGGCTGCTGAGCTGGTCGACGGCTGCGAAGTACGGCGCCAGCGGTGTGGCCTTGAGCTGGTCCAGCCTGGCGGTGTCCATGAAGCTGGCGTAGAGGTCGCTGATCTTCTGCTCGTTCGACGTGTTGCCGTCGTTGCCGGCGGCGGCGTCCGTGCCGGCCTGCTCGATCAGCGTGCGCTGGTCCTGCTCGGCGCGCTGCGACAGCATCGAGAAGGAGCCGTAGTCGGCCATGTCCGGCGGGATCTGCGTCTTCTGCAGCCAGAGGCCGTTGGCGAACCGGTACAGGTCGTCCTGCGGGCGCACCGACCTGTCGTAGCCCGCCAGGTCCAGCCCGGACACCGGCTGCGCCGGCCGGCCCGGCGGGGCCGCCGGGGTACCGCACGCCGAGGTGGCCGCGACAAGGCCGACCACCGCGAAGGTCGCGCACACCGTGAGCCGTCCAGCCCGTTCTCGCCGCATCCGCCACCTCATGTCTCGTGAACGAGTTCTGCGCCCATCGACCCGGATAGGCACAGATCGACACCGCACAGCCCACCCACAGTCTGGCCGCCGCACGCCCGGCCGGTGTGTCCAGGGCACGGCGTGTCGCCCCGGCGACCCTCGGTGGGACGGGCGGCGACCGGATCCGACCCGTGCCGCCGTGGTGGGACAGCGGGCCGGGCAGACCGGTGGCACAGTGGGCGGGTGCCGCCTGTGCTGACCGAGCAGTCCGTCCGCGCCGTATTGGACGGCTTCGACCGCCGACTGGTCGACCGGCCGGACCTGCGCGCCGCCGCCGTGGCCATCACCCTGGTCACCACAGGCGTCGACACCGTGCAGGTGCTGCTGACCCGGCGGGCGCCGAAGCTGCGTACCCACGCCGGGCAGTGGGCGCTGCCGGGCGGGCGGGTGGACGAGGGCGAGTCGGTGGTCACCGCCGCCCGCCGCGAGCTGGCCGAGGAGCTGGGCCTCGAGCTGCCGGAGTCGGCGGTGCTCGGCAGGCTGGACGACTACTCGACGCGGTCCGGGTTCGTCATCTCGCCGGTGGTGCTGTGGGCCGGCCGGGTCCGGGCTAGCGCGCCCGACCGGCCCGGCTCGTCCCAACACCCCGGCTCGTCCGAACACCCCGGCTCGTCCGAACACCCCGGCTCGTCCGAACACCCCGGCTCGTCCGAACACCCCGGTGCGCGGGCGCTGCGGCCCCGGCGCGGTGAGGTGGCCGCGGTCTACGGCATCCCGCTGGACCAGCTCGACGTCGAGCCGATCTTCATCACTATCCCCGAGTCGGACGCCCCGGTGATCCGGCTGCCGCTGATGGGCCGCTTCGTGCACGCCCCCACCGGTGCGGTGCTCTACCAGTTCCGCGAGCTGGTACTACACGGCCGCGCCACGCGCGTCGGACACCTCGAGCAACCCGTCTTCGCCTGGCGCTGAGCGCCCCTGGACTCCGTGGCCCGCCGCGCCCGTGCCGCCTGTCCCCGTCCGGAAGGTCGCCGCCGCGCCGAGGAATACCCCGAACAGCGCGACCAGCAGCACCGCCCGACCCCACACGCCGACGATCACGGCCTGCACGGCGAGCCCGTTGAGCACGTCGGCGACCGCGCCGGACTTCACCACGTAGAACAGCCGGAAGATGCCGAGGCCGATGGCCACGTCGGAGGCCAGGTAGGCCAGCACCCACCCCCACCGGATCCGCAGCAGCACGAAGAACGGCACCAGCCACAGCGCGTACTGCGGCGAGTGCACCTTGTGCAGCAGCAGGAAGCCGGCCAGCATCGCCGCGCTGACCTGCACCCATGGGTAGCCGCCGACCGACCGGCCGGTCCGGTAGCGGTACCAGCCGAGGCCGGCGGCGAGCGCGAAGGACAGCAGCACCAACGTCGGGGACAGCCAGTCCACGAGCGCCTGGAAGGGCACGTCCCTCGGCTCGGAGTACGGCCGGAAGCCC
>DATAYB010000101.1:0-1938 GCA_036272795.1 Pseudonocardia sp.
CACTACCGCGAGGTGTCCAGGGCGACCGACAAGCCGATCATCCTCTACAACATCCCGTCCCGGGTCGTGCTCGACCTGCCGAACGAGCTGCTCGCCGAGCTCGCCCAGATCGACCACATCGAGTACGTCAAGCAGGCCAACAACGCCAACCTCGCCCTGGTCGACGGGCTCGGCCTCTACGCGGGCAACGACGAGATCTTCGCCCGCACCCTGGAGCTGGGCGGCTGCGGCGGAATCCTGGTGGCCAGCCACGTGGTGGGCGAGCAGATGCGCCGGATGGTCGACGAGCCGGAACACCGCGCCGAGATCGACGCCTCGCTGCAGGAGGTGTACCGGGCGATGGGCGCGACGACGAACCCGATCCCGGTGAAGGCGGCGCTGAACCTGCTCGGACACCGCGTCGGCGGCCTGCGGCTGCCACTGGTCGAGGCGGACGAGACCGAGACTGCCGTGGTCCGCGCCGCCCTGAAGCGCGCCGGCCTGCTGGACACCGTCCCCGCCTGACCGGCTCACGCGCTCAGAGCAGGGCGGCGAGGCGCTTCGGCGCGATCAGCCGGTACGCCTCGCGGACGATCGCGCGCAGCTCCGGCCAGTCCACGCCGGGCACGTCCAGGTACACGCCGAGCCAGCCGCGCCCACCCACGTAGGGCGGCACGAAGAACCGGTCCGGCTCCTCGGCGACCAGCGCGTCCCGCTCCTCGGCTGCGGCCGCGCACCAGCAAGCCACCCGGTCGTCGTGGTGCCGGCCGGCGAACGTCACGAACACCTTCCGGTCGCGGACGAACCAGGTCGGCTCACCGTGGCTGAGGCGCTCGGTGGCCTCGGGCAGCGCGAGACACAAGGCGCGCAGCCGGTCCAGCGCCTCTGCCGGCACAGGGTCCGGCCGGCGGCCCGCGCCGGCCGCGGCTCCACTCGACGGGGACATCGCGGCACCACCCGTGCTCGCCCGGCAGGGCGGCCGAGCCTACGCGTACCCGGCACGGCGGCCAACCGACTTCGCCGAGCGCCGCACACACCGCGACAGCGCCGCACACATCGCCAGACCTGTGTGCGGCGCAACGGCGAGGTGTGCCGTCAGCCTGGCCACACGCCGCGGGGGCCGAGCGCCACCTCGGTCGGGTTCCCCCTTCAGCAAACCCGACCGAGGTGGCGCTCGAGGCAGGCCGGCGTCGGGCGCCGCCGGCAAGGTCTGATCAGCTGACGGCGCGCAGGTCACCGTCCCGCAGCGCGTCCCAGGCCAGCGCGGCCGCGCCGACCAGCGCGCCGTCCTGCGCGAACCGCGCCACCACCAGCTCGGGCGGGAACGGTACCGCTCGCTCCAGCACCTCGGACAGCAGTGGCAGCACCGTATCGGCCGCCTCGACCAGCCCGCCGCCGACCGTGATCCGTTCCGGGTCGATCAGGATGGCGGTGTTGGCCAGGTGCACCGCGAGCTCGCCGAACGTCTCGGCCAGGAACTCCCGTGCCGCCGGCTGCGTGCGAGCCAGCGCGAACACCGAAGCGGCCTCGCCGTCCCCGCCCAGCGCCCGGCCACGCAGCCCGATCGCCCGGCCGCCCACCCACTCCTCCAGCGGGGCGCGCCCGGCGTGCGGGTCGGCCTCGTCGTCCACCCTGCGCAGGTTGTAGCCGATCTCGCCGGCCGAGCCGTGCGCACCGGTCACCACATCGCCGCCGGCCAGTACCCCGACCGCGAGCCCCGTGCCGAGATTGAGGTGCACGCCGAAGGACACCCCGCGCAGCCGCCCCCAGCGGGCCTCGGCGAGCGTGGCCGCCTTGACGTCGGTGGCGCACACCGCAGGCACCCCGAGCGCCGCCTCGAACCGGTCCTGCAGCCGCAGCCTGGACCAGCCGGGCACGTTCGGCGCGAGCAGCACGCCGTCGCGGCGCACGATGCCGGGGCTGGCCACACCGGCGGCGCCGAGCCGGTCAGGGCCGACC
>DATAYB010000102.1:0-5104 GCA_036272795.1 Pseudonocardia sp.
GCCGCTGGGGCTACTCGCACCCGCCAGTAGCGCCCATGTTGCCCGCCGGCCCCGCCCCGCACGACCGGGTGGGGCCGGCGGCCCGTCCCCGAGCAGGTTATGGCGTCACATCGAAGGCAGAAGGGCAGGTCCGTGGCGAGCGCCTCCGGCGCCCTGCCGGTGACCGACTCCCCCACCACGCTGCTCCCCGTCGTCGCGGCCGGCGAGATGATCGGCACGGCCCCCACGGTCCCGATGCGCACGATCTTCCGGCGGTTCTGGCCGGACACGCGGGGCTTCCGGGGTCGGCTGTCGGTCGGCTTCGCGCTGATCGCCATCCCGCCGCTGCTCGCCGCCGTCGGGATCTGGCTGTTCAAGGTCCTGATCGACGACGTGCTGACGACTCGCGACGTGGCGCGCTTCCCAATGGTCGCGGCGGCCTTCGTGGCGGTCACGCTGCTGGAGGGTGTGGTCTCGTTCGTCGACGAGTACCTGACCGCGTGGGTCGGCGAGCGATTTGTGCTGAACCTGCGGTCGCGCGTATTCCGGCACTTGCAGCGGCTGTCGGTGACGTTCTTCCAGAAACATCAGCTCGGTGACCTTCTGGCCCGGCTCACCGGCGATGTCGGCGCGATCGAACAATTGATCCTTTCCGGGCTGAACCAGGCGATCACGTATACGTTCCAGATCATTTTCTTCACCGGGGCGCTGTTCGTGCTCGACTGGCGGCTGGCGGTCGCCGCGCTGGTCGCCGCGCCCGGGTTCCTCCTGCTCGCCCGGTTCTTCTCCCGGCGGATCAAGCGGGCCTCCCAGGAGCTGCGCCGCCGGTCCGGCTCGATCACCTCGGTCGCGGAGGAGAGCCTGCACAACACCGTGCTGGTGCAGACCTACGACCGGCAGACCCATGAGTCGCTGCGCTTCCACAAGGAGAACCTGGGCAGCTTCACCGCGCAGATGGTCGCCGTGAAGCTGGAGGCGCTGTTCGCGCCGTTCACCGACCTGCTGCAGGCGTTCGGGGTGCTGGCCGTGATCGGCTTCGGCATCCGGGAGCTCATCGCCGGGCGGATCACGCTCGGCGGGCTACTGGTGTTCATCGGTTACCTGTCCCAGCTCTACGGCCCGATCAGTGGCTTCGGCAGCCTGACCAACTCGATCTACGCCGCCAGCGCGGGCGCCGACCGGATCATCGAGCTGCTCGACACCAGGCCCGAGGTCACCGACCCGGACGACGCCGTGCCGCTGGCCATCGCGCAAGGCGAGCTGCGGGTCGAGCGGGTCGGCTACCGCTACCCCGACGGCGGGCGGCCGGCGCTGGCCGAGGTCAGCTTCAGTGCCAAGCCCGGCGAGACGATCGCGGTGGTCGGCGCGAGCGGGGCCGGTAAGACCACCCTGATGCACGTGCTGCTGCGGCTGCACGACCCGCATGCCGGCGCGGTCACCCTGGACGGCGTGGACATCCGCAGGCTGCGCCTCGGTGACCTGCGCGCGAACATCGCCGTGGTGCTGCAGGAGACGCTGGTGTTCGACGGCAGCGTCGCGGAGAACATCCGGTGGGGGCGGCCGACCGCCACCCAGGAGGAGGTCGTGCAGGCCGCCCGCGAGGCCGACGCACACCAGTTCATCATGAGCCTGCCGCACGGCTACCAGACCCGGGTCGGCCAGCGCGGCATGATGCTCTCCGGCGGCCAGCGCCAGCGCATAGCACTGGCCAGGGCGATGATCCGCAACGCTCCGGTGCTGCTGCTGGACGAGCCGACGACCGGGCTGGACGCCGTGTCCACCCAGCGCGTGATGGCCCCGCTGCGGCGCGCGATGGCCGGCCGCACCACCATCGTGATCTCGCACAACCTGCTCACCGTGAGCGACGCCGACCGCATCGTCTACCTGGAGCGCGGCCGCGTCGCCGGCTACGGCACGCACCAGGAGCTGCTGGTCAGCGCCCCCGGTTACGCCGAGCTGTACCGGATGCACCACCCGGAGTCCCAGCGGCCGCTGCCCCGCCTCGCCCCGAGCCGCCGCACCGCCCTGCCTGCCAGCCGCCCCATCCCACCCGCCGGCCGCGCCGCCTCGCCCACGGGCCGCACCGCACTGCCACCCGGTCGTCCGCCGACGCCCGGCCCTCGACCCGGCGGCACCCCCCGGCACGCGCAGACTCCGAGGCCCGAGGAGCGCACCGAGCCGCAGACGCTGGTCGCGGCGCGGTCGGCACCGCTCCCCGCCCCGACCCCCGCCAGTGGCACAGGCACAGGGACGCGGACGGAGTCGCCCGCACCCACCCGCCGCCCGAGCCCGACCCCGCGCCCGAAGCCCCAGCCGACTCCCCGCCCGAGGCCTCAGCCGAACCCCGAACCGAGGCCGGCGCCGACCCCGCCACCCATGCCCGCCCAGCGCCAGCCGAACACCCCGCCACCCATGCCAGCGCAACGCCCGCCGACCGCGCCGTCCCCGGTGCCCGCCCAACGCCTGGCCGCCACGCCGCCGCCGATGCCGGCGCAGCGCCCGCCGGCCACCAGGCCCCCGACGCCCGCGCGCGCATCAGCCACCCCACCGCCGCTCACCCCACCGCCGCTCACCCCACCGCCGATGCCCCGGGTGCGCTCCCTCCCGGAGCCCGTGCCCGTCGTGACCGCCACACCGATCGCCGACGCTCACCCGACCGCCGTGCCGGCCCCGGAACCGAGACGCACGCTCAAGCCGACCGCGATCGGACCCGCGGTGTCCGCGCCGACGCCGATCGCCGTGACCCGGTCCGTGCCCGAGCCGTTGCCGATCCCGATGCCCCGGCCGATCCCGACCGCCACGTCCGCGGCTCCGCTGCGCTGGGCCGCGGACGACCCGTTCCGCAACGAGTCGGTCTAAGGGAGTGTCTGGTGGATCTATGCAGAGCGAGCGGTGATCCAGGCGGCGGGCCGGATGACCACCAGACGCTTCCTAGGCGAGTCGGCGCCGACGAATCAGTCCGGCGGGGGCACCTCGTGGAGGCTGAGCAGGCCGTCCGGCGGGCCTGTCCGGGTCCACTTGCCGGACTGGACCGTCCACGTGTTGCCGTCCACCGTGACCCGGTCGATGCCGAACCGGGCGGCGTGCGCCACGAGCCAGCTGCCCAGCGCACGGCCGCGGTCGGGCGGTTGCGGACCGCTCAGGTTCCCGGTGCCCAGCTCGCGCTTGGCGGCGGTCACCAGGTAGTCGGCCGGCGGGCCGAGCTTGAGGTCGTGGCAGCTCATGGTGGCGTCGTCCTCGCCGGTCAGTGCCGCGGCGATGGCCCTGGCCTGTGGCTCCCACTGCGCGTAGGCCTCGGGCGCCGCGGAGCGTTGGACGAGCTGCGCGGCCTGGGTGACCTCGAGCCGCGTCCAGTTCGGCTGCTGACGCAGTCGCTGGTAGAACGCGGTCGCGGCGTACACGGGGTCGGAGATCTGGGCCGCCGTGCCCCAGCCCTGGCTCGGCCGCTGCTGGAACAGCCCGACGGAGTCCCGGTCACCGGTGGCCAGGTTGTACAGCCCGGACTCCTGCAGCGCGGTCGCTATCGCCACCGTCACCGCGTGCGGCGGCATGCCCAGCTTGAGACCGACGGCGGCGATGGTGGCGGCGCTGTCGGCCTGCTGCGGGGTCATCGAGTAGGACTGCACGCCGTCGGGGTCACCGGCCGGCGAGAGTGTGGCGGTGCAGCCCGGCGGCGGGTGCCCGAGCGGGCCGGCAAGGTACAGCCACCCGATCCCGGCGACCAGCAGCACGGCGACCGCCAGCGCCACCAGAGCGCGGCGCATCCGCGACGGGAACGGCCTCACCCGGACAGCCTATGGCGCCGAGTATGCTGCCCGCGAAGTCAACCCTCCGGGACTGATCTTCGCTCGACCCGGTGATCATCCTGAGACAAGGTCTCAGCCTTTCCGGCGGTTGTGCCCTCACATACATTGCCGTCGCAAAGCGCGCGAGCCTAGCCTCGAAAGTGCTTGCACCACCGCAAACGCTGCCCGGCCGAACACGATTCGGAAGGGCGCGACGCCGATTCGGAGGTCAGCATGAAGGTGGAGTCGATCTTGCGCGCCAAAGGCCGCCAGGTCACCACGATCCAGCCTTGGGCGAAGGTGGAGCAGGCGGTCGGCCAGCTGATCGGCCCACCCAAGATCGGCGCCCTGGTCGTGACGGGAGTGCCACGGGGTCTCACCGGGATGCTCACGGAGCGGGACATCATCCGCGGCATGAAGATGCGCGGGGCCGAGCTGCTCACGATGCCGGTCTCCTCGATCATGACCCACCACGTGCCCACCTGCAGCCCCACCGACGGCATCGCCGACGTGATGGCGAAGATGACCCACTCCCGCTACCGGCACCTGCCTGTGCTGGACGGCGGCGAGCTCGTCGGACTGGTCAGCATCGGCGACGTGGTGGCCGCCCGGGTCGAGGAGATGGAACTCGAGACCGGCGTGCTCCGCGACCTCCACATGGCGCGACACTAGATCCCACAGACCCGGCCCCGGCCCCGAGCCGGGGCCGTCTTTTTTGTGCCTGCCTGTTGTTACCGAACTCCACAGCGGGCAGGTTCTCGGGCCCGAAAACCTGCCCGTGGTGCAGCTCGGTAACACCAGGCCTGGGGCCCGGGAGACATAGGTCATCACCCGTTGGGGTTGTCTCGAACGGGTTGCTCTGCCTACCGTGTCAGTGTGAGAGTTGGAAAAGCCAACCTAGGCTTCGCGTTCCCTGTCGTGTTCGTGACGGTGACCGCCGCCGTGTTCATGTCGAACCTGGACCTCTGGGTCGCCAACGTGGCGCTGGACAGCATCGGCCGCGACTTCGCCGGCAGCACCCTGTCCGGGCTGTCCTGGGTGCTGAACGCCTACGCGATCGCGCTGGCCGCGCTGCTGGTCGTGGCCGGGCGGATCGGGGACCGACACGGCCACCGCCCGGTGTTCCTGGCCGGGATCGCGCTGTTCACCCTGGGCTCCGCACTCTGCGCGCTCGCGCCGAACCTGCAGCTTCTGATCGCCGCCAGGGCACTGCAGGCCGGCGGCGCGGCCGCGCAGCTGCCGGCCTCGCTCGCACTGCTGCTGGCCGCCGCCCCGGCGAACCGGCGGACCGAGGCCGCCCGGAACTGGTCGGCGGTCGGCGGGCTGGCCGCCGCGATGGG
>DATAYB010000103.1:0-4930 GCA_036272795.1 Pseudonocardia sp.
GAAGGTTTACCGTCGAGGTGTGAGCACGATGCGCATCTCTCAGCTCGCGGAGCGCTCCGGGGTCCCGGCGACCACGCTGCGGTTCTACGAGAGCTCCGGCCTGCTCCCCTCGGGGCGGAGCCCGGCCGGCTATCGGCTCTACGGGGACGAGGCGGTGGAGCGGCTGGCGTTCATCGGCGCCGCCAAGCAGCTCGGGCTCGCGCTGGGTGAGGTCGGCGAGCTGCTCACGGTCTGGGAGTCGGGTGCCTGCGTCGAGGTCAAGGCCAACCTGCGCCCTCGGATCGCACATCGGATCGGCGATGCGGAGGGGCGCTCCGCGCAGCTGGCCGAGTTCACGGCGACCCTGCGGCGCGCGCTGGAGCACCTCGACGCGCTGCCCGACCGGGCCACGCGCTGCGACCCGGGGTGCGGGTTCCTCAGGCCGGCCCGTTCGGGGCCCGTCGAGCTGCCGCTCGACCGGCGCGAGCCGCCCCGGTGGCGCGGTGCGCCGCTGGCGTGCTCGCTGAGTGCCGTTGAGCTCGGGGAACGCCGAGCGCAGTGGCGGGGCCTGCTCGCCGACGCTCAGCGTGGCGAGCTCCCGGAGGGGGTTCGGCTCACCGTACCTGTCGGGCGCACGGCCGCCATCGCCGCGCTCGCGGCCGCCGAGCAGCGGTGCTGCCCGTTCTTCGACTTCCGGCTGCACCTCGAAGGGCCCGTGCTGCACCTGGAGATCAGAGCACCCCGCGAGGCCGCCGAACTGCTCGCCGAACTGTTGCCCCCCACGTCCTGAGTCACGAACTCAAAGGTGCTGATGTGCTCATCGTCCGCTCTGTCGGGTTGTTCATCCTCGCGGCGGTCGCCGAGATCGGCGGCTGTTGGCTGGTCTGGCAGGGCGTGCGGGAACACCGCGCCTACCCGCTCGGCTGGATCGGCGCCGGGGTCATCGCGTTGGGCCTCTACGGGTTCGTGGCCACGCTGCAGCCGGACGCGTCCTTCGGCCGGATCCTCGCCGCGTACGGGGGCGTGTTCGTCGCGGGCTCCCTGGCCTGGGGAATGTTGCTCGACGGCTTCAAGCCCGACCGCTACGACGTCACCGGCGCACTGATCTGCCTGGCCGGCGTGGCGATCATCATGTACGCCCCCCGAGGGGTCTGACCCCCCGCCGGCTCCCGTTCCTGCTCCGCGATTCGCGGGATTCTGTCAGGGTGAGTCGCGGATTCCGTCAGCCCGCACGGGCCGTTGGTCCGTGATCAACAGGACCACAGGGTCGCCCGCGGCATGATCGAACAGCCCTGCTGCCCTGTTGATCACGAGGGTCGTGCCGATGCGAGACACTCCTGACGCGGTCAGCTGACGGCGGCGCCGGCGCGGGCGGTTCTCGGGGCGGAGGCGGCGAGTTGCCGCAGCGAGATGAGGTGCAGCGCGATCAGCACCGGGACCGCGACCGTGGGGATCAGGGCCAGGGGCAGCTCTGTGATCGCCTGGGCCGAGGGCGTCACGTCGACCAGCTGGAAGCCGGTGAGGGTGCCCAGGGCCAGTGCCACCACAAGATCCGCGATGCCCAGCACGTTGAACCACACGGCGCTCCGGTGACTGGCCCCCCGCGCGACGAACACGGCCGCGACCGCCGTGGCCATGTCTCCCAGGCCTGCCGGCAGGGCGAACAGTGCCGGCAGGTTACCGAGCGCCATCATGATCAGGAATGCCGCCCCGGCCAGCCGGAACGTGTGTGGCAGCGCCACGCGCTCGAGCGCACCGGGCGCGGTGAGCGCGCTCGCCACCAGGGGGATCCGGGTCGCGGCCAGCGCGGCGAGCAGGGTGGCCACGACCGCGATCGGCAGCCAGGGCGGACCCTCGCCGAGCTTCGTGAAGTACCAGCCGTGCCCGGCGATCACGGCGCTGGCGATGCACCAGCCGCCGAGGAGCACCGCCGAGACCGTGCCGGCCAGCACCGCGCGCCGGCGACCGAGGCCCGCACGCTCCGCGCCCCGGTACAGCGCGAGGCAGGTCAGGCCGAGTATGCCGAGCACGCCGACGACGGTGAGCGCCGACAGGTAGGTGGGAGGGCTGGACATGGCGAACCTCCTGAAAAATGATATCTTGTAAATACTAGTTAGAAGATACTATCTACAGGTGAGTATCGTGTCCAGGGTGAGCCGCAACGTCCGCACCTACGACCACTTCTGCCTGGTGGCCCGCGCCCTCGAACAGGTCGGTGACCGATGGAGCCTGCTGGTGGTCCGTGACCTGCGCACCGGGCCCAAGCGGTTCACCGACCTGATGGCCCGGCTCGCCGGCATCACGCCCAAGACGCTCAGCCAGCGGCTGCGCGAGCTCGCCGACCTAGGCCTGGTCACCGACGATCGCGAGCCCGGCCGCCGCGAGGTCCGGTACCAGCTGACGACCGCGGGTTCCGAGCTCGGCCCGGTGCTGGACTCCCTGTCCTGGTGGGGGCTGCGTCACGCGTGGCGTTGGCCGGAACCCGGCGAACCGCTGCACATCGAGCACCTGCTGGCCGCCCTCGTCCAGGCCGTCGAGCACTCGACCGACGAGCACCCAGCCAGTGACCAGGTGAGGGCCCGGTGGCACTTCCGGTTTCCCGGCCAGGACTATCTGGTCGAGGGCGACGGTCGGCACTGGTCATTGACCTCGGGAGCGCCCCAGGCGGAGTGCGATGTCACGGTCACCGCCACCGTCGACGCCTTCGTCCAGTTCCTCTTCGGCCCGCCAGAACCAGCCGAGCTCAAGATCGACATAGTCGGCGATCCCAAGGCCGTCGACATGTTCAAGCGGCTGGTCAGCACTTTTGACGCCACGGTCCGACCAGCCTGACCCGGTCACTCGGAATCCCCGGTGCTCGGGTCGATGACGGCATGGACCTCGGAGACCGCGTCCGCCGGGAACTCACCTCGTTCCGCGTGCTCGCGCACGGCATCGGCGCTCTCGGCGAGGTAGACGCAGTAGATCTTGTCGTCGGTCACGTAGCTCTGCACCCACTGTGCGCGGGGTGCCATGCCCGCGAGGACGGCGTTGGACTTGGCACTGATGTCACGCAGCTCGTCGGGCGAGAGGGTGCCCGCGCCGGGAATGCTGCGCTCGATCACGTACTTCGGCATTTTTGCTCCCTGGTGGTGGTGCCGAGGTGGACACTGCGGGGGAGACGCTGCGGCCCCACCGTGTGAGCCGCCGTGTGAGGGCCCTCGCAGACGGCAGGCTGGCACGGATGCGTCCACTCGAGATCCACTTACTGGGTCGGCCGGCGGTGTTCCACGCGGGGCAGGCCGCCCTGCCGCCCCGTGGCGCCAAGGCGTGGGGGCTGCTGGCCTACCTAGCGATGGCGCAGCGGCCGCATCCCCGCTCCGAGCTGGCCGAGATGCTCTTCGGGGACGCCAGGGACCCACTGGGCGCGCTGCGCTGGAACCTCGCCGAGCTGCGCCGCCTCCTCGGCCTCTCCGACGCGCTCAAGGGGGACAGTCTCGCGCTGCACACGCCCTCGGACACGTGGATCGACGCCCGCGCACTGGACGGCGGCGATCCGGAGGTCCTCGACCGGCCGGGGTTCGAGCAGGAGCTCCTGGCCGGGCTGAGCTTCCCGGACAGCCCGGTGTTCGAGACCTGGCTGTTGAGCGCGCGCCGGCGGCTGGCCAGGCGGTCGATGTCGCTGCTGCGGGAGGCCGCCCTGGGACAGCTGGCCCGCGGTGCGCACGATCCGGCGATCGGGTACGCGACCCGGCTCGTGGCGGTGGACCCGCTCGACGAAGGCCACCACGCCCTGCTGATCCGGGCACACGGGCTCGCCGGTGACCCGGATGCGGCAGGCCGCCAGTTCGAGCGGTGCCGCGAGACGCTGCGCGCCGAGCTGGGTGTCGCGCCGGGGGCCGCGGTGCTGGCCGCTCGGGCCGCGGCCGAGCTGAGGTCGGCGAGCTCGGGCGCGGGCGGTCCCGAGGTCGGTCAGGCCAGGCTGGCGGTGGCGTGGCAGTCGTTCCTGGGCGGGGCGGTCGATCACGCCATCGACCTGGGGCGGGGCGCGGTGTCCTGGGCCGAGGCCAGCGGTGATCCGGCTGACGGGCTACTGCCCCGGATGTTTCTCGCGGCGATGCTGGGGATGGCGGTCCGCGGCTGGGACGAGGCCGCCTCGGCCATGAGCCAGGCGCTGAGCCTCACGGAACGGCTCGCCCGGCCCGTCGAGGGGGCCACCGCTCTCGGCGTGCTGGCCGGCACCCACCTGATGCGTGCCGACTACGACGTCGCGGTCAAGCTCGCCACCCGTGGTCTCGCGCTGTCCGACGACCCCGGCGCCCGCGCGGCCAACCTGATGTTCCTCGGCGCCGCGGTGGCCGACCAGGGGAGCCCCGAGCACGCCGCCGAGCATTCGCGGGCGGCCGTGTCGGCGGCGGAGGTCTCGGGTGACCCGGTCCTGATCGTCTACAGCTCGGCCCACGCCGCGCGGGTGGCGTTGATGTGCGGGGACACCACCGGCGCCAGGTTGCCGATCGAGCGGGCCATGGCCGGGGCGGCAGGCATGCCCGCGCTGCGGCCGTGGCCGATGGCGATGTTGGCCGAGGTGGAGATCGTGGCCGGCCGGCTCGACGCGGCGACCCGGCTCGCCTCGGAGGCCGCCGCCCTGGCAGCCACCACGAACATCGCCTACCAACGCGCGCTGGCGTGCCGGGCGGCCGGGCTGGCCGAAGCCGCTCGCGGCAACACCGACGCGGCCGTCGAGCTCATGACCGAGGCGCTCTCGCACGCCCGACGGAGCACCGGCGAGGGTTATCCCCTGCATTGGACCGTCGCCTTCATCCTCGAGTCCCTCAGCACCATCACCGAGGCGACCGACCCGCGTGCGTCCCGACGGTGGGCCCACGCCCTGCTCGAGCACGCGACGGCCGGGGGCATGCTCGCCCACGCGGCCCGAGCCCGCCGCCGCATCGACGGCGCCTGACCACGGAGC
>DATAYB010000104.1:0-22825 GCA_036272795.1 Pseudonocardia sp.
CCGATGGTGTAGAGCACGGCGATCCAGGAGGCGGAGGCGCCGGAGACGCCGATGCCGCCGTGGTCGGTGGCCTTGAGGAACGTCGGGTAGATGTCCTGGGTGCCGTGGCTCATCCAGTTGAACGCGGTCATCAGGAGGATCAGGTAGCCGAAGCGGCGCAGGATGGTCGGGTTGAACGCGATGTCGCGGAACGACGACTCGGTCATCTTCATCCGCTTCTGGGTTTCCTCCCAGACCTCGGACTCCTTGACGCGGCTGCGGATAAGCAGGCTGATCAGGGCGGGGAAGATGCTCAGCGCGAACAGCCAGCGCCAGGACAGCCCGGCCCAGTTGATCACCACCAGCGAGGCCAGCGAGGCGACCAGGTAGCCGAGCGAGTAGCCCTGCTGCAGGATCCCAGAGAACAGGCCGCGCCGCTTGGCGGGGATCTTCTCCATGGCCAGCGCGGCGCCGAGGCCCCACTCGCCGCCCATCCCGATGCCGTACAGCACGCGCAGGATCAGCAGCACCGTGAAGTTGGGCGCGAAGGCGCACAGGAAGCCGACGACGGAGTAGAAGCTGACGTCGACCAGCAGCGGGATCCGGCGGCCCTTCCGGTCGGCCCACAGCCCGAAGATGATCGCGCCGACCGGCCGCATGATCAGGGTGGCCGTGGTCAGGAACGCCACCTCGGCGAGCGAGATGTGGAAGTCCTTGGCGATGTCGGCGTAGACGAACACCACGATGAAGTAGTCGAACGCGTCCATCATCCAGCCCAGCAATGCCGCGATGAACGAGTTGCGCTGGTCCGAGGTCAGATGTTCAGGAGCCGCACTGGTCGGTCCGGGCTGTGTCGAGGTCATCGCTCCGCCCCCTTGCTCCGCGACAAACGATTTCCCGGGACGGTACGCCCGGAGCCGTCGGCGGCGCGCGCTCAGCGCCCGCCAGGTGGGAGCGGCGCGACGATCTTTCTCAGCGTCTTCTCAGCCGGTTACTCCGACGAGCCGTTGTGGTGGCCGGCGCCCTGCTGGCGGATGCGCGCGACCGTGCCGCGGCAGCTGAACCAGCCGATCACGAGTAGCACGACGATCACCGGGATGCCCGCGATCACGATCCGGCCGGTCTCGCCGTTGAACCAGGTCATCCCCAGTACGAAGATCAGGAACGCCACGGTGACGTAGTTCGTGTACGGGGCGCCGGGCAGCCGGAACTCGGGCCTCGGCAGTAGCCCCGCCTGCGTGGCACGGAAGAACGCCAGGTGCGAGATCATGATCATCGACCACATGCCGATGATGCCGACGGCGGAGAACTCGGTAGTGATCTCGAAGGCCTCGCTCGGCAGGATCCGGTTGAGGAACACGCCGATCAGGTAGATCAGGCCGGTGAGCAGCACGCCGGCGTAGGGCACGCCGTGCCGGCTCATCCTGCCGAGGAAGCGCGGCGCGGAGCCGTTGAAAGCCAGCGAGCGCAGCACCCGGCCCGTGGTGTAGAGGCCGGAGTTCACGCTGGAGAGCGCCGCGGTGATCAGCACGATGTTCATGATCCCGGCGGCGGCGGGGATACCCAGCTTCTCGAGCACCGTGACGAACGGGCTGCTCCCTGAGGAGTACAGCGACGTGGGCAGCAGCATGACCAGCAGCAGGACCGAGCCGACGTAGAAGATCGCGATCCGCCAGCCGACCGAGTTGACCGCCTTCGGGATCACCTTGCGCGGGTTGTCCGTCTCACCGGCCGCGACGCCGACCATCTCCACGCCGGCGTAGGCGAACACCACGCCCTGCAGGATCATCAGCACCGCGAACAGGCCGGCCGGGAAGAAGCCGCCGTGCTCGAAGATCAGTTGCGGTCCGGTGGCGATGCCGGGGGCGACCTCGGTGCGCCGGATCAGCACCACGATGGCGATGACCATGAATGCCACCAGCGTCAGCACCTTGATGGCGGCGAACCAGAACTCCAGCTCGCCGAAGATCTTGACCGACACCAGGTTGACCGCCAGCACGATGGCGAGTGCGATGAGCGCCGGAATCCACTGCTGGATGTTCGGGAAGAAGAACTTGGTATACACGGCGGCGGCCGTCACGTCGCCCATTCCGCTGCACGCCCAGTTGAGGAAGTACATCCAGCCGGCGAAGTACGCGGCTTTCTCCCCGATGAACTCGCGCGAGTAGGAGACGAATGAACCGGAGGTCGGCCGGTGCATCACCATCTCGCCCATGGCGCGCACGACCAGGAACGCGAACACGCCCGCCACCGCGTAGACCAGCATCAATGCCGGCCCGGCCGAGTGCAGTCGCCCGCCGGCGCCGAGGAACAGGCCGCTGCCGATCGCGCCACCGATCGCAATCATCTGGACCTGGCGATTGCCGAGCGCTTTCTTATAGCCCTGGTCCTCGAAGACCGCAATATCGGTGCGCGACTCGAACCCGTCCGCGTCCTCGGTTTCAACCCCGTGTGTCGTCACAGCGGTTCCCCCCGCGAGTGCTCGCTTGACCGGCGCTGACAAACGTGCCCGGTGTTCGAGTGGTACCCCGATCCGGCTGGACTTAAAAGATCAGGTTGGGGTGGAAGTTTAAGTTCGGTTTGACGGGTCGTCCAGCAAGCTTGATGGAGACTTGAGGAAGTAACTCGCTGGTTACCGGGCTGCCGGCAACCGGGGACCGGGCCGGCCGCCGGCCGGTGCCGGGCCGGGGGCGCGGGTTGAGCGCGGGCGAGTCCTGTGGTGGGTGGGGTTGTCTCGGGTTCGAAGTAGGCCGACTGGCCGTTCGTGGTGGGCCCAGTGGCCGTAGCTGGCAGGTTCTCAGCTCGGCTTCTCAGGCGAGCACGGTCGAGGCCGGAAGAATGCGGGCACGGCCGGGCGTGTCGCGCCCCTCGGCTGCCTAGCCTCGCTGAACTGTGCCGGACCTCACTGAGCTGGGCCGTTCGGGCGATTCAGTGGGTTGTTTGGCGCACTGCCACACGGGTGGCCGGAGGTCAAGTACCGAATCCCCGGTGATGTCCGGCTAACGTGCTTCCGGGCCCCAGGGTTTGCTCACTCGCCGTCCCAGCGCAACGACTGGAACGTCGGAACGTTATTCTCGGTCGAGTTGTCGTCGACCGTCGTGATGCGGTTGGCCGTTGTGCAGTCAGGCGTCTTGTAAAGGGTGACGGCGTCGTTCGTCATATTCTTGACCGGGCCGCTGCCGACGACTTTGAGGCAATCTCCGGACGGTGGGTTCGCGCTCGTCTTCACCTTGCCGTCGGCGGCGGTGTAGGTGAATGTCCCATCGGCCGCGAATGCCATGGGGAGACAGGGCGGAAGCAGGACGACCGCGCCTGCCGTAGCTACCGCGGCGGCCAGGGAGCCAATCCTCATGCCACTTAGCACGCTATTTTCCCCCTCATTCCTGGCTGCCGACTCGCGGCGGCCGGTGCCGGATGTGCCGAGGTGACTATACCGAGGCCCTCCGTCGTCGGAACGAGCACCGTCCGCGCGCCTGAGAATGTGCCGGCTCCGCCTGTCGACGTCGGTCCCGGGTGATACCGGGCGGGCCGCACTTCCGGTGGCCGCCCCGTAGGGGTCCGGCGGCCGAGAAGAGTAATGCCGCGACGGGGCGTGCCGAATGGCGCGGTGCAATTGAGTCATTCGATGCGTCGCCGGTGTGCTCAGGTCGCTGCCGGGAGTGCCCAGGCCCCGCCCGCCAGGGCCACGCGGCACGCCTGGTGTGCTGGGTCTCGCCGGCGCACCGTGCTGGACCCGACCGCGCCGAGGGCGGCTCTGGCGGGCCGGCTCCGCCGGTAACACCGTCGCAACATCAACAATTGCGCGCAACCGCTATGGACCTTTGCGGCGGCCTTCGATCATCTGGCGACTGGGCGCATCCAGATTGGTATGGACCGCACGGGACAGATCAAAAACACTTGACCGATCGCGGTACGCTGCTCGGTCGGCACTGATCATGTCTTGCCGTTCTGGAACCTTCCATGTCCCTGTTAGTCGCTATAACAGAGGAGCGGGCCGGTTGATTTCCGGCCGGCGCCGGATGAGTCGCTCCGTCCGGCCGGTTCGGCCCGCTGATCGGCATGATCGGTAACCGGGTGGAGTCGATCTCGCGGCGACCCGGCGGGTGCGCGGCGGTCGCGTGGAATTGCGGGTGCGGGGCGAACCCGAGGGCACCCCTGAAAGTCGGATTCGGTGGCGACACCGGGCGGAGTCGGCTCGATCGGCAATGTCGGCGACCGGCGACGGCGGAATTGGCGCGGAACTGGCCCGGCAATTGTTTTCCGCTGGTGTTAACACACTGCCCCGGTCGATCTTCCCGCGTAGTTGTCGGTGCAATTTCATCGTCCGCTCCCATTGGGTGGCGGTCAATTCAGTGGACGGTTGCGGCGGGCCGCTCCCGGGGCGCCGTCGGGCGCGCGGGGTGCGGTGGCTCGCTCGACGCTGCCCGGTCGACCAAGTGACCCGCTGGTAACCAAGTGGCGAGAGGGGCAGGCTTGAAACAGCATGTCCTCCCTGTCCAGGGCCACGACGGGGCCGCGAGGGGCCGGCCGGCGGGGTCCGTCGCCAGGAGTCCGGAACGGTCTCGGCCGCAGCCGCGGAAGATCGATTTCCTGTCGTATAGGCGCAGGTAAAGGCCCCTTTACTCAGGGGAATACCGCAGTGCCCCCGGTGGGAGTCGAACCCACACTGAGGCCCTTTTAAGGGGCTTGCCTCTGCCGATTGGGCTACGGGGGCGCGCGGATAGCGTACGTGCTGACCGGAACTTATGGGAAAAATGCGCAATAAGAGTGCCGGACTATCGCATACCGTGTACTGGCGAGACCTGAACGGCCTCAGTTACCAATGGACGGGCCGGCCCTGCGCGGTGGGAAACCCCGGGTCAGATCAGCTGTGCCCGGCGGGCCACGGCCAGCGCCTCGAGCCGGCTGCGCACACCGAGCTTCGTGAGTAACGCCTTGGTGTAGCTGCGCACGGTGCTCTCCGCGAGGTAGAGCTCCTGGGAGATCTCCCGCGTCGACTGGCCGAGGGCGAGCGCGCGCAGCACGTCGTACTCGCGGGGTGAGAGCGGGTCGATCACCGGGCTGTCGGTGTCGCCACGCCGGGCCGGGCCGCGCTCGTTGCGCAGCCGGGGGTCCAGATAGGCCTGGTCGGAGGTCAGGACGGCCCGCAGGGCGATCACCAGGTCGCGGCCGTCCTTGAACACCGCGCCGTCGGCGCCGGCCCGCAACGCGGCATGTACCGGCTCGTACTCCTCCGAGGCGGTGTGGATGAGCACCTTGGTCGCTGGCGCGGCGGCCTTCACCGAGCTCGATGTCTCCGGTACGAACCGGCCGCCCATCCGCAGGTCCAGGATCACCGCGTCCGGTTGCAGCGCGGCGGTCATGCGGACGGCGGCGACAGGCTCGCTCGCCTCGCCGACCACGCGCAGGTCAGGGTGGGCCGCGAGCGCGTTGCGCACACCGTCGATCACCACCGGGTGGTCGTCGACCACCAGGATGCGCCGTGCCGTCATCGGGCCCCGGCCGGCCGGGGGTGTGCGGTGGCCAGTGCCGCGGGGCCCTGTACGGGCAGCTGGACGCGGAGCTGGGTGCCGCCCTCGGCGACCCGGCGCAGCTCCACCGAGCCGCCGAGCAGCTCGACCTGCTCGGCCATCGAGGTGAACCCCCAGTGGTGGCCGTCGCTCGGCACCGCGCGGGGCTCGAAGCCGGCCGGCAGCCCGCGCCCGTCGTCCTGGACGACCACCCGCAGCAGGTCCGCCCGGTAGTCCAGGGTGACGATCACCAGGCTGGCCTCGGCATGCCGCTCGATGTTGAACAGCGCCTGCCGCAGGCAGTTCAACGCGACCCGCTCGACCGACGGCGGCAGGTGGTCGGGGAGGCCGTTCACCATCAGGTGAGTGGTCACTCCGGTGCGGTACGAGAAGTCGTCGAGGTTGCGCTGAGTAGTCGCCGGAACGCCGTCCTCGGCCGCCGTCGGGCCGCAGTCGCGGATCACCGCACGTAGCCGGTCCTGGGCTTCCTGGAGCTGTTCGCCGAGTGCCGCGAGCGTGTTGCGCAGCTCGCCGAGGTCGTCGAAATGCAACTCGTATGTCCGCCTGGCCCGCGCTGACATGGCGAATAGCAGCTGGCTGACCTCGTCGTGCAGGGCGCTGGCGATCCGCTGGCGCTCGGCGGTGACCCGCAGTGCGGTGTGATCGATGGCCCGCGCCGCGGTCGTGTGATCACTCAGCGCGGTCATACTTGGATAACGAGCCTTGCACCAGAGAGGTAATCCGGACCACTCAAAGGTAGGACGGCGCGCCTCCGCTGACTTGATGGTTGCAGCGTGTAGTCAAGGCGCGCCGTCTCGCCGGCTACCAGCTGGACTTGCGGACCCCCGGCAGGTAGCCGTCGTGCGCCAGTTCCCGCAGCCGGACCCGGGACACCCCGAAGGCCCGCAGGTAACCCCGGGGGCGGCCGTCGACGGCGTCCCGGTTGCGCACGCGCGTGGCGCTGGCGTCGCGGGGCTGGCGGCTCAGCTCGCGCCGGGCCGCCTCCCGTTCGGTGTCCGAGCGGTGCGGGCTGGCGATCACCGAGGTGAGCTCGGCCCGGCGCCCGGCGTACCGGGCCACGACCTTCTTGCGCTGCTCGTTGCGCGCGATCTTGCTCTGCTTGGCCATCTCAGATCCGCTCCCCACGTGCCCGCAGGCGGGCGACCACGGCCTCGATGCCGTCCCGGTCCACCGTCTTGATCGCCTTCGTGCTCAGCCGCAGGCGCAGGTGGCGGCCCTCGCTGGGCAGCCAGTAGCGGCGGGTCTGCACGTTGGGGTCCCAGCGGCGGTTGGTGCGGACGTGAGAGTGTGAGACGGACTTGCCGAAGCCGGGCTGGCGCCCGGTCAGTTGGCAACAGCGGGACATGGGCGGCTCCTGGGGGACGTCGGGGTTGTTCGGGGCCGGGCCCGGCTGGGGCCGGGCTCGGTCGGGTCAGGCCTTCGCGGCCGACGGGTAAGGCAGCAGGGCCATCTCGCGGGCGTTGCGGATCGCGGTGGCCACCTGGCGCTGCTGGCGTGGGGTCAGTCCGGTCACCCGGCGGGCGCGGATCTTGCCCCGGTCGGAGATGAACGAGCGCAGCAGCGCGGTGTCCTTCCAGTCCACGGTGTCGACCTTGCGGGCGCGCAGCGGGTTGGCCTTGCGCCGCTTCGGCCGGCCGGTGTCGACGCGCGGCATCAGCGCTCCTCGCGGAAGTCGACGTGCTGACGCAGCACCGGGTCGTACTTGCGCAGCACCATCCGGTCCGGGTCGTTCCTGCGGTTCTTCCGCGTCACGTACGTGTAGCCGGTGCCGCCGGTGGAGCGCAGCTTGACCAGGGGGCGCACCTCGGATCGAGCCATCGGGTTATCCTCCTTCTGATAACGAATGTCGTTTTCATTTATACTCCACAACGGCAAGTCTGGGACGGAGGGACTCGTGGACACCGAGCTCGTGCTGGTGGGCGGGATTACCGAGGACGGCGTGGCCGGGGCGGTGGGGCGGCTGCTGCGCGTGCCGGGTACGGCGGTGCTGCACCACGACCTGGCCGATGTGACATCCGGCGTCGTCCGCCGCCGCCTGCGGGTGTCCGGCGGCGGGCTGCCCGGCGACCGCCCGGGCACCGGCGTGGCGGGGTTCGGGGCTGTCACGACCGACCACACCGAGGTGCTCGAGCTGGCGCACGGCTGCGTCTCCTGCACGCTGCGCGAGGACGTCCTGCCGCTGGTCAGGGCATTGGCGCGGCGGCCGGGCATCGGTCGGATCGTGCTGCACCTGGACCCGGTGCTGGAGCCGGAGCAGGTCTGCTGGGCGGTGCTGCACGTGCTGGTCGACGGCGCCACGGTGGCCGGCGACGTCCGGATGGGCGGCGTCATCACGGTGCTGGACCCGGCGACCTGGCTGGCCGACGCCGTCAGCGAGGGGGACGTCGCCGACCGGGGGCTCGCGCTGCTGCCCGACGACGAGCGGACCGTGGCACAGCTCGCGGTGGCGCAGGCCGAGTTCGCCGACCTGCTGGTGTACGCCGGCTCCGGCCGCGCCGACGGTGACGGCGACGGGGAGTGGCAGCGGGCGCGCACCGATGCCGTGCTGGCCAGGCTGACGCCGCTCGCCCCGCGCATCGAGCTGACCGCGCTGGATCCCGCGCAGCCACTCGCCGGACTGCCCGAGGGCGCGCGCCGGGGGATGCCCGAGAGCCCGCACGCCGTGCTGCTGCGCGGCCAGCCGCCGCTCGGCGAGGACTACGGGGTGCGGCTGATGATGTTCACCGCCCGCCGGCCGTTCCACCCGGAGCGGCTGCACGACGCGATGGACCTGCTGCTGGACGGCGTGGTGCGTGCCAAGGGGCGGATCTGGCTGGCGACCCGGCCGGAGGCGGTGCTCTGGGTGGAGTCGGCGGGTGGCGGCCTCGAGGTCGGCTACGTGGACGACTGGCTCGCCGCGCAGGACGACGCCGCGTGGGCCGCCGCGGACCCAGAGCGCAGGGCCGCCGCCGCGCTGCGCTGGCAACCCCGCTACGGCGACCGTGTACAGGAGCTCGCCGTGCTGACCTGCGGCGCCGACCCCGAGGAGATCGAGCGGGGGCTGCGGGGCGCGCTGCTCACCGACGCCGAGGTGACCGTCGGCGAGGACGGCTGGCGGCACTACCCGGACCCGTTCGGCTGGCACCACAGCGAACCGTGCGGCGAGCCGCAGCCTGTGGCGATGCCCACCATGCCGCCGCTCGCGGGCGGACCGGCGCCAGACCGGCGCCGGAGTACCGAAGACGACGCACGCCGACCCGATCCGCGCCGACCCGGAGAGCCCGGGCCGCGCCGCAGCCGAGAGGACGAGTCATGAAGCCCGGCATCCACCCCGACTACCACCCCGTGGTGTACCGCGACAGTGCCACCGGCGAGGAGTTCCTGACCCGCTCGACCGCGACGTCCGCGCACACCGTGACCTGGCACGACGGCCAGACCTACCCGCTGCTGCTGGTCGACGTGAGTCGCTACTCCCACCCGTTCTGGACCGGCAGGGGCCGCGTGCTGGATACCGCCGGCCAGGTCGAGAAGTTCCGCCGCCGCTACGGCGCGCGGGGTGGTCGTGGCGGGGCTGCGGGGGCCCCTGGCTCGGACGGCGACGCCCAGGGCGGGCGGAGCTGATGGCCGTCCCGAAGCGCCGGACGTCCCGGTCCAACACCCGCAGCCGCCGTTCCCAGTGGAACGCGACCCCGCCGGACCTGGTGCCGATCGTCAGCGCCGGCCCGCGCCACCTGGTGCCGAGGCGGCTGGTCAGGGCGTATCAGCGCGGCCTGCTGCACCCCGAGGACTGACGTGGCCACGGCTGACGCGGTGTGACGGCTCACGTGGTGTGACGGCTCAGCGGCCTGAGGTCGCTGAGCCGTCACGGGGACTGGAGGGCGGCGGCCAGTGCGACGACGGCGGGTGGGTCCGGTGGATGGCCGTAGCGGGCGAGCAGGACGCGGCGGGTGGTGTCGGGCAGCTGGCGGGTGCGGATGCCGGGGTTGCGGTACGCGCGCAGGGCGAGGTCGGGTAGCACGGTCATGCCGAGGCCGGCCGCGACGAGTGCCTGGGCCGCCACGTAGTCGTCGGTGGTGAACCGGATCCTCGGCGTGAACCCGGCGCGGTCGCAGAGGCGGAGCAGGTGGTCGCGGCAGCGCTCGCAGCCGGCGATCCAGTCGGCGTCGGCATGCCCGGCCAGCTCGCCGGACCAGTCCGTGCCGCGCGGGCCGACCAGGTGCAGCACCTCCTCGTCGAGCAGGTCCAGCCGCAGGTCGTCCTCTGCACGGTCAGAGCGGTCGGGCCCGTACCGGAACACCACCGCCGCGTCCACCTCACCGGCGCGCAGTAGCTGCAGTGCCTCCGGCGGCTCGACCTCGGTGAGCTCGACGGTGACGCCGGGGTGTGCGGTGCGCAGCCGGGCGGCGGCCACCGGCACCATCGTGCCGAGCGCGGAGGGGAACGCCGCCAGCCGTACCCGGCCGGCCCGCAGCCCGCTGTGCTCGTCGAGCTCCGCCTGCGCGGCCTCCACCCGGCCGAGGATCTCGATGGCCCGCGCGGCGAGCAGGTGGCCGGCGTCGGTCAGCCGGACGCCCCGGCCGACTCGGCGGACCAGTACCGCGCCGGTCTCCGCCTCCAGCCGGGTCAGGTGGTGGCTGACCGACGGCTGGGCGTAGTGCAGCGCGGCTGCCGCGGCGGTCACCGACCCGTGCTCCGCCACGGCCGCCAGCACCCGCAACCGCGTCAGGCTCAACATCCCCGTTCGCCTTCCCTTCGCTGACCTGGGGTTTCCCGTTGCGTTCCGTGACAGATCGACGTTGTCTATAGGTTTCTTCGAATACTGGCACTGGATTGATGCGATGTCAGCCCCCACCCTGGGTGGCGTGAACATCGACGTCATCCGAGCTGCGCAGTCCACCCTCGTCGGGTTGCTCGAGCCGACCCCGGCCTGGGGCGCGCCCGCGCTGGACGAGGTCACCGGTGCCCGCGTGGTGCTCAAACACGAGGAGGTGCAGCCGACCGGCGCGTTCAAGGTCCGGGGCGGGCTGAACCTGCTGGCCGGGATGTCGGCCGCCGAGCGCGCGGCCGGCGTGGTCTCCGCGTCGACCGGTAACCACGGGCAGTCGCTGGCCTACGCCGCCAGGCGGTTCGGCGCGCGCTGCCGGATCGTGCTGCCCGAGCCGGCCAACCCGACCAAGGTGCGCGCGCTGCGCGGTTGGGGCGCCGAGCTGGTGCTGCACGGTTCGACGATGGAGCAGGCGAGCGCGCACGCCGCCGAGCTCGCCGGGCGGGACGGCGCACGGTTCGTCCACCCGGCCAACGAGCCCGCCCTGGTCGCCGGCGTCGGCACCCTGTACCTCGAGCTGCTCACCAGCCACCCGGGCCTGGACTACGTGATCGTGCCGGTCGGCGGCGGCAGCGGGGCGGCGTCGGCCTGCCTGGTGGCCTCGGCGGTCAGCCCGGGCTGCCGGGTGATCGCGGTGCAGGCCGCGGCGTCCCGGGCGGCGCACGACTCCTGGCGCGCCGGGGAACCCGTCAGCCGGCCCAACCGCACGGCCGTGGAGGGGCTGGCGATCGGCTCCGGCTACGCCAGCACCCAGTCGGTACTGCGCAGCCACCTGGCCGACTTCGTGCTGGTGGACGACGAGCAGGTGCGCGCCGCCCAGCTGCTGCTGCTCACGCACGCGCACACGATGGCGGAGGGCGCGGGAGCCGCGTCGCTCGCCGGGCTGCTCGCGATGGGCCCCGAACTGGCCGGCGCACGGGTCGGCGTGATCGTCACCGGCGGCAACGCCTCACCCGCGGAACTGGCCGCCGTACTCGATACGTCGCAGGTCACAGTGGCTTGACCTGGGAGTTCTTACGATCTTCGCGTTATGTCACTGGGCAGGGAACCCCCAGGCTGCTCAATGCGTTTTCACTAGTGAGGCCGATGAAGGCCTGAACTTTGGTGTCTGAGGAGGACACGGTGCGCACCAGCAGCAACCCGGCGTTCCGCAACCTGCCGACTGGGCGGGGCGGCTATGCGGGATTTGACGATCGGATCGGCGGGGCCGCCGGTGGCGCGGCCGCGTATCGACAGGCGAACCAGCCCACGGGCTACGACCGTGCCACCAACGACCGCCCACTGACAGTCGACGACGTGGTCACCAAGACCGCGATCACCGCCGGCCTCGCGCTCGTCGCCGGTGTGCTCACCGCGCTCAGCGGCGCGTACTGGCTGGCCCTGCCGGCGTTCATCGTCGGCCTGGTCATCTCGCTGATCGTCATCTTCAAGCAGAGCAGCAACCCTGCCCTGATCATCACCTACTCGATCGCCGAGGGCATCGCGCTCGGTGGTATCACCGGCGCGCTCGAGTCGGCCGGCACCGGCGTCGGCGGCCAGGTCGGCACGTTCGCCGGCATCGGCTTCCAGGCCGTGATCGGCACGTTCGGTGTGTTCATCGGCATGCTGGTCGTCTACAAGACCGGCGCCATCAAGGTCACGCCCCGCCTGACCAAGATGGTCATCGGCGCGATGTTCGGTGTGATCGGCCTGATGCTGATCAACTTCGTGGTGAGCTTCTTCACCACGGGCGGCATCGGCATCCGCTCCGGCGGCCCGCTGGCGATCCTGTTCAGCATCGTGGTGATCGGCATCGCCGCGTTCACCCTGCTGCTGGACTTCGACCAGGCCGACCAGGCGATTCGGGCCGGCGCGCCGGCGAAGATGGCCTGGTACATCGCCTTCGGCATGATGACCACGCTGGTCTGGCTGTACCTGGAGATCCTCCGGCTGCTCAGCTACCTCCGGCAGAACTAGAACTGGTCCTGGAAAACGCGGCGGGCACCATCCCCGGGGAAGGTGCCCGCCGCGTGTCTGTCCGGACCGTGGCCCAGCTCAGTTGAGGCGCTCGAGCACCATCGCCATGCCCTGGCCACCGCCGACGCACATGGTCTCCAGACCGATCTGCTTGTCGTGGGTGCGCAGCGAGTTGAGCAGGGTGGTGGTGATCCGGGCGCCGGTCATGCCGAACGGGTGGCCCAGCGCGATCGCGCCGCCGTTGACGTTCAGCTTGTCCTCGTCGATGCCGAGGTCGCGCGCCGAGGGCAGCACCTGCGCCGCGAAGGCCTCGTTGATCTCGACCAGGTCCACGTCGTCGATGGTCATGCCGGCCAGCGCGAGTGCCTTCTTGGACGCCTCGACCGGGCCGAGGCCCATGATCTCGGGGGACAGCCCGGAGACGCCCGTGGAGATGATCCTGGCCAGCGGCGTGAGGCCCAGCTCGTTGGCCAGCGTGTCGGACACGATGACCAGTGCGGCGGCGCCGTCGTTGAGCGGGCAGCAGTTGCCGGCCGTGATCCGGCCGTCCGGGCGGAACACCGGCTTGAGCCCGCTGACCGCCTCGTAGGTGACGCCGGCGCGCGGGCCGTCGTCCTTCGAGACCACGGTGCCGTCCGGCAGCGTCACCGGCGTGATCTCGCGGGCGAAGAAGCCGTTGGCGATGGCCTTCTCGGCCAGGTTCTGCGAGCGGACCCCGAAGTGGTCCATGTCCTCACGGGTCACGCCCTTGGCCCGCGCCAGGTTCTCGGCGGTCTGGCCCATCGCGATGTAGACGTCCGGGGTGTCGCCGGACTCCCTCGGGTCGGTCCAGCTGTCCAGGCCGCCCTCGGTGAGCTTCGCCGAACGTGCCTCGGCGTCGGAGAACAGCGGGTTGTGCGTGTCCGGCAGCGAGTCGGAGTTGCCCTTGGTGAACCGCGAGACGGTCTCCACGCCGGCCGAGATGAACGCGTGGCCCTCGCCGGCCTTGATGGCGTGCAGGGCCATCCGCGTGGTCTGCAGCGACGACGAGCAGTACCGCGTGACCGTGGTGCCGGGCAACTCGTCGTAGCCCAGCAGCACGGCGACCACGCGGCCGAGGTTGAAGCCCTGCTCGCCGCCGGGCAGCCCGCAGCCGAGCATCAGGTCGTCCAGCCGGCTCGGGTCCAGCTCCGGTACCTGCGCCAGCGCGGCCTTGACCAGCTGAACCGTCAGGTCGTCGGGGCGGATGCTGGTCAGCGAACCCTTGAACGCGCGTCCGATGGGCGACCGGGCGGCGGCGACGATCACTGCCTCGGGCATGGGCGGTGCCTCCTTGTGTTCCGCCGCTCGGTTCCGCGGCGTGCAGACCCGACCCTACTGCGCAGTAGGCAGGTGCGCTGGTGGGTCAACCCGACGGTGACAGGGGCGGACGGCGCCGCCGCACGGTCACCGGAGGGCGGCGGCGAGCTCGCGTTCGGTGGTCACCGGCCGGTCGCAGACGAACCCCCGGCACACGTACGCCGCCGCCAGCCCGTCGACCAGCGGCCGCCCGGCGAGCAGTGGGATGCCCGGCGCGTCCGGCTCGCCGGCCACCACGACCGTGCCGCCCGGCGCCACCCGCTGCGTGTAGCTGCGCAGCGCGACACGCCGCTCGTCGTCGTCCCCGCCCACCACCGCCACCTGCAGTGGACCGCGCGCGGCGGCCTCGGCGACGGTCAGCCAGTGCCCGGCGAACCTCGGGTGCCGCCCGGCGAGCGCGCCGACCGCCGACACCGCTGCCTCGCTCGCCCCGCCGTAGCGGCCGGCCCGCGCCGGGTCGGCCAGCACGGAGGCGGTGAGCAGCGCACCGGCCAGCGCGGCCGCCCCGGACGGCGTGGCGCCGTCGGTGAGGTCGCGGGGCCGGTGCAGCAGTGCCTCGGCGTCGTCCGCGGTGTCCAGGTAGCCGCCCGGCTGCTCGGGGTCGGCGAAATGCTCCAGCGCGCCGTCCAGCAGGTCGAGCGCCGCGTCCAGCCACTGCGCCGCCCCGGTGGCCTGGTGCAGCGCCAGCAGCCCGTCGGCCAGGCAGCCGTAGTCCTCCAGTACCCCGGCCGCCGCGCCGACCACGCCGCCCCGCGAGGAGCGCCTCGGCCGCCCGTCCACCACGTGCAGCCCGAGCAGCAGCGTCGCGGCGCCGGCGGCGGCGTCCACCCAGTCGGTGCGGCCCAGCGCGGCGCCCGCCTCGGCCAGCGCGGTGATGGCCAGCCCGTTCCAGGCGGTGACCACCTTGTCGTCCCTGGCCGGCTGCGGGCGCGCGGCCCTGGTGGCCAGCAGCGCGGCCTGCACCCGCTGCCAGCGCGGCCCGTCGGACGGCGTGGGGTCGGCGAGCAGCTGCAACGTGGAGCTGCCGTGCTCGAACGTGCCGGCGGGGGTCACCGTGAGCAACTCGACCGCCCAGTCGCCGTCCTCGTCGCCGAGCACCTCGCGCAGCTGCTCCGGCGTCCAGGCGTACGTCAGCCCCTCCACCCCGTCGGTGTCGGCGTCCAGGGCGGCCGCGAAGCCGCCCTCGGCGGTGCGCAGGTCACCGAGCAGGAACGCGGCGGTCTCCTCGGCGATCCGGCGGGCCAGCTCGGCGGTCGGGGCGTGCAGGCTGCGCCGGGCCAGGTGGGCGTAGACACGCAGCAGCAGCGCGTTGTCGTAGAGCATCTTCTCGAAGTGCGGCACAACCCACCGGGCGTCCACGCTGTAGCGCGCGAACCCTCCGCCGAGCTGGTCGTACATGCCGCCGCGTGCCATCCGCTCGCAGGTCAGCTCGACCATCTCCAGCGCGCGCGCCGAGCCGGTCCGCTCGTGGTGGCGCAGCAGGAACTCCAACGCCATGGACGGCGGGAACTTGGGCGCGCCGCCGAACCCGCCGTTGTCCAGGTCGAACTCGCTGACGAGCTTGGCCAGCGCCCGGTCCAGCGCCGCCGGGTCCAGGGACGACGGCGGCAGGCTCGCGCCCGCGGTCTCGGCCAGGCGGCTCGCGATCTGCCCGGCGGCGTCGCGGACCCGCTCACCGTCCTCCCGCCACGCCCTGGTCACCGCGCTGAGCAGCTGCCGGAACCCGGGCATGCCCTGGCGCGGCGCGGGCGGGTAGTACGTGCCGCACTGGAACGGCTCGCCGGCCGGCGTCAGGAAGCACGTCATCGGCCAGCCGCCGGACCCCGTCATGGCCTGCGTGGCGGCCATGTAGACGGCGTCGATGTCCGGCCGCTCCTCGCGGTCCACCTTGATGGCGACGAACTCGGCGTTGATCTGCGCGGCCGTCTCGGCGTTCTCGAACGACTCGTGCGCCATCACGTGGCACCAGTGGCATGCGGCGTACCCGACCGACAGCAGCACCGGCACGTCCCGCTCGCGTGCCTCGGCGAACGCCTCCGGGCACCACGGCCACCAGTTGATCGGGTTTTCCGCATGCTGCAGCAGGTACGGACTGGTTGAGTTCGCAAGCCTGTTCGGCATGTTGAACAGAGTGTCACCCCGACGCGCCGAACGCCGCACGAAGGCCTAGCACACGCCGTATCGGGTTATACACAGGGGGTGATCGGCGGGCAGGCCGCCGCCCGAGGATCCCGATTAACTCTTTGGAGTGGACTTCGAGGTGGACCCTGAGGGCGGCCGGTCGGCCGCCGCTCCCGTGCCTGAACCCGCCGTCTCGGTGTCCCCGGACCTGTCGGTGCCGTCGCCGGGGACGTCGCTCTCCTCCGGCTCGACCGGGTCGAAGCTCGGCGGCACCTTGCGCAGGTGCTTGTTCATCGAGCGGATCAGGAAGACCAGCGCGATCAGCATGAACAGCGTCACGACCAGGCCGATGGGCGAGGAGCCGCCGAACTCCGGGCCCTGCACGGGCGCCGGCGGATCCTGGCCGAGCAGCGGCTGTACCGCCAGTACGGCGATCATGGTTGCACCGTGCCCCGATCTCGTGTGTCTCGTGTGCCGGCCCGGAGCCGGCTCAGGCTCCGAGTGTCCTCAATGCTGGAACGTACTCACGCGGAGACCCGTTCCCGTAGCCCGGCGAACAGGTCGTCCTCCGGGGTCGTGCTGTCGACCAGCGAGCGGACGAGCTCGTAGTCCTCGGTCGGCCAGATCTGGCGCTGCATGTCCAGCGGGACGAAAAACCAGCGGCTCGTCGGGTCGATCTGGGTGGCGTGCGCCAGGAGCGCCTTGTCGCGCACCTCGAAGTAGTCGGCGCAGTACACCCGGGTCGTCACCCGGGAGCCGGGGTCAGGCCGGTCGTCGGACCAGTTCTTGATCCACTCAGTGTACGGGGACTCGATACCGGCGGCCAGCAGCGCCTCGTGGAACGCCATGATGCGCGCCTTGGAGAACCCGTGTGAGTAGTACAGCTTCAGCGGCTGCCACGGCTCGCCCAGCTCGGGGAACCGGTCAGGGTCGGCGGCGGCGTCGAACGCGGCTACCGAGATCTCGTGGGTGCGGATGTGGTCAGGGTGCGGGTAGCCGCCGTTCTCGTCGTACGTGACCAGCACGTGCGGCCGGAACTCCCGGATCAGCGCGACCAGGGCACCGGTCTCCTCGACCAGGTCACCCACCGCGAAACAGCCCTCGGGCAGCGGCGGCTTCGGGTCACCCTCCGGCAGCCCGGAGTCGACGTAGCCCAGCCAGCGGTGCGCCACCCCGAGGATCTCGGCGGCCCTGGCCATCTCGCCGCGCCGGACCTCGGTCATGTTCGCCACGACCTCGGGCCGGTCCATGGCCGGGTTCAGCACGCTGCCCCGCTCGCCACCGGTGCACGTCACGACCATGACCTCGTGTCCGTCCGCTACGTAGCGTGCGCACGTGGCGGCCCCCTTGCTGGACTCGTCGTCGGGGTGGGCGTGCACCGTCATCAGGCGTAGGGGTTCGACCATGTCCTCTTCCTCGTCTCGCCGCCAGGTGCCGGACGGGCGGCCTCTAACCGGCGGAGCGCGTCGAAATGCGTCCACCCCATTGTCCCGGCACGACCGACAACATCGGTCGCCAGGTCCAACCAGGGCCCTCAGCCAATTCTTCCCGGTGGTGCCTCGGTGGTTTGTCCCACGACTTGGCGACGGCGCGACGGCGCACTACCGGGTAGCGTCGAGGTGTCTAACCGGGGTACGCGAGTGACGCCTGGGGCGGCCTGAGAAGATCCTCATAAGCCGCCCGGATCCCAACGACCAGCGGCGTTGGCGGATTCGGGAACTTCTGAGAGAACTCGACCGTTCGTCGAAAGACTGCGCCGAGCGGCTAGTCATCGTGTTACGGTGGCCTCCGCACGGCCCGGCGTCGGGTCGTGTTTTTCCATCTCAGGGCAGTAGTCCTGAGGCGGGCGGCCCGTGTGCGTTCACCGACCCGCAAGCCCGCAGGTCCGGAAAGGCTGGAGGAGTGATGACCGTGACCGAAGTGCAGGTGACCTGGCTGACCCAGGATGCCTACGACCGGCTCAAGCACGAACTCGATGAGCTGATCGCGAACCGGCCGGTCATCGCAGCCGAGATCAACGCCCGGCGTGAGGAAGGCGACCTCAAGGAGAACGGCGGCTACCACGCGGCGCGCGAGGACCAGGGCCAGCAGGAAGCTCGGATCCGCCAGCTGCAGGAGCTGCTGCGCACCGCGAAGGTCGGTCAGGCCCCGACGCAGACGGACATCGCGGCGCCCGGCATGGTGCTCACCGTGCGTTACGACGGCGACGACGACAGCGAGACGTTCCTGCTGGGCTCCCGCGAGGAAGGCCGGCACGGCGACATGGAGGTCTACTCGCCGAACTCACCGCTGGGTGCCGCGATCCTGGGCGCCAAGGTCGGCGAGACGCGGCAGTACCAGCTGCCCGACGGCGGCACCATGAAGGTCACGCTCGAGGGCGCGGTGCCCTTCCGCGTCTGACCGGCCTCAGGCCAGTTCAACCCGGTGACCCGAGGCCCGCAGCGCATCCAGCACCTCGATGCGATGCCTGGGGCCTCGGGTCTCCGTGCGCAGTGCGACGTCCACCTCGCCGAGGGCGAGCGCGCCGGAGATCCGGATGTGCTCCACGTCCAGCACGTTGCAGCCCAGCTCCCCGACCAGCGCGAGCAGCTCCGCCAGTGCGCCGGGCCGGTCCACCAGGCGCACCCGGGCACTCAGGTAGCGGCCCGCCGCCGCCATGCCGTGCTGGATCACGTGCAGCATCAGCAGCGGGTCCACGTTGCCGCCCGACAGCACGCACACCACCGGCGGCTCGAACCGGTGCGGGTGGTCAAGCAGCGCGGCCACCCCGGCCACGCCGGCCGGCTCGACGACCAGCTTGGCCCGCTCCAGGCAGTGCAGCAGCGCCCTCGACAGCGAGTCCTCGCTGACCGTGATCACCTCCTTGACCAGCTCGGACAGCACGGTGAACGGCGCGGCGCCCGGCAGTCCGACGGCGATCCCGTCGGCGATGGTCGGCCTGGCCGGCGTGCGTACCGGGTGCCCGGCGCTCAGCGAGTCCGGCCACGCGGCCATCTCGGCTGCCTGCACGGCGACCACCCGCGCATCCGGCGCCAGATCGGCGACCGCCGCCGCCACCCCCGCCGTCAGCCCGCCACCACCGGTCGGGACCAGGATCGTGCGCACGTCCGGCGCCTGCTCGCAGATCTCGAGCCCCACGGTGCCCTGGCCGGCCACCACAGCCGGGTGGTCGAACGGGTGGATGAGGTGTGCCCCGGTGCGCGCCGCGAACTCCTGCGCGGCCGCCAGGGTGTCCTCCAGGGCCGCGCCGACCAGCTGCACATCGGCGCCGTAGCCACGGGTGGCGGCGACCTTCGGCAGCGCGGCGCGCAACGGCATGAACACGGTGGCCTGCATCCCGAGCAGGTCGGCCGCCAGCGCGACGCCCTGCGCGTGGTTGCCGGCGCTCGCGGCCACCACACCGGCGGCCCGCTGCTCGTCCGTGAGCGCGTGCATCCGGACGTACGCACCACGGATCTTGAAGGATCCAGTACGCTGCAGGTTCTCGCACTTGAGCTGCACCGGCCCACCCACCGTGTCGCTCAGCGCGCGGGACTGGGCCAGCGGTGTGCGGCGGGCAACGCCGTCCAGCAGTGCGGCGGCGGTCCGGATATCAGCAAGATCGACCCGGTCGGGGGAGTGCCTGGCGCCCATCGACGCATCCTTGCATCGGCAACGGGTAGCCTCAGCACCAGCCACACCCGGTCGGTGTGTGGCGCAATCTTGGAGGACTGCATGGTGGGGCCGAGCACCGGCGGCACACGCTGGTCGGTCGTGGTCTCGTTGCTGGTCGCGGCCGCCATGGCGACCATCGCGTTCATCACGGTGCAGCAGGCCGGCTGTCACGACCCGGGCCAGTACATCGCGCGGGGCACCGGCTACGAGCTGGTCGGCGGCTGCATCGAGCCCAACGACCTGCCGATCGCGCCGGACACCACGCCGGCGCCGCAGCCCGGCACGGACACCCGCTCCCCGCTCCGCCCGTAACTCCTCTTCGGCGAGTCGCTAGATTTTGCTCACCGAGTCGCTGGATTCCGCGGGCCCGGCGCGCCGGCTCAGCCGAGCGCCTGGAGCAGGTCCTCGATCAGGTCGTCGGCGTCCTCGATACCGACCGACAGCCGGACCAGGTCGGCCGGCACCTCGAGCAGCGACCCCTCCGTCGAGGCGTGCGTCATCCGCCGGGGGTGTTCGATCAGGGACTCCACCCCACCGAGTGACTCCGCCAGGATGAACAGCTTGGTCGAGGCGCAGACCCGCAGTGCCTCGGCGGCCGGGTCGGCGCCAGGGGACGCCACCTGGAACGACACCATGCCGCCGAAGCGGCGCATCTGCTTGGCCGCGATCTCGTGCCCGGGGTGGTCGGGCAGGCCGGGGTAGTGGACCCGGCTGACCTTGGGATGGCCGACCAACGCGGCCGCGACCCGCTCGGCGTTGTCACTGTGGCGCTCCATGCGGACCGCGAGCGTCTTGATGCCGCGCAGGGTCAGCCAGGCGTCGAAGGGCCCGGGGACCGCGCCCGACGAGTTCTGCAGGAAGGCCAGCCGCTCGGCGAGCTCACCGTCGTCCGTGACCAGCGCGCCGCCGACCACGTCGGAGTGCCCGCCCAGGTACTTCGTGGTGGAGTGCACGACCACGTCGGCGCCGAGAGCGAGCGGGGTCTGCAGGTAGGGCGAGGCGAACGTGTTGTCGACCACCAGCGAGGCGCCGGCGCCGTGTGCCAGCTCGGCCAGCGCGGCGATGTCGGCGATGCCCAGCAGGGGGTTGGTCGGCGACTCGCACCAGATCATCCGCGTGGTCGGGCGCAGCGCGGCGCGGGTGGCGGCCAGGTCGGCGAGGTCGACCGGCGTGTACTCGATGCCCCAGCCGGACAGCACCTTGTCCACCAGCCGGAACGTGCCGCCGTATGCGTCGGCCGGGATGATCAGGTGGTCCCCAGGGCGCAGCGCGACGCGCAGCAGCGTGTCGGTGGCGCCCATCCCGGAGCCGAAGATGAGGGCGTGCCGGCCGCCCTCGAGCGCGGCCATGCACTCGGCCAGGGCGGTCCGCGTCGGGTTCCCGGTGCGGGAGTACTCGTAGCCGCCCCGGGTGCCGCCGACGCCGTCCTGCGCGAACGTCGAGGTGGCGTGGATCGGCACGATCACCGAGCCCGTCGTCGGGTCCGGGTCCTGGCCGGCATGGATCGCGCGAGTCGAGAAGCCGTTCACATTCGTGACGTTACGCCGTGGTGGTCGGTGCCCGAGCGCCGCCCAGCTGTGCGTTGACCCACGACGACCCGGGCTCAACGGACCGCGTGGTCGGCGGCGGTCGCCATGCGGCGGCGCTCGAGCAGGGTCGCCGCCGCGTAGCCACCGCCGCCGGCGAGGGCCAGGACCCAGAAGAGGCCGGCGGTGCCGAGGAAGAGCGCGGCGGTGGAGATCAGGGCGAGCCACATGCCGAGGCAGTAGTGCAGGACGTTGCGGCGCACGGCGCCTTCGCCGAGATAGAGCAGGCCCACGACGAAGCCCGAGCCGGTCGGCCACAGCATGGTCGGCAGCTCGGGCAGGTTGAGGGCGCGGCTGAGGCCGGTGATGGCGAGGAAGAGGGCGATGAAGGCGCCGGCCCAGGAGAGGCCGAGGAGCTTGCCGGAGAAGATGTCGGACCTGCTCGCGCCGCGCTGGGCGCGGATGGCGGCGACGGTGCTGCAGACGCTGCCGACCGCGAGGCCGGTGCCCAGGATGGTCATCGGCAGCCAGCTGGGCAGCTCGACCAGTGGGTCCGTGCCCTGGGCGATCGCGCTGGCGCCGTGCCCGAGGACGTAGGCGAGTCCGAAGCTGACGTAGGTGGCGTGGTTGTCGACCTCGCGGGGGCGGACGACGCGGGTGATCGGGGCGGCGAGAGTGGCGGTGGTCATGGCTGGTGCCTCCGGGGTGGGGTTGCTGGCTGCTGTCGGCGCGGCGTTCAGCTGGCGATGAGGTGGGAGAGGGGGTTCACGACCCGCAGCGTGATGTCTGCGGGCCAGGGAAAGGTGCGGGTGGTGGCACGCTGGTGGGCGAGGCCGTGCAGCCCGAGCCACAGGGCCACCGCGTCGGTCGCCGGGCGCATCTGCCGGAAGCTCGCGGGTGTGGACCTGCAGGTCACTCGGCTCGGCCCTGCCCGGCAGGACGACCTCGGTGGTGTGGGTGGCGGTGGCGCTGATGTTCATCGTGTGCCCCAGTTCGACCGCTTGTGGTTACAGGCGTAAACCTACGGCCGTTGCCTGACTGGGTGCAAGGGATTACGCAGCTAAGTTTTCAGGTGTAAGGTAACGGCATGGCAGACGACGCGACCGCGACGGTCACACCGACGCCTACCCGCGCCCGCAACCGTCGGGGGGAGGGTGCCCGCCTACGCGATGAGATCGTGGCCGCCGCGGTCGAACTCCTCGACGAGACCGGCGACGAGAGCACCATCACCCTGCGGTCCGTCGCCCGCCGTGTCGGGATCGCCGCCCCCTCGATCTACCGGCACTTCCCCGACCAGCCGGCCATCATGCTGGCCGTCGTGCGGCAGGCCTTCGCGGAGTTGGCGGCGCGGCTGCGCGCCGACCTGGACGCCGCCGGCGACGATCCCCGACAGCGGCTCTACGCCGTCTGCAACGGCTACCTGGACTTCGCCCAGACGCATCCCGAGCGCTACCGCACCATGTTCGGCGGGCTCTGGATGCCCGCCCTCGGCGAGAGCTCCGTGACCGAGAGCGATCTGACCACGCTCGGCGACGCGGGCATGGGAATGCTCACCCAGGCCCTCGAGGGTTGCATCGCCTCGGGCCACGCCACCAGCACCAACCCCCCGGCCGACGCGATCGCGCTGTGGTTGGGCCTGCACGGGCTCGCCCACCAGCGGGCGGTGACCAGCACCTACCCGTGGCCGCCCGACATCGCCGAGCGCATCATCACCGTGCTCGCGCACCTCGACGACGAGTGAGACCCCGACTCGGGTGAGCGGACTCCTGACCCTCCGGGGGTGCGGTCAGTGGCGGGAGAGGAAGGCCAGCACGTCGTGGCGGGTGATGACGCCGGCCGGCTTGCCGTCGATCAGGACCAGCGCGCCGTCGCCGGCCGAGAGTGCCTTCATCGCCGCGGTGACCGGTTCGCCGGCG
>DATAYB010000105.1:0-13101 GCA_036272795.1 Pseudonocardia sp.
TGGATGATCCGGCAGTTCGCGCCCGGCAGGCCGGAGAAGCCGACCGGCGTGCTGCCGGCCGGCGAGGACAGCCAGTTGGTCACCGTCCGGCTCCCGCAGGAGCAGCACGCCCAGCTACGCGCCTGGTGCACGGGGCACAACTTCACGATGGCCGCGGTGATCCGGGGGCTGCTGGAGCGGTTCCTCGAGGAGCAGGCGGCGGCCGACGAGCCCAAGCCCGCCACCTGAGCCCTGGTTTCGCCGCCGCCCCGAGGAACGGGAGGGCCCGGAACCATCCCCCCTCGGAATGGTTCCGGGCCACGCGGCCGGGACCCCGGGCGCGCCAGCTTCGGTCGGGCCGAGCTGTCGCGGTGACTCCCCCTCATCCGGGGCCCGGCCGCTACGTGCGCGCCGCCGTGGCGCTGAGATAGAGCCTGCCAGCTGGCGCCACCGCCGGGGAGGGTGCGCACCCGTGGGATGTCGCCCCAAGATCCCTACTCGCGTCGCGGGGGAAAACCCCACCCACCGGCACAGACCGTTCCCCGCGCACCGCCACGGCCGTGGCCGCGCGTCCCCCTGACCGTGCCAGCGCGCCCGCACAGACCGTTCCCACCCAGCACAGACCGTGCACAGTCTGTGCGGTAGGTACTCGGTCTGTGCGGGCGGCGGCGGGCGGCGGGGGGCGAGCGGGGAGCGGCGGGGGCGAGCGGCGGCGGGCAGGCGGGCGGCGGGGCGCGGGGGGCGCGGGCGGCGGCTGGGGTGTCGGGGGGCGCGGTTAGCCTCGGGCGGTGCTGAGCACCCTGGCGGTGGAGAACTACCGGTCGCTGCGCGAGCTGGTGCTGCCGCTGTCCCGGCTGACGCTGGTCACCGGTGCGAACGGCAGCGGCAAGTCGAGCCTGTACCGGGCGTTGCGGCTGCTGGCCGAGGCGGCGCGCAACGGCGCGGTGGCGGCGCTGGCGCGTGAGGGCGGCCTGCCGTCGACGCTGTGGGCCGGTCCCGAGGTGATCGGCAAGGCGGTGCGCAGCGGCCGCACCCCGGTGCAGCCGACCGTGCGGACCAAGCCGGTCGGGCTGCGGTTGGGCTTCGCGGGCGACGAGTTCGGGTATGCGCTGGACCTCGGCTACCCGATGCCGGGCGGCGTGTTCAGCCTCGACCCGGAGTTCAAGCGGGAGTGCGTGTGGACCGGTCCGGCGCTGCGGCCGACCGCGCTGCTCGCCGACCGCGCCGGCCCGGTGGTGCGTACCCGCGACCAGTCCGGTGCCTGGGCTGAGGGTGTCGACGCGATCGGCCTCACCGACAGCATGATCAGCGAGTTCGGCGACCCCCGCCGCTGCCCGGAGCTGCTGATGGTGCGGGACCGGGTCCGGTCGTGGCGGTTCTACGACCACTTCCGCACGGACGCCGACGCCCCGGCCCGCCAGCCCAGGATCGGCAGCCGTACCCCTGTACTCGGCAACGACGGTGCCGACGTCGCGGCGGCGCTGGCCACGATCCGGGAGGTCGGCGACGCGGATGCCCTCGCCACGGCGGTGGACAACGCGTTCCCCCGGTCCCGGCTGGCGATCGGCAGCTCGGACGGCCGCTTCGAGGTCCAGTTCCACCAGCACGGGCTGCTGCGGCCGCTGGGCGCCGCCGAGCTGTCCGACGGCACGCTGCGCTACCTGATGCTGGTTGCCGCGCTGCTCACGCCCCGGCCACCGGAGCTGCTGGTGCTCAACGAGCCGGAGACCAGCCTCCACCCCGACCTGCTGCCCGCGCTCGCCGGGTTGATCGCCACCGCCGCGGAGCGCACCCAGATCGTCGTCGTCTCGCACGCCCAGCCGTTGCTGCGGGCGACCGAGGCGGTGGCCCAGGAGGTCGGCGCGGCGGTCAGCGCCGTGGCGCTGCGCAAGGAGTTCGGCGAGACGACGATCGCCGGGCAGGGGCGGCTGGACCGCCCGTCCTGGCACTGGCCGAAACGCTAGGAACAACGCTGAGAGCCCGGCCCGATGAGTTCTCCGCCCGCGCCCGGTCTGCCCTGTTGACCGCACACTCCGGAAGGTGGCCGATGACCGAACTGGACGACCTCACACGGGCCTACGTCGACAACTGCACCGTGGCCGGCGTGGTCACCCTGGTGGCCAGGGGCGACGACGTCGAGGTGGGCGTGGTGGGCTCGCACGATGTCGAGGGCCACACCCCGATGGCCCGGGACTCGATCTTCCGGATCGCCTCGACCACCAAGCCGATCATGGCGGCCGCCGTGCTGCTGCTGGTCGACGACGGCCGGATCGCGCTGGACGACCCGATCGCGAAATGGCTGCCCGAGCTGGCCACGCCGAGTGTCGTGCGCACCCCGACAGGGCCCCTCGACGACGTGGTCCCGGCCGCGCGACCGATCACCGTGTTCGACGTGCTGACCTCGCGCGCAGGCTGGGGCTTCCCGGCCACCGACATGACGGAGCCGGCGATCCAGGCGCTGTTCGAGGAGGGCCAGCAGAAGCACGGCCGCGACCCCCAGTTCGTCTCGCCACCCGACGAGTGGCTCGCGGCGCTGGCCGGCGTGCCGATGCTGTGCCAGCCCGGCGAGGCCTACCTCTACAACACGTGTTCGAACATCCAGGGTGTGCTCGTGGCCCGGGTCAGCGGCCAGTCCCTGCCCGACTTCATGGCAGAGCGCCTGTTCGAGCCACTCGGCATGGTGGACACCGGGTTCGTCGTGCCGCCCGGCAAGCTCGACCGGTTCACCAGCTACTACCAGGCCGGGCCCGACGGTCTGGAGCTGGTGGACGCCCCGGACGGGCAGTGGAGCACGCTTCCGGCGTTCCCGTCCGGCGCCGGCGGCCTGGCGTCCACGGCCGACGACTGGCTGGCGTTCGCCCGCCTGTTGTTGGTAGGCGGCTCGGTCGGCAGCACCGCCGGGAGCCGGCAGCTGCTCTCGCCCGAGTCGGTGCGCCTGATGACCACCGACCACCTGACGGGGGCGCAACGCGACACCAGCCTGCTGTTCCTGGAGGGCCAGGGCTGGGGCTTCGGCGGCTCGGTCGACGTCGCCCGCATCGACCCGTGGAACGTGCCGGGCCGCTACGGCTGGGTCGGCGGCACCGGTACCGCCGCCCACCTCACCCCGTCCACCGGCACCGTCACGATCCTGCTCAGCCAGCTCGCCGCGACCACGCCGGCGCAGCCACCACTGATCACGGACTTCTGGACCTACGCGGCCCGCGTCTGAGACATCCCGGCGCGGATCCGGTGCCTGACACGACCCGGCGGTCGGAGGAGGGCCACCGGGTCGGGTCCGGCGGCCCCCCTCCGGCCGCCGGACCGCCCGCCGCCCCTCCGACCGCCGGATCGACCCCCGACCCACAGCAGGGCCGGGTCGGACCGGGACCCGTCAGACCAGGGTGCGCAGATGCTGGCTGCGTCCGACGCGTTGCCGGTGGGCCAGCCCGGCCGCGCTGACGGCGGCCCAGGCGAGCTCGGGCTTGCGGATGTCGCTGTGCGCGCCGGCCAGCCAGGACAGGTCCCGGTTGATCACGCGGTTGGCGTCCATCCGGTAGAAGGTGCCGGGCTGCCAGTCGTACCAGCTACCGGCGGGCTCGAGGCGCCTGCTGACCACCGAGCGCTGCTGGTAGCCGTCGTGACCGAGCGCGCCCCAGCGGTAGCCGAGCTCCCTGGCCGAGGCGGCGCGGCGGCCCCGGTCGTGCTGGCTGACCAGCGCGCTGGCGTTGGGGTACCACCAACCCAGTGCGCGGTCGGCCGCCGAGAACGTGGCCAGCAGCGGACCGTCCACCCGGCTGGTGAACCGCGCGAGCGCACCCGCGCGGGACGGCGCGATCGGCAGCTCGCCCGCGAAGGAGAAGTGGCTGAACGCGCCCTGCACCGCGACGAGTGACTTCACCGGGGTGACCGGGCCGGTCAGCCCCGCCAGCGCGAACCCGACCAGGCGCGCCCCGAAGCTGTGGCCGAGCAGGTGCACCCGCAGCCCGGGGCGGCTCGCGTGCAGCCGGTCGAGCAGCGGACCGAGCCCGACCTGGCCGATCAGCCCGGCGCGGTTCTTCATCTCGTAGTAGCTCAGTACCCGCGCCAGCTCGCGCCCTCCGTTCCACAGCGTGCCGAACTGGTCGCCCGACCCTGCGCTCGCACCGGGTGCGAGCAGCGCGAGCGCCTCCAGTGCGACCCGCGTGCGCGCCATCCTGGCGAGGCACTCCCCGTCGTCGTCGACCGCCTGGTTGGGCGTCGTCACCAGGCAGGACGCCAGCCGGTGCAGCTCGCCGAGGCGGCTCATCTCACGCGGCCGGGTGTCCAGCAGCTGGGCGATCCGGGCCAGCTCACCGCGCTGGCCGGGGAACGCGGGGGCCAGCGCGGCCAGCAGCGCGGCGCCGCTGGACGGCCTCGGCGCCGGCAGATCCGCGGTGGCCTCGCCCGGCCCGGCGGGCCCGCTCAGTACGGGGCCGTCGAGTGCCGGCGCGTCCTCCGGGAACAGCAGTGACGGCCACAGCACGGTGACGAAGCCGGTGCTGGCGCGGCGGGCGGCCGGCAGCGCCTCGGCGATCAGCCGGAACATCGCGTCGCTCAGCTCGCGGGCGCTGTCCCGGTCCGTGTGCCAGCCGGGGCAGAACACGAACAGGTCGGCAGGCCCGCCCCTGGTCAGCGTCGCCGCCAGCCCGCCGTCGGTGAGCAGGCCGCCAGCCTGGTCGAACTCGACCTCCCAGTGCAGGTTCATCGTCAGCCCCCCGGCCGGTCGAGCGCGGCGCGGTCCACCATGGACGCCTGCCAGTCGATCGCGACGCGCGCCCGGTCCAGCTCCGGCGACGGGTCGACCAGGGTGGCCAGCCGCCGCGCCCGGTGCCAGTCCGGGTCGACGGCGAAGGCCACGGCCAGGTCGCCGACCGCGTCGGCCACGAGCGCGAAGACGCCGGTGCCGAGCGGTTCGCCGAGCCGGCCCTCGAAGTGCTCCCGCAGCTGCTCCATGTGCCCGGCGAACACCTGGTTGATGGCCTGGTACTCGGCGTACTCGGTCTCCCCGAACGGCCGGCCGAGCGCCCGGCTCATGGTCCGCAGCGCGGCAGCCAGGTCGGGGCTCACCGGGGAGGCCAGGTCCGGCGCCTTCGGGGTGTCCACGTCGAGCGCGGGGCGGCGGACCAGCAGCACCCGCCACACGTCCGGCAGCGCGGTACCGGCCGGATCGGCGAACACCGCGTCGAAGTAGCGGGTCGCGAACTCCAGGTCCACCTGCGCGATGAAGGTGGCGTCCAGGGGCTCGGCGCGGTCCACCCCATGGCGGACCGCCTTGGTGATCTCGCGGTACAGGTAGTCGAAGCAGGCGAGCCCACCCCGCCGCCTCGGCGCCTGCCGCTCGGCCGCGCCGCGCAACGCATCGATGGCCGCCCATATCCCGGGGGCGTCCTTGCCGGGGTGCCGGGTCGTCTCGATCATTCGTTGGCTGTCGCCCGTCTCTGCCATCTCGGCCCCCTCCAACTGCTCTCGACAACTCAGAGCGAGGTAGGGCAACCGCTGATACATCCGGCTCGACAGTGCTCCGCGTCACAGCCGAGACGCCGCCCGGAAACCGATCCCATTTGCCGAAATAAGGCGTCCTAGGGTGCCCGCGTAGGGCGTTCACCTGACGCGCCGCGAGGGGGTACTGAAAGAGGCTGAGGCCTGAAAGACCTTCGACCTCAGGAGCGTCCCGGTGAGCCTCGCGCCCAACCCGATCCGTCCGGTGACCACGACCGAGCTGCTGTGCGCGGCCCGCGAGGGCGATGCCGCCGCCTGGGAACAGTTGGTGCGCCGCTTCGAGCCGGTGCTGGCCTCGGTGGTGCGCCCCTACCGGCTGCAGGAGGCCGACGCCAGGGACGCCATCCAGCGCACCTGGCTGCGGCTTTTCGAGCACCATCGGCAGCTGCGTGAGCCCGAGGCGCTGCCCGGCTGGCTGGCCACCACCGCACGGCGGGAGTGCCTGCGGATCCTGAACGGCCGGCCGGCGGCGGAGCCGCTCGCGGCGGTCGAGACGTTTGTCGACCCGTCCGCCGACGTTGAGCAGCGCGTCGTCAACGCGATGACCGCGCGCCGGCTCCGCGAGCTGATGACACACCTGCACCCGCGCGCCAGGGCCCTGATGTACGCGTTGTTCGACGACAACCCGCCCGGCTACGCGGAGCTCGCGCGGCGCACCGGTATCCCGGTCGGCAGCATCGGGCCGACCCGGGCGAGGGCGCTGCGCCAGCTGCGGGCGTTGTTCGGCGAGGCCTCAGCCGGTGCCGGCGCCGGCGCCGGGGTCGCCGCCTGACGGGCGCGCGCGGTGCAGCAGCGCGCTCGCCTGCACCCGGCTGTGCACGCCGATCTTGGCGAAGATCCGGCTGACGTGCACCCCGACGGTCTTCTCGCTGATGAACAGCCGCCCGGCGATCTGCCGGTTGGTCAGCCCGGAGGCGAGTTCGGTGAGCACCTCGAGCTCGCGAGCGGTCAGGGCGGCCAGCACGGACACGGTGCCCCGCCTCGGCGAGGGGATGTGCTCGTCGTCGAGGTCCGGCGGGTCGAGCTGGACCCGGGCGCGGCGGGCCAGGTCGGTGATCTCGGCAAGGAACGGGACGGCGCCGAGGCTTCGGGCAGTGCGCTCGGCGAGCAGCAGCTCCTCGGTCCCCGCCGCCGACCGGGCCCGCTCGGCGAACAGCGCCTCGGCCCGCCGCAGCCGGGCGTAGGCCGCCGGGTAGGGCTGGTCGCGCTGGTCCAACAGCCGCGCCACCTGCGCCCAGAGCTCCGGGTCGGACCGGCCCTCCGCCCTGGCCGTCTCGGCGGTGCACATCGCCGCGTACGTGGCAACCACGTCCCGGACCGCGGGCACCGTGGCGGCACTACGGCGGACCAGCTCCGCGCAGTGCCCACGCAGCCGCCGGGTCTGCTCGTCCGACAGCGGCGGCAGCCCGAGCCGGGCGGTCTCCGCCCAGGCTCGGGTGCCGTGCCAGAGCAGCGGCGCGACGAGCCAGATGTCCACCGTCTCCAGCTCGACCAGGTCGAGGCCCTCCTCGACATAGCCGACCGCGAGGTCCGGGCGCGACCGCCACATCTCCATCCCGGCCCGCAGGATCAGCAGCGGCAGCCGGTGCCGTGGCCCGACCGAGGACGCGGTGAGCAGCTCCACCGCCGCCAGGTCGTGCTCGGCGGAGCCGAACCGCCCCCGCCCCACGTCGAGCCGGCACCGGGCCAGGCGGACCTCGAGCGCCTCGCCGCCGGTCGGCTCCAGCTGCCAGGCCTGGGCGACCGTCCGCTCCGCCTCGTCCCAGCGCCCCAGCCGGAACAGCCCGTTGGCGGCCAGCGCGAGCAACGCAACGCCGGCCGTGCGCGACAGCCCGAGCCTGGCCACCCGCGCGGCACCCTCCCGTGCACAGGCGACACCGTCGAGCAGCTGGTTCAACGGCCCGGAGAGCAGCTCGGCCCTGCGCAGGTAGGCCTCACCGATGGCGGTCGGCACACCCGTCTTCTCCGCCACCGCCAGTGCCTCGACCAGCGCGCTCGACCCCTTCTCGGTGTCGGCCAGGTAGGCGCGGCTGAAGCCCAGGATGGCCAGAGCCCGCGCCTGCACCGACGGCACCGTGGCCACCCGGCTCAGCTGCAGCGCTCGCCCGGCCACCGAGCCGGCCGCCGAGAACTCGCCACCCTGCAGCAACACGGCCGCGTGCCCGGCCAACACCTCGGCGCGCTCGGCGGCCATCCCGTGCTCCGGCAGCAGCGATGTCGCCGTGCGGTAGGCGCGGGCGGCCCTGCCGCTGTGCCCCGCTGCGTGCAGGTACCGGCCCAACCGGGCGGTGAGCAGCGCGGATGCCACGTCGGCCGGCACGGCGGGGTCGGCGGGGTCGGCCAGCCGCTGCTCCAACAGCTCCACCGCGTCGTTGTGCTCGCCGGCCAGGTGGGCGGCCTCCGCGGCGCGCTCCAGGCACTCCGGGTGCGGCAGCACCCTCGCCGAGACGGGCAGGCCCGCGGTCAGCTCCGCCGCACGCAGCCAGTGCCGGTGCGCCTCCGCGTAGCCCCGGATCCGCTCGGCGGCCTGCGCGGCGGCCACGATCGCGGCCAACGCGCGTTCGGGGGCGCCGGCGTGCTGCCAGTGGTGGGCCAGCCGGGCGCTGGAGGAGAGCGCGGCGACGGCGGGGTCCTCGTCCTGGTTCGCGCTCAGGCCAGGTGGGGTGGCCGGCGCGACTTCGGTGATCTTGGACAGCGCGGTGGCGTAGCGGCGGTGCAGCTCGATCCGCTCGCCGGGCAGAAGGTCGGCGACCACGACCTCCGTCATCAGCCCGTGCCGCAGCCGGTAGCCCTCGAACTGCTCGTCGACCACCACCACGCCCGCCCCGACCGCCGCGCGCACTGCCTCCAGCAGCTCGGCCGCGGGTAGCTCGAGCACTTCGGCGAGCAGGGGATGGGGCAGCGGTCCGCTGCTCACGGCGACGGCGCGCGCCACGAGCTGCCCGGCGGCCGGCAGCGAGCCGACCCGGTTCAGCACCAGCTCGCGCAGCGTGGCGGGCAGGCCGAGCGCATCACCGGCGAGCACCGCGCGCACCGTCTCCTCGGCGATGAACGCGTTGCCGGCCGAGCGCTGCCACACCAGCGGCTCCAGGCCCGGCCGGTCCGGCGCCCACTGCTCCACGAGGCCGGCCAGCGCGTCCCTGGTGAACGGTGCGAGCTCCCGCCAGGACACCTGCCGGTGGCGGCGCAGCTCGACCAGCATGCCGGCGGAACCCGGGGCGTCCCCCTCGGTGCGGTAGGTGCCCACGAGCAGGACAGGCTCGGTGGTCAGGCTGGCCACGAGGTAGATCAGGAAGTCGCGGGTGGAACGGTCCACCCATTGCAGGTCCTCGACGACGAGCACCACAACGCGGCGCTGCGCCAGCTCGACGATCGTCCGGTAGAGCGCCTCGAGGATCTGCACCCTGGGCCCGGTCTCGGCGGACAGCTCGTCCAGCCGGGCCAGCCTCGGACCCAGCAGGTCCGGTACCTCGCGGCTGGAGCTCGCGGCGGCGCGCACGGCATGGCGCAGCGCGGAGATCACCGGCCAGAAGGGCGGCGCGTCCTCGATGTCGATGCCGCGCCCGGTCAGCACGATGGCGCCGGCACCCTCCGCGACGCCGGCGAACTCGGTGACCAGCCGGGTCTTACCGACGCCGGCGTCGCCACCGAGGATGACGGCCGCCATCTGCCCAGACCCGGCCGCCGCGAAGTCGGCCAGCAGCTCGGCCAACTCCGCGTCGCGGCCGGTCAGGCCCGCGGTCGTTGCCCCCTCCGCCACGCGCGTGACGGTACTCAGTCGCCCTCGTGGCGGCCAGGTTTTGCGACAGCGGCACGTGGGGTGATAGGGGTCACAACACGGGGACCTCGAGCAGGGCCCAGCCGACGCGCGCGACCTCGCGGTCGATCTCGGCGGTCTCCTCGTCGAACTTGCTGCCGGTCAGGGTCGAGAGCCGCTTGGCGCGGTCCCAGGCGCGGTCCCTGGCGATGACCACCGTGAGATCGCCGGCCTCGTCGGCGCAGACCGCGAGGAACCCCCGGTCCAGCACGCGCACCCAGGGGTCCTCGAAGTGCTGCCGCAGCGGGCGCATGTGCTTGGCGAAAATGTCGTTGATCTTGTTGTAGTCGTACCGCTCGTCGTCGCCGAACGGGAGCCCCAGCGCGCGAAGGGTGGTGAGCAGCGCAAACGCCAGGTCGAAGTCGACGTGGGCATTGACGCCGGCCACCGCGAACTGGATCGGGTTGATGTCCGCGTCAGCCCGGCGCTTCAGCAGTACCTGCCACGACTCCGGCACCGGGCGGCCGTCCGTGCGCGGCACCACCGCGTCGAGGTAGCGCTTCGCGAACTCGACGTCGAACCGGTTGATGAACGCTTCGCTGCGGAACCCGCCCAGCTGGATCTGCTCCCACACCTCGGTGGTGATCTCGCGATACAGGTAGTTGAAACAGGCCAGGCCGTCCTCGGCGAACCGGGGCGGCTGCCGCTCGGCGATGGCCTGGATGGCCCCCAGCCGGACCAGCACACCCGGCACGTCAACCGGCGGCTCGGTCGGATAGTTGCTGAAGTCCGGCGTCGGGCCGCTCGGTTCATCACTCTCGGACAGCAGGCGGTCGGTCACGGTCACAGCAGGCCTCCCCGGCACGTGGTCGATGCAGGACCGTCGAGGCCGCCGCCGAACACTCAGGCCAGCGCCCCCGCACACGCCACGCGGGTCAGGAGCTCATCGTGGCGTTGTCTGCGTCATCGCTTCCGATACCAAGAATGTGACATTTCGACCCGGGTCTCGATGGGGTCTGCACCCCAACGACGGGGGTGTACACCCCCAGGAAGCCGTTGGCACGTGGCTGGCCAGCGCCCGAGGTGAGGTGGGCGGGGCGAGAGGGGCGGAAGTGGCCGGTCGGGACTGGCACTGGCTGGCTCAGTCGGGACGGAGAGGCCAGGTCAGGCGAGCTGGCTGAGTCGAGACAGAGAGGCCAGGTCAGGCGAGCTGCGCGCTGGCGCGGCCGAGCAGGGCGAGCGAGGTCCGGGCGATCCGCAGCTCGCCCTCGGTGGCGCCGTGGTCACGCAACCGGGTGTAGTAACGCCACTGGATACGGTCGGCGCCCGTGTCGGCGCGGTTGGCCCGCCAGCGCAGGTAGCGCTCGGCGTGCACACGGTAGCGACCCTGCAGCTCAGCCGGCACGTCGTGGCGGGCCAGCCATTCGTTGAACCGCCGCATCACCTGCTGCTCGGTCTGCCGACCCTGACCGTGATTCTCCGGAGACATCGCCGCTCCCCCACACGCCGTCACCCCAGGACTACCCAGCCACCGGCAATCGCTAACGCGGACGGCCACCCCGATCGGGGCCGGCACGCAGGTACGTGGCGCCCGCGCACAGGTCCACGGCCTGGCACACGGACTCCCGACACCACACACTGTCAGAACCCACGCGCCGTAGAGGCTGTGTGCGAGCGCCCGACGCCGTGTGGGACTCCCGGAGCCCGCGCGCGGACCGCAAGTGGCGGCGGCAACAGCCAGCGGGCGGGGCGGTTACTCGCCGGTCGAGCCGTCCAGGCGCTCGCGGAGGAGGTCGGCGTGGCCGTTGTGCCGGGCGTACTCCTCGATCATGTGCGCGAGCACGTAGCGCAGGCAGAACCGCTCCCCGCCGTGCTCCACAGCAATGTCGAGCGTCGGCGCCGCCTCGACGAACGCCCTGGACAGCGCGCACTCAGCGTGCCACCTGGCAAGCGCCGCCCCGGCGTCCATCCGAGCACCGACGCGGTCCGAGGGCTCCGGTCGAGCCTCCCAGATGGCCGGTTCCGCAGCGCCCTGCAGCACACGCTGGAACCAGCTGCGTTCGACGTCGGCGGCGTGTTCGAGCAGGGCGAGCAGCGACAGCTCGGACGGCGGGACCGCACGCTCCGCGAGCTGCGCCTCGGAGAGCCCGGCGCACTTCTAGGCGAGGGTGGCCCGCTGGCGCTCCAGCACGCCGACCAGCGTGGCGCACTCGTCGGCATCCGTCGGCGGCTCCGGACGGTCGTCGTACTGCATCGCCGCATCATGCCCGGCAGCTCGGCCACCGGCCCCGCGAGGCGGCGGCCAACACCACGGCCAACACCACGGTCGGCCGCCGCCCCGCGAACCGACAGAACGGTTCGCGAGCCTGCGGAGCGGTCCGCAAGTGGCGGCGGCCAGGTTCGATGGGTCGGTCAGCGGCGGCGGTCCGCGAGGTGGCTGACCCGACGGGCGAGCTCCACCGCGGCGGCGCGCAGGCTCGCCTCCGTGCGCGGCCGTTTGTGGCGGGCTGTGCGGGCGCCGGTGCGCAGGACGGCCCGGGGCGGACCACTCACCGTCCGGTTACGCCGCGACGAACGCCTCGGTGGGCGGCACGCCGCGCGGAAGGTGCCGCAGTGCACCGGCAGCAGGCCGGTGGGGTACTCGGCGAGCACGGCGGGCTCGCCGCAGTTGGCGCACGGATAGGCAACGGGGTTGGGGATGCCGAGCATCTGGGAGCTCCTCTCCTCGGGTCCACGGACCGGCGGGTTCGGGGCCGGCCGGCCGTGGCGCCGACGTTCGTCGGCGGCGGAATGGGCTGGGGGTCACCGGCGCTCCGGGTCGGTGGGTCACCGACGGCGCTGGGAGTTGGTCGACAGGTCGGGGCAGAACCGACAGCGCGAAACCGATAACCGACAGCGGGGGCTGGGCTACATCGCCTCGGCGAGGTCACCCGGCGGCATCGCCTTGGGTGTACGTCGCCTCCGGCCGCGACCTCGCGCGGCGCCCCTCGGCAACCAGTCTTACACACACCCGGCCCCGACCCGGTGACCGACACCGCCCCGCGGGGCCCAGGCCCCGGTCACCAGGGGCGCGGCGTCCGCCCGGCCGGTGAGCCGAGAACCCCGGCGGCTACACCTCGGCGGTGCGCGGCTTCCAGCGGGCCTTGAGCACGAGCCCGTACGCGGCGACCGCAAGGCCGCCGACGACGACCAACACAGCCAGCGTGCCGAGCTGGTCGCTGGCGTACGTGTGCTGGATCCACCAGCCCGCCACGCTCAGCGGCACCATGGCGAGCGCACCGAGCAGCGTGGCGGACAGCAGACGACGGTCGACGAACCGCTCCGGCCGGATGGCGCGGCGGATCTGGAGCAGCACCATCGCGGCCGCCGCCAGCTCACCGGCCAGGATGGCCACCACCAGCCAGATCAGCCGCATTCCGCCGGCCGGCACGAGGAGCGCGGCGGCGGCCACGAGCACCGTGACGACCAGCGTGACGCGGCTGGCCAACCTGGGCACGCGGTCCTCGAGGCGGGCGTAGAGAGCCTGGTTGCCGAGGTCGCTCAGCCCGGTGACCAGCTGCGCGACCGCCACCAGAGCCAGGCAGACGCCGAGCGGGCCGATCAGCGAGCCGTGCCGCAGCTCGCCGTTGGCCAGGATGTTCGCGGTGGGGCCGCCGAGGATGGTGAGCAGCACGAGCAGTGGCACGCTGGCGATCAGCGCGTACGCCAGCCCACGCCGCCAGACGACACCGAACGCCACGGAGTCGGCCCGGCGCACCGCCTCGGACAGCTCCGGCAGCGACGCCATGCCGACCGCACGCGCGCTCAGGTACGACAGCGCGTACAGCACCGAGTAGGACATCTGCACGACGAACACGCCGCCCGGT
>DATAYB010000106.1:0-12633 GCA_036272795.1 Pseudonocardia sp.
GCACCGCCCGGTTCGGCCGCACCTACGCGGGCGAGCCGGACAAGCTGATCGCCGAGCTCGCCGAGGACGAGGCGATCGCCGCCGCGGACACGCTGCTGCTCACCGTGCCCAACCAGCTCGGCGTCGAGTACAGCGCACACGTCATCGAGAGCGTGCTCACCCACCTCGCCCCCGAGCTCGGTTGGCGCTGACCCGCGCCGCCCGAGCGGGCCGGTCCCGTCGCCACCGCGCTAGACACGGCTGAGCACGGTCTTGCCCATGGGCGCGGCGAGTGCCCCGACGGCGTCGTCGAAGCCGACCACCGCGACGGTCACCAGGCCGGGGTCGAACCCGGCGCCGACCAGTTCCAGCACCTCGGGCACCGCCGGACGCGCGTGCGCCCGGCCGGTGCGGAACGTGATGCACCGGGAGTACATCGCGAGCAGCGGCAGCGCCACGTCGGCCGGGTAGAGCGCGACGCTGGTGCAGACGCCGTCGGGGGCGGTGCTGTGTATCGCGCAGCGCAGGGCGGCGGGGTGTCCGCTGGCGTCGACGGTGATCGGGAAGGCGCCGGGCTTGCGGGGTGGCGGGCCGGCCACCGCGGTTGCCCCGAGCGCCTCGGCCGTGGCCAGCCGCTCGGCGTCCCGATCCAGGTACACCACCCGGCCGGCGCCGAGCGCGACCGCCATGCCCGCCGCGTACAGCCCGATCGAGTTGGCCCCGCCGTCGCCGCCCACGATCAGCACCTCCGCGCCGGGGTCGTCCCGCAGCGCCGGCCCCACGGTGCGCCACGCGTCGGGCAGGTTGTCGCTCGCGCTGGCCACGGCCACCGGGTCCACCCCGGCCGGCAGCGGCACCAGCATGGCGTCGGCGTGGGGCACGGTGACCAGGTCGGCCACGAAGCCGCCCCAGTCCAGGCCGCCCAGCTGGCCGAGGCCGTACGTGCTCATCATCGGGTGCGCTGCGCAGTTGCCGGTCCGGCCCCGCAGGCACGGTGCGCACTCCCCGCAGGAGATCTGGAACGGTACGACCACCAGGTCACCGGGCCGCACCGAGCTGACCTCTGAGCCGACCTGGACGACCTCGGCGACCCCCTCATGGCCGAACGGGTAGGGCCCGGGCAGCGGGTAACGACCGTTCAGCACCGCGACGTCGAGGTCGCAGGTGGCCACCGTGAGCGGCCGGACCAGCGCACCGCCGGGCGTCGGGGACTCCGGTTCCGGGACGTTCGCCCAGTGCAGCGCGCCGGGGCCGTCGAGCAGCAGTCGCTTCATAAGACGACTGTCTTACTAAGACGAATGTCTTGTCAATCTGAATCCACCCCACCGGTCGGCCCAGTGTCCGACCACCGAGGAGGGACCTCACTAGGTCGCGCCCCGGATCGGGTGTAAGCACGGACGATGAACGGACTCGGTCTCATCTGCCTGGCCGTGGGACTGTGGGTCGCGCTCTCGTTCCCACCCCGCCCCGGCGAACGCCGCGACCGGGCGACTGTCGTGCTCGGCTGGGTGCTGGTGGTCGTCGCGGTCGTGTTGCTCGGCACCGCGACGCTCGACCCACCCACGCAGGCCTAGACATGCGGCCGGGGCCCCGGGCACACGCCCGGGACCTCAGCCACTCACGCGGCCCCGGCCGGGACCGCGTACGCCACGATGTTGTCCGAGTACTGGTGGGTCTGGAAGTTGAACGACCCACCACAGGTGATCAGGACCAACCGGGGCACGCCCGTGGTGTCGAACAGGTCCTTCGGCAGCTCCGCCTTCGGATAGCTGTGCACCGCACGCACCAGGTACGTCTCGGTGCCCGCGGTCGTCGCCAGGGACACCGTCGACCCCGGCTTGAGCTCACCGAGCCGGTACAGCGCGCCGGCGCCCACCTCCCGGGTGTCCACGTGCCCGTCGATGACCACGGTGCCGCGTGGCGCCCCTGGACGCACACCGTCCCGCCACCAACCCAGCACCTTGGGGTCGTCCGGCACCGTGAGCTCCCCACCCGGTGCGACCCCGACAGCAACCACCGGGGCTTCGACACCCTGCTCGGGCAGGCTCAGCCAGGTAGGTTGGACGGCGCTGTCCAGCGTCGCGACCCCGGACGACTCGACAACGCTCGGATGCGCCGGTGGCACCGTCCCGACATCGGGGAGCCGGGGTGCCAGCAACATCCGGGCGCCGCCGTACAGGGCGATGCCCACCCCGAGCACGACGAGCACCCAGAGCACCGCCCACTGTGCGGCCAGGGCTCTGGTCGGCGCGACCGGGCCACTGACCCACCGTGCGAGCATCATCCCGCGCGGCGCCACCGCACGAGCAGGCCACCGGCACCGGCGGCCAGCGCGATCCCACCGAGCACGAGCCCGAGGTCGAGCGCCTCGGAGTCGGTGTTGGTCGCCGCGAGGCCGCCCGAACCGGCGTTCACTCCGCTGGGCGCGCCACCGGAGCCGGTCGTGCCGCTGCCGGAGCTGCCCGCGGTGCCGCCGGAGCTGTCGGTGGACCCACCGGTCCCGCCGGTGCCGCCCGCGGTCGACGAGCCGCCCGGAGCGGCAGCGGCGCCGGGAGCGGTGGTCCCGCCGGCCTCGGTGCCGGCACTCGGCGCGGGCGCCGCGGGAGCCGGGGTGGCAGCGGCACTGGCGGCCGCGCCGGTGTTCGTGGTGGGTGCCGGAGCGGCGGCGCTACCGCCGCAGGCACCGAGCGTCAGAGCACCCATCACGACCGTGGCCGCGAGCGCGGCGTGCTTCATACGCAGACTGGGGAGATTCATAGGCGGCACATTAGAGGAACGTCCGCCACATAGATGTACCGACCGACCCCAATGGGTGAAGAGAGTCACCACTAAGCGAACGGAATTGCTCAGCGACACGCCATGGCCACTCGTTAGTGACATCCCGCGCGGGCATTTTCGATCAGTGTGGTAACGCAGCGCTGTACAGGCAGGATGCTCTATCCGGCCGTTCGCTGAATACGTTCCTGCTTACCCGTCGGATCGGCGTCGCCGCCGCGCGGGCCGATGCCTTCCGCCCGATCCCATTGGTGCTCACGCGCCACTCTGGCAATCAGCGCGTGATATCGCTGATCACCAGGACGTGAGGGCTGTTCGCGCCCGCCGCCAACAGCCCTGACGCCCTGATGATCACCCAACGGGCACGCCCCGGCCCGGCCGCGGGTCTAGCGCGGTGGGGCGAGGCGGGGGCGGAGGACAGGAGCGGCGGTGAGGCCGCTCGGGTCGAGACCGGCGGACTGCTGGCGGGTGTCGGCGTAGTACCGGTTGGCCGCCGTGGAGGCGACCTCGACGGTCAGCTCGTTGCCCTCGGCGCGCAGCAGCCCGGCCGGCACCGCGCACGTCACCGGCCCCCACCCGAACCGGCCGAGCACCGTGCCGTTGAGCTCGACGTCGGCTGTCGTGTGCACCTCCGTGAGCAGGAGCTCCCACTCCGGCCACGCCAGGCCGGACGGCGGCAGGCCGAACCGCAGCCGGTACGCGGCGACGCCGGAGAACCGCGGCCAGCCCTGCTCCTGCCAGCCCCGGTCCACCCGGATCGGGGCGCCGCGCACTCCCCCGATGTCCAGCGTCCAGCCGGCGCTCAGCACCGTGTCGCCGGGCACGGGCCGGGCCCCGTCGGCGAGCAGCAGGCAGACCAGCTCGTCCGGGCCGCAGCGCAGCTCCAGCGCGCCGGACACGGCGCCGAGCTCGCGGACCTCACCGGTGGCCGGGTCGTAGCGGCGGACCACCGTCGGCACCGATGCCGGCACCACGGTGAGGGTCTGCTCGTGGTCGGCGTCGTGCAGCAGCGCCAGCCGGGTCACCCCGTCGGTATCGCGCCCGGCCCGGCTCCACACCGTCGTAGCCGGCCGCGCACCGCGCACCACCACGCGACCCCGGCGCAGCGGGCGCAGCACCGGCTCCAGCTCGCCCGGCGTGGGCAGCTCCGGCCAGTGGTGGCCGGCGCAGCCGTCGAACAGTGCGCTGGCCCGGCGCGCGAGCTCCGGGTCGGCGCCGCGACTCTGGCTGGCGGCCGGCAGCGGCCCGGACGCGAGCACGGTGCCACCGGACGCCACGAGCTGCTCGAGCACCGCCACCGTGTCGCCGTCCCGCACCACCTCGACGCCCGGCAGCACCACGGCGCGGTAGCTCCGGGCACCCTCGCCGGAGCCGAGCACCAGCTCACCGTCGCGCACGGCGGCGGCCCGCAGGTCCCGCTCGTCGATCAGGTGGTAGCCGTCGCCGGAGCGGGCCAGGTGCTCGGTCCAGCGGGCGGCGTGCGCCCCGTACGGGTGCGTCGGCCCGCCGGCCCAGCTCGTGCGCAGCGGGTAGAGCACGGCGAGCGTGCAGTCGGGCTCGGCGCCGTCGAGGAACGCGGCGAGCCGGCCGGACTCGTCGGCGAACGCCCGGTGGTGGCCGAACCACGGTTCGAAGTTCACCCCTGGCGCGAAGTCGAAGCGCGGGTTGGCCAGCATCTGCTCCGCGCCGGGTGGGTCGGTCCAACCGTCGGTCTGCCAGAACGCGTGCATCAGCAGCTGCCGCGCGCCGAGCAGGTGGTGCCGGAGGGTCTGGGCGCGCAGCTCGCGCAGCGTCAGCTCCCAGCGGCCGGCGGCGAAGTGCGACCCGGTGACCGTGCGCCCGAAGTACTGCTCGACCAGGCAACCGCTCCGGCCGTTCGAGCGGGCCACCGAGTCGCCCAGCTTGGCGGACAGCTGCGGCTCACCGTTGCGCGCGTCCACGGCGGTGAGGTCGCGCCAGCGGTCCAGGCCGAAGTAGTCGGTGCCGAAGTTCGCCCTCGGGTCGTCGGTGATGACAGTGCCGGTGAAGTCCCACGAGGACACGTGCCCCAGCACCTCGTGCCCGGACAGCGCGATGCCGTGCAGGCGACACCACCGCGACAGCGTGCCGAAGAACGAGTCGATGCCCAGCTCCGCGTAGGTCGCGAAGAAGTCGCACCGGCGGGCGGCCGTACTCGGGCCGACGTCGCGGACCAGCGCGAGCAGCGAGCGGCGGAACGGGGCGGCGTGCTCCTCGGCGTAGCGCGCCGCCAGCGCCGGCGCATACATCAGGGAGCTGCCGACGTGGCCGTGGTGCTGGCGCCAGCGGAAGAAGCAGCCGTGCGGCTGGTCGAAGAACGCGTACCGCACGGTGCTGCCGAGGTGCGCGCCGAGCGCGGCCCGGTACGGCTCGTAGCCGACCGCCAGGAAGCGCTCGGCCGCCTCGGGCAGCAGGTAGTTGATCATCTTGCTGGTGGCGCAGCGAGCGGCCAGGAACACGGTCAGCTCGGTCGCGGCCGCCGGCAGCCCGGCCCGGGAGACCGCGACCTGGGCGCCGGCCGGGCCACCGCGCACGAACCGGGCCCGGTCGGTCACGTCGGTGACGGTCGCCTCGTCGGTGATCTCCCCGGCCGGGTGGGCCAGCGCGGCCACGATCTCCCAGTCCGCCCAGTGCACATCACCACCGTCGAACACCCAGTCCATGCCGGGTTCGAGCAGGTACTCCACGTCGGTCGGCACGATCCCGTCGACCTCGCAGACGACGTCATCGCCGAGCGACCCGGCAACCAGCACCGACGACCAGAACAGGTGCCGCTCCCGCAGCTCGTCCCGGCCGGCCACGGTCCGCCCGCCCGCGTGCCCGGAGAGCCAGTTGTACTCGTCGTAGATCCCCATGACCAAACCGCGCCGGGCCGCCTCGTCGGCCGCCAGCCGGTAGGCCTCCAGGTACTCCGGCCCGAGGTAGTCGGCCAGCGGGAACACCAGCCGGGCCTGGATCTGGAACGACCGGAACCCGGCGGCGGCGAGCTGGCCGACCTGGTCGCGGATCTCGGCCGGCCCAGGCAGCCGGTGCCAGAACCAGTAGCTGGCCGGCGCGTGCCAGACCCCCGGCTCGCCGCCGAGCTCGCCCGTCACCGCCCGGACGCCACCGAGGCGCGCGCCCGCGAGGAGTCGGCGGCGGAAGCCGGCCGCCCGTCGTCGATCTTCAGCACGAAGGTGAGCAGCGCGTACAGGGCGGCGCCCAGCACCATGGCGATCACGACGCCCATATTGGTCTGGCCGACCACGCCGTGCGCGGCGGAGTCGGTGAGCAGGAAGCCGACCACGCGCGCGATGTTCGGGTCACCCGAGGTCACCAGGCCGAGCCCGACGATCGTGGCCACCACCAGCGAGAGCAGCGCGGTCCAGCGCACCGGCCGGCCGCCGAGGCCGGGCGGCTGCGCCATCGTGACGTCCCAGTTCAGACGCCGCTGCCGGATGAAGTCGAGCAGCTGGATGCCGCCCATGGTGCCCATCGGCACGGCCACCAGCGCGAGGAATGCCTGGAAGGTGGCGAGGAACGAGTCGGAGATGAAGAGCAGGTAGAACGCGCCGGCCGAGATGATCACGGTGTTGATCGCCGTGGTGCCGACCCGGGACAGCGGCACACCGAGCGCGAGCAGCGCCAGGCCGGACGAGTACACGCCGGTGATCGCGGCGGCGACCAGCGACACCACGATGACCACCGAGAACGGGATGAAGAACCACAGCGGCAGGAGCGCGGTCAGCGCGGCGACCGGGTCGGCGGCGGCCGCCGAGCCGAGCTGGGCGTCGCTGCCCACCAGCAGCACACCGAGGATCAGCAGCACGGCAACGGGCAGGGTGATGCCGCCGGCCGTCCAGCCGATCACGCCCCGGGCCCTGGTGCACCTGGGCAGGTAGCGGGCGAAGTCACCGCCGTAGTTCAGGAAGCCGATGCCGACCATGGTCATCGCCATGATCGCGCCGCCGAGGAACGTCCACCACGAGCCGTGCCAGGTCGCGCCCAGCGCGCCCCAGTGGATGTGCGGGAGGATCATGCCGACGAACACGACGGTCATCACCGCGGTCACCCAGGCGATCCACTTCTCCACGCGGATGATCACCTGGTGGCCGAACACCGCGACGGTCAGCGTCACCGCCAGCACGACGAGGTACCAGAGCACCACGGCGGCGGTGGTCGCGTGGCCGTCCGGGTTGGCGAAGGCGCCCGGCCAGAGCCGGGCGAACAGGCTCGCGCCGGTGGTCGAGGCCAGCGTGATGATGGTGATCTTCCAGCCCACGTTGGACAGGTAGGCGAACGCCGTCGGCAGCTTGTTGCCGTGGAAGCCGAACGCGAACCGGGTCTGGGTCAGCGTGGGCAGTCCGGTGCGCGGCCCGCCCACCGCGAGGACGCCGACCAGCAGCGCGGACACGGCGTAGCCGAGCACCCCGGCCACGATCGCCTGGACCACGCTCAGCCCGAGGCCGAAGACGTAGATCCCGTAGCTGATGCCGAGGATGGACACGTTCCAGGAGAACCAGACCGCGAACAGCTCGCGCGGCGAGCCCCGCCGCTGCGCCTCCGGTACCGGGTTGATGCCGTTGCGCTCGACACCGGAGCTCGGCGTCGCCTCACTGCTGTGGGTCATGGAGCACCGCTGCCTCTCCGAGGTCCGGGACTGGCCATGGTGTGGCCCACCGATCATCCCGCGGCGCGGCAAGGTTCGCCGGAACGCGCCCTGGTCGGGATGGACAGCTCTGGACCGCACCGGAAATCGATTTCCACGTCAAATATGCAGGCCAGACCAGGGCCGCGTCAAGACCCGGTAGCCAGACTGTCGACGGTCAGCCCGGCGCCGGGGCGAGCGCGAGCAGCGCCGTGTCGACCGCGCGGACCAGACGCATCGGGTCCGGGTCGACCTTGACGATCACCTGGAGACCCTCGATCAGCATCGTGATCATCGCGGCGCAGGCCGGCAGGTCCAGGTCGGCGGAGATCTCACCCCGGCTCGCGGCCACCCGCAGCCCCTGCAGGAAGCCGTCCTCCACCATGGCGAAGACCTCGGCCACACCGCGGGCGACCTCGGGGTCGCCGGGCAGCAGCTCGCCTGCGGCGTTGGCGACTAGGCAGCCCCGCGGGCACTGCTGCTCGGCGGCGAGCTTGAGATAGCCGATCAGTACCGCTCGGATCCGCGCCAGCACCGGCCCGCCCGCGAGCAGGCCCGGCACCAGCTGGCTGCCATAGACGTCCTTGTACCGCTCGATCGCCCGCAGGAACAGCGCGTGCTTGTCCCCGAAGGTCCGGTACAGGCTGCCCGGGTGCACCCCGAGCGCGGCCGTGAGGTCCGCGACAGACGTCGCCTCGTAGCCCCGGGTCCAGAACAGCTCCATGGCACGGGTGACGACGTCGGGCTCGTCGAAGGTGCGGGGTCGTGCCATGCAACCAGCCTAGCCGTACTTGAGCACACGCTCACAAACCCTGCTAGCGTCCCGTTTGAGAATGCAGCTTCAACTATGGCAGGCGGCCGCCGCGCTACCCCCGCAGTTCCACAAGATCATGCCGGCGCTGGCGCGGCGCTACCGCGTGATCGCGGTGGACCTGCGCGGATGGGCGGCTCGGCGAAGCCCGAGGGCGGCTACGACAAGAAGACGATGGCGCGCGACACCTACGAGCTGCTCCGGTCGCTCGGCCATTCCGAGGCCCACATCGCGGGTGAGGACATCGGCTCGATGGTCGCGTACAGCTTCGCCGCGAACCACCCCGAGGCCACGACCAAGCTGGCACTCTGGGAGGTCGGCCATCCTGACGAGCTGTTCAACGAGATGCGGCTGCTCCCCCAGCCCGGCCTGTCCGGGCCGTGGTGGTTCGCGTTCAACCAGATCGACGGCCTGCCGGAACAGCTCCTGGCCGGCCGGTCCCGCCTGCTGATCGACTGGATGATCGACTTCCAGAGCCGCGACCCCGGGGCGTTCAGCGAGGACGACCGCGCGCGCTACGCCGCCGCCTACGACCAGCCGGGCGCCGTCCGCGCGGGCAACGGCTGGTACCAGACGTTCGGCCAGGACATCGTCGACGCGCGAGGCTACGCCAAGCTGACCATGCCGGTGCTCGCGCTGGGCGGCCTGTACTACCCGTACGTCACCGCGCTGCTCGAGGGCAAGGCGACGGATCCGCGGCTCGTGGAGCTCGCCGGCGCGGGCCACTACCTGGCCGAGGAACGCCCGGACGACCTGGTCCGCGAGCTCACCGCGTTCCTCGGCTGACGGGCCGTTGACCGGCGGCACCCGCGCAGGGCCGCCGGTCAGCCCACCGCCCGCACCCCGGCGAGCAGCTCGGCGACCTTGCGGGCGATCCGCGCCGCCGACTCCTCGGCGACCTGGCGGGACGCTCCGGCCAGGTGCGGGGTGGCGAACACCGAGGGTCGGGCCGGTAGCGGGTCGTCCGGCGCGGGCGGTTCCGGGTCGAACACGTCGAGTACGGCGCCGCCCAGCCGCCCGGAGGCCAGTGCCGCATCGAGCGCGGCCGAGTCGACCAGCTCACCCCGCGCCGTGTTGACGAGCAGCGCACCCGGGCGCATCGCGGCGAGCGCACCCGCGTCGATGATCCGCCGGGTCTGCTCGGTGAGCCGGGCGTGCAGGCTGACCACGTCACTGGTGGCCAGCAGCTCGGCGAGCCCGACCAGCCGGGCGCCGACCACCTCGGCCGCCGCGGAGTCGGCATACGGGTCGTGCGCCAGTACGCGGGTGCCGAACGCGGCCAGCAGCTGCGCCACCCGCAGCCCCACGGCGCCGAGCCCGATCAGCCCGACCGTGGCCGCCCGCAGCTCAAGGCCCACGCGGTCGAACCGGAACCCGGTGCCGTCCCAACGCCCGGCGGCGAGTTCGCTGGCCGCCGCCGGCAGCCCGCGCATCGCACAGATCATCGTGCCGACGGTGTACTCGGCGACCGCGCCCAGGTTTCGCCCCGGCAGGTGCACGACCGGGATGCCCGCCTCGGCGGCCGCCGCCACGTCCACGTTCACCGGGCCGCCCCGGGTCACGCCGACGACCCGCAGGCTGCCCTGCCCGGCGGTCAGCACCCTCGCGGTGACCGGCGCCAGATGTGTGACCAGCGCATCCGCACCGGTGACCAGTTCGGCCAGCCGGCGCGGGTCCCCGGCCGCCTCGCGCACGCCGTCGATGTCGCGGAACGGCTCGGTCGGCCAGCGCGACTCGACGGGCACCGGCTCGGCGGCCAACCCCATGCGGTCCAGCTCGGCCCGCACCGCGCCGGCCAGCAGCTCGGCGGAGATGAACTGGTCGCCCGCGCAGACCACCCGCAGCCTGTTGGACCTGCGCACCCCGTTACCCCCGCTCACCGCAGCCGCCCGCCGGCCGCGTTCGCGGCGCCGCCGCCTCCTCCGGGATCGCCGGCCGCGCCGTTGCCGTGTTCGTCGAACAGGTAGACGCGCGCGGCCGGGGCGGTGATCGACACCTGGTCCCCGGCGGAGAGCCGCTGACCGGCGGGGACCTGCACGACCACCCGCCCGGGCAGCCCTGCCAGCTCGACCGTGGCCAGCCCGTACTCCAGCAGGTTCTCGTACACCAGCACGGTGGCCAGCAGCGCACGAGCCGGCCGGCCGGTGTCGGTGCGCACGGGCTCGGTGCGGCAGTCCTGCGGGCGCAGCCCGACGACGACCCGCCGGCCCGCCGGCACGCCGGGCGCCGAGGTCGCCAGCGCGCCGGCCTCGCCGAGCCGGACGGTGCCGTCACCGGCGGTCACCCCGACCAGCAGGTTGATCGGCGGCTCCCCCACGAAGTCGGCCACGAACCGGTTGGCTGGGTCGTCGAAGATCTCGTCCGGGGTGCCGAACTGCTGGATCAGGCCGCCGTCCATCACCGCGATCCGGTCGGCCAGGCTGAGCGCCTCCAGCTGGTCGTGGGTGACGATGATCGTCGTGTAGCCGAACTCGCGCTGCAACACCTTCAGCTCCCGCCGCACGCGCTGGCGCTGGCCGGCGTCGAGGTGCGAGAGCGGCTCGTCGAGCAGCAGCACGGGCGGGTTGCGCACCAGCGCGCGGGCCAGTGCCACTCGCTGCTTCTGCCCGCTGGACAGGCTCGCCGGGCGCAGCTCGAGCAGGTCGGTCATCTCCAGCCGCTCGGCGATCGTGTCCACCTTGGCCCGCACGTCCCGGTCGCGGCGCGCCCGCAGCCCGTAGGCCAGGTTCTCCCGCACGGACAGCGGCGGGTACAGCGCATAGCTCTCGAAACCGACGCCGACCTGGCGCTGGCCGGCGGGCAGCTCGCCGACGGAGCGGTCCCCGATCAGGATCCGCCCGACGGTGACCGTCTCCAGCCCGGCGATCATGCGCAGGGTGGTCGTCTTGCCGCAGCCGGACGGGCCGAGCAGCGCGACGAGCTCACCCGGCTCGATGTCCAGGTCGATGCCCTTGACCGCCTCGAACGGCTCGCGCCCCCGGCTGCGGTAGGTCTTACGAAGCTGCTCGAGGCGCAGCCGCTTGGCGACCGGCGCGGCGCGGTGCCGGCCGGTCTCGGCCGCCGAGCCCGCCGAGCTCACGGAGTCCGTCGAGCTCGCCGAGGTGGCCGTCACCGGGCACCCCCAAGCGCGCCCGCGCCGGCCCCGAGCGGCGCGGCGGCGCCGAGCCGCGCGGTGTCGGCGCCCGGCTCCTCGGGGTCGCTGGCGGCGAACACGTGCACCCTGGACCAGTCCACCGCCATCGCCACCCGATCGCCCTCCCGGACCCGCTGGTCGTCGGTCACCGCGATGACCTGGACCCCCGCCACGTCCACGCTGAGCTCTACCAGCCGGCCGAGCCGCTCAGCGAGGGTGACCCGACCGCGCAGCACCAGGCGGTCGGCCGGCTCGGGCCCGGTGAGCACGTCCAGGTCCCGGGGCCGGATGCCGAGCCGAACCGCCGAGCCTGCCCCGCCGGCAAGTCCGGCCAGCCCGGCAGGCAGGCCGACCGCGAAACCACCCGGCCCGGTCCGCGCCGCGATGCCCCCCTCGGACACCGCGGCGGGATCGGCGGTCAGGTCAGCGGAGAACAGGTTCATCTCGGGCTGGCCGAACATCCGCGCGACGAACGTGTCCGAGGGCGCGTGCCACACCTGCTCGGGCGTGCCGACCTGGACCAGACGGCCCTCCCGCAACACCCCGACCCGGTCGCCCAGCGCGAGCGCCTCCTGGTAGTCGTGGGTGACGTAGAGCGTGGTCGTGCTGGACATCTCGCCGAGCTGCTTGAGCTCGGCGCGCATCGCGGCGCGCAGCTTCGCGTCCAGGTGCGAGAGCGGCTCGTCGAGCAGGTACACGTCGGCGGGGCGGACGAGCACGCGGCCCAGGGCGGTGCGCTGGCGCTGCCCGTTGGACAGCTCCCGGGGGAACCGGGCGCGCAGGTGCTCGATGCCGAGCGTGGTCGTGACCTGGCGGATCCGTTCGGCCTGCTCGGCGGCGCTCCAGGTACCGGAGCGGCCGGAGCGCAGCGGCGAGGCCAGGTTCTGCTCGACGGTCTTCTGCGGGTACAGCGCGTAGCTCTCGAACGCCATCGCCACGTTGCGCTCGTAGGGCTCCACGCCGTTCATCGGCCGGCCGGCGATCCGCACCTCGCCCTCGACGTCGTCCACCAGCCCGGCGACGCTCTTGAGTGCGGTGGTCTTGCCGGCGCCGGACGGGCCGAGGATCACGAAGAACTCCCCGTCGGCCACGTCCAGGTCGATGCCGCGCAGCGCCTCCGTCCTGCCGTAGCGGGCGCGCAGCCCCGACACCGTGAGCGAGCCCATCAGGCCTTCACCGCCCCGAAGGACAGCCCGCGCACCAGGTAGCGCTGGATGGACAGCGCGACCAGCAGCGGCGGCAGCGCGGCGATGATCGCGGCGGCCGCGGTGAGGCTGTAGAACGCCTGGC
>DATAYB010000107.1:0-11607 GCA_036272795.1 Pseudonocardia sp.
GTCAGACCAGGCCGGCCTTCGTGAGCCACTGCTTGGCCGCGACGGCGGGGTCGACCGGGTCCGGGGCGGTGAGCTGGCCGTTCAGCTCGACCAGGTCCTGGGTCGTGAGCTTGGCGGACACCGCGTTCAGGATCTGCTTGACCTGGTCGGTCGCCTTGGTCGAGTTGATCACCGGTACGACGTTCTGCGCCGAGAAGTTGTTCTTCGGGTCGGCCAGCGCGACCAGGTTGGACGTCTCGATCTGCGGGTTCGTGGTGAACAGGTCGGCCGCCTGTATCTGGTTGCTCTTCACGGCGGTCAGGGTGAGCGGCCCGCCGGCGTCGAGCGAGGTGAACGACTTGAAGGTGCAGTTGTAGAACTTCTGGATGCCGGGGATGCCGTCGGGGCGCGTCAGGAACTCGGGCGGGCCACCGAAGACGAGGTCACCGCAGTGCGGGGCGAGGTCGGCGATCGAGGTCGCGTTGTAGCGCTGCGCGGTGTCCTTGCTCACCACGACAGCGTCCTTGTCCTCGGCGGCCGACTTGTCGAGGGCGACCAGCGGCGCCTGGATCGCCTTCTGCAACGCCGCGTACACGTCGTCGGGCGAGGTCTGCGCGGCCTTCGGGTCGAGGTACTGCAGCAGGGACCCGGTGTAGTCCGGCACCAGGTCCAGCGAGCCGTCCTTCAACGCCGGGAAGTAGGTCTCGCGGCTGCCGAGGCTGAGGTGGCGCTGCACCTTGATGCCCTTGGCCTCCAGCGCCTGGGCGTAGATCTCGCCGAGCAGGCTGCTCTCGGTGAAGTTCGCCGACCCGACGCTGATCGTGTCGGTCGGCGCGGCCGAGGCGCCGGCCGGACCCCCGAGCGGGCCACCGGAACTGCCGCCGCCACAGGCGGCCAGGGTCAGCGCGGCCACGGTGGTGGCGGCCAGCACGGTGAGGGTGCGTCTCATCAGTTCACTCCGGCCATCTTGGGGGCAGGTTTGTCGACGGCCGCCTCGGTCGGCGGCTCGTTGTTCGGCTCACTCGGCGGACGGACCCGGGTGTCGGCCGCCTGCAGGCCCGGCGAGACCACCAGCCGCTGCACGACCGCGAGTACACCCTCCACGATCAGCGCCAGGATCGCGATCAGCACCGCGCCGGCGGCCATCTGCGCGTAGTCGTGCTGGCTCTGGCCGTCGATCAGGTACCGCCCGAGACCGCCCTTGCCGACGTACGCGGCGATCGCGGTCGTGGCGACCACCTGCAGGGTGGCCGCGCGCAGGCCGCTGAGCACCAGGGGCAGCGCGTTGGGCAGCTCGACGTCGAGCAGCACCTCACGCTCCCGCATGCCGACGCCCCGCGCGGCGTCCACGACGGACCGGTCGACGTTGCTGACCCCGGCGTACGTGCCGGCGAGCAGCGGCGGGATGGCCAGCACACACAGCGCGACGATCACCGGGAACAGCCCGAGGCCGACCAGCAGGACCAGCAGCGTGAGCAGGCCGAGGTCCGGCATCGAGCGCAGCCCGTTGGCGAAGCCGACGATCAGGAAACCGCCCCGCCCGGTGTGCCCGACCAGGGTGCCGATCGGCAGCGCGATCACGACCGCGACCAGCAGGGCCAGCGCGCTGTAGCCGAGGTGCTCGAGGATGCGGGTCGGCACGCCGGTGGAGCCCGTCCAGTTGGCGGGGTTCGCGAACCAGGCCGCGACCTGGGCGACGATGTTCATGCCGGCTTCCCCGCTCCGGTCCCGATGCGGTGCCAGGGGGTCACCAGCCGGCCCAACCCGAGCAGCAGCGCGTCGGCGAGCAGCGCGATCACCAGCGACAGCACCACGCCGGTCACGATCTCGGTCGGGAAGTTGTTCTGGAAGCCCTGTGTGAACAGCTGGCCGAGCCCGCCGATCCCGACGAGCGCGCCCACGCTGACCAGGCTGATGTTGGACACCGTCGCCACCCGCAGCCCGGCGATCAGCACCGGCACCGCGAGCGGGAACTCCACCGAGACGAAACGCCGGGTCGGCCGGAAGCCCATCGCGGTCGCGGCGGCCACCACCATGCCCGGCACGGCGGCCAGCGCGTCGGCGACGGAGCGGACCAGCAGGGCCACCGTGTAGATGGCCAGCGCGACGACCACGTTGATCGGGTCGAGGATCTTGGTACCCAGGATCCCGGGCAGCACGATGAACAGCACCAGCGACGGCACCGTGTAGAGCACGCCGGCGGTGGGGATCAGCACCGCGCGAGCCGCCCGCGACCGGTTGGCCAGCCATCCCAGCGGCACCGCGAGCACGAGGCCGATCACGACCGGCACGAACGACAGCACCAGGTGCTGCCCGAGCAGACTGAGGATCAGGCCGCCGTTGCGCGGGATCCAGCCCCAGATCACGCGGCGTCCTCGCCGTCCCGGGCGGCGGCCAGCCGGGCCAGCACGTCGTCGGCGGTGACCGAGCCGACCACGGCCCCGGCGGCGTTCACGGCGACGCCGAGCCCGGACGGCGAGCTCAGCGCCGCGTCCAGCGCGACCCGCAGCGAGTCGGCGTCGGTGTTGTACAGCGAGCCGCCCGCGACCAGCTGCTCGGCGGTGATCGGGGCGTCGCCGTCGGCAAGGTCGGAGCCCCTGACCCAGCCCTGCGGGCGGCGTTCGGCGTCGACCACGATCGCCCAGTCGGTACCGAGCTCGCTGCGGGCCGCCGCACCGGAGCTACCCAGCGCCACGGTGCGCAGCTCGCCGATCGGCAGGCCGTCGCCGGACCGGAAGCCGAGCCCCCGGTAGCCGCGGTCGCGGCCCACGAAGTTGTCCACGAAGTCGTCGGCGGGGCGGGACAGCAGCGCGCCGGGGGCGTCGTACTGGGCGAGCCGCCCGCCCACCCGGAACACCGCGACCTTGTCGCCGAGCTTGATCGCCTCGTCGATGTCGTGCGTGACGAACACGATCGTCTTGCCCAGCTCGGACTGCAGCCGCAGCAGCTCGTCCTGCAGGCTCTCCCGGACCACCGGGTCGACCGCGCTGAACGGCTCATCCATCAGCAGGACCGGCGGGTCGGCGGCCAGCGCCCTGGCCACCCCGACACGCTGCTGCTGGCCGCCGGACAGCTGCGCCGGGTAACGCTTGGCCATCTCCGGAACCAGACCGACCAGTTCCATCAGTTCGGCCGCCCGCTCCCTGGCCCTCTTCTTGTCCCAGCCGAGCAGCACCGGCACGGTGGCCACGTTGTCCAGGATCGTCCGGTGGGGAAAGAGCCCGGCCTGCTGGATCACGTACCCGATGCCCCGGCGCAGCTGCGCCGGATCGCCGGCCATGATGTCGTTGCCGTCCACCAGGATGGTGCCCGAGGTCGGCTCGATCATGCGGTTGATCATCCGCAGTGAGGTGGTCTTCCCGCAACCGGACGGGCCGACGAATACCGTGATGCCACCCGAATCCACCTGCAGATCCAGGCTGTCGACGGCCACGGTCCCGTCGGGAAAGCGCTTGGTCACTCCCCGGAACTCGATCATCCGGGCGGCCCCCCGTCCTCGCCGACAGCGCCTCGCCGGCCGCCGGGATGCCACAGGCTAACCCGATCGAGTCAGCAGGGCGAGCACCCTTTCACTACGGTCAGGTTGACGATTCGCCGGACCTGCGACCAGGCCCGGCGCCCGTGCCGAAGCCCGGTCCGCCGGCCGAATCGGATCTTTTACCCGGCTCCGGAGTCCCCGGATCGTCGCCGCCCCGGCCCGACAACAGGCTGGCCAGCAGGTCGGCGATCGGGGTGGCGAAGGCATCGGGCGCCGCGTCGAAACCACCGAGCGGACCCGGGCTGGCCGGCGCCGAGCCGATCGCCCCGGCCGGCCCCTCGGTGTCCCGGGGGATCGCGTCGAACGTCCTGGTCGCGTCGGGATCGTCGCTGCCCCGGGGCGGCCGGACCGGTCCACGAGTCACAGCGGGCTGGTTGAGCGCGCGCCGGGCCGAGCCGGCACCGGGGGTCATCGGGCCGGGAGCCTGCTTGCCCGAGGTCGCGTCGGAGCCGGCCGATGCCTTCGTCGCCTGGGACTTGTCGACGGAGCCGGCGGCTGCCGATGCGGCCAGGGCCGCGCGCCTCGCCTCGGTGGGCAGCGCCATGGTCGACATCGCGTCCGGAGCCGAGGCGGGCTCTGCGGCCGGCACCGCCATCGCGGGGCCGGCGAGCAGGGCGCGGAACGCGGCGGGCTCCATCGCCTTGGCGAACAGCCAGCCCTGGTAGGCGTCGACGCCGAGGTCGCGCAGCAGGTGGAACTGCTCGGCGGTCTCCACACCCTCGGCGACGCAGTAGCGGCCCATCGCGGCGGCCATCTGGACGACCGCCCTGGCCACCGCGAAGTCGGCGGGGTCGGTGGCGATGTCGCGGACGAACGTGCGGTCCACCTTGACGATCTGGGCGGGCAGCTCCTTGATCCGGGACAGCGAGCTGTAACCGGTGCCGAAGTCGTCCACCGCGAACCGGACACCCCGCCCGGCCAGCTCACTCATCGCGGCCAGGGTGCGCTGCGGGAGCGCGACCAGGCTCGTCTCCACCAGCTCCAGCACCAGCCGGTCGCCGGCCAGCCCGCTGTTGGCGAGCGCGGCGCGCACCGTGGGCAGGAAGTCGGGGTCGCCGGGCAGCAGGCCGGCCAGGTTGACCGCCACGCCGACGGGGCGGCGCAGGTGCACCGGCCAGGTCGCCGCCTCCTTGGTGGCCTTGCGCAGCACCCACTCGTCGAGGTCGCGCATCAGGCCGCCGCGCTCGGCCACCGGGATGAAGTCGCCGGGGAAGAGCATGCCGCGCTCCGGGTGCTGCCAGCGGATCAGCGCCTCGGCGGAGCGGATCGCGCCGTCCGGGCCGAGCACGGGCTGGTAGTGCAGCACGAGCTGGTCGGCGGCGATCGCCTCGCGCAGCTCGTCCTCCATCCGCAGCTGGTGGTTGGCGCTGGTCGCGGTGTCGGCGGTGACGAAGCCCAGCTGGCCGGCCCCGCGCACCTTCGCGTCGTACATGGCGGCGTCGGCGAACCGCAGCAGGTCCTCCGCGCTGCTCACCCCGCCCAGCCCGTCACCGTCGGCCGGCGTGGCCACCCCGATCGCGGCGGACACCCGCACCGGCTGGCCGTCCACCTCGACCGGACCGCGCAGCAGCGCCGCCACGGACTCGGCCAGCCTCGGCACCCCGCCGACCGCCGTGACGTCGTCGCAGACCACCACGAACTCGTCGCCGGAGAGCCGCGCCGGCGAGCAGCCGATCGGCAGCTCGCGCTGCAGCCGGGCGGCGAGCATGATCAGTACCTGGTCACCGGCGGCGTGCCCGAGTGCCGTGTTGACCCGCTTGAAGTCGTCCAGGTCGCAGCACAGCACGGCGAGCTTGTGGCGGTCAGGACCAGCCAGCAGGCGGCCGATGCGCGCGGTCACCGAGGAGCGGTTGGGCAGCCGGGTCAGCTCGTCGTGGGTGCCGGCGATACGCAGCACGTCCGCCGCGCGGCGCCGCTCGGAGATGTCGGCGAACACCACCAGCCAGAACGGCCGGCCGTCGTCGCCGATGGACACCGTGACCGACAGCTCGCACCAGACCGAGGTGCCGTCCGCGCGCCGGATCGCGCACTGCGGCACCCGGTAACCGTGCTGCGCGCCCGGGCGGACCACCCGCAGGAACGCCAGCTCCGGGCTGCCGGACGGGCCGCCGACCGGGTCCACCGAAAGGCCTCGGGCGGACACCCCGCGCAGCTTCTCGCCGGAGATGCCGAGCAGCGCGCAGAGCGCCCCGTTGGCGTCGACAAGGTGCCCGGTGCGGTTGAAGACGCCGACGCCGAGCGGCGCGATGGACACCAGGTCCAGGTAGCGCTGGGTGGCCCGGCCCATCCGCTGCTCGGCCTGGCGCAGCTCGGTGATGTCCTGCACGGTGCCGACCAGCCGGATCGGCGTGCCCTCCGCGTTGCGCTCCACCGTGGCGCGGCAGCTGAGCACCCGCTCGGCCGGCGGCGCGCTGCGGTGCTCGATGTGGTGCGAGTCGCCCTTCGGTACCTCGGTGCCCTCGCCCGCCGCCCGCTGCGTCTTGTCGCGCAGCGTGGCGCACAGCAGCGCGACCTGCTCCAGCTCGATCGGCCCGCTGGGCTGCGCGTCCGGCGCGATGCCGACCTCGCGGTACAGCTCCATCAGCGCCTGGCCCCGGTGCAGCGAGCCGGTGCGCAGGTCGTAGCTCCAGTTGCCGACCCTGGCCAGCTTGCGCAGCTCGGCGAGCTGTCGCTCGTGGTCGTCGCGGCTGGTCACCGGGGGTGCGACGTCGGTGGTGTCGACCAGCATCACGGCGCGCAGGCCGGCCAGCGGGCCGAGCTCAGGCAGCACCCAGCGGACCACCCGCACCCGGGCCAGCGCCCCGTCCGGACGGACCAGGCGGGCGTCGTTGTCCGGCCCGACCAGCAGCTGCCCCAGCGGGCGGCCGACCAGCCCCTCGGTGGCGGAGGGCTGGCGCGGGTCCCGCCCGGCCATCCGCAGCAGCGCGGCGTTGACGCGCACGACCCGGTCCGAGGCGTCGCAGAGCAGGGTCGGCGCGGCCGGCAGCGGCAACGCCTCGACGGCGCTCGGGGCACCCGCTCCGGTCGACACGGCACCCGACCGGCCGGCACCGGTTCCGGACAGTCCGGCGGTCGAGCTGGACGGGGCGAACCCGGTCCCGAGCGAGCCGGCCACCCCGAAGGAACCGCTCAGCCCGGCCGGTGAGTCCGGCACGGAGGAGCGCCACGGGCCCGCGATCGCGTTCGGCAGGGAGTCGGCGACCTGGCTCGGCACGAGCCCGGAGTGGCTACCCTCGAACCGGCGGTCGGGCGCCGGCGCCAGCCGCGCCGAGCCGCCGCGCCCCGCCGGACCGACGCCCTGACGGGGATCGAGCCACTGTCCGAGGTCGGCCACCCGCAGTCCCCTCACGATCCGAATTCACGCCCCCGTGGGCGTTGTCATGCGGACCAACGAGCGATCCGGGGAGACGATCCGGGGCAGTCACTCTTGTGGGGGACTATCAAATCCCCGGATTCCCTAGTGCCTCAACACGCTGTGTCACATTGTGTGAGCATCCGCAAAAAAGCCCAGGTGAGAGAGTTTCGCGTAGCTACTGTACGTAATACCCGGCACCCTCACCAGTCACAGCCCGGCCACCCGAATGCTCCGTCGCGACCCGCCGCGACACCCGGAACAGCCGCGGGAGGGCCGATACACAGCAGAAAGACGGCCCCGCGCGCGACAGGTCGCGGCGGGGCCGTCCCGGTAACTCTGTGTGCCGTGCCGTCCGCCTAACTGACGGTTGGCCTAACCGGACTGGTCCGATCAGGCGGGCCGGGCGTGTCGGTCCGACTGGATTCCTCCGGTCCGGACTACTGGTCGCCGGCCGCGCGGGCCACCGCGTCGGCCACGGTGGCCGCCACGCGGGGGTCGAACGGGCTGGGCACGATCCGGTCCGCCGCGAGGTCGTCGCTCGCCACCGCGAAGATCGCGTCGGCTGCGGCGAGCTTCATCCGCTCCGTGATCCGGGTGGCGCCGGCGTCCAGGGCGCCCCGGAACACCCCGGGGAAGGCCAGCACGTTGTTGATCTGGTTCGGGAAGTCGCTGCGGCCGGTGGCCACGATCGGCGCGTACCGGGAGGCGATGTCCGGGTGCACCTCCGGGTCGGGGTTGGACAGCGCGAACACCATCGGCTCCGGCGCCATGGTGGCCAGCAGCTCCTCCGGCAGCGTGGCACAGGAGAGCCCGATGAAGACGTCCGCCCCGGGCAGCGCCTCGGCCACCCCACCGGTGGTCCGGCGCGGGTTGGTGCGCTCGGCCAGCTCGGCCTTCACCGAGTTCATCCCCGCGCGCCCAGGCACCAGGACACCCCGCGAGTCGATCACCGTGATGTCCCGGACCCCGGCCGCCTGCAGGATGTTCGCGCAGGCCACACCGGACGCGCCGGCACCGGTGATGACCACCTTGAGGGCGGCCAGCTGGCGCTGCTGCACCGCGCACGCCCCGCGCAGCGCGGCCAGCACCACGATCGCGGTGCCGTGCTGGTCGTCGTGCATGACCGGGCAGTCCAGCGCCTCCACCAGCCGCCGCTCCAGCTCGAAGCAGCGCGGCGCGGAGATGTCCTCCAGGTTGACCGCGCCGAAGCTCGGCCGCAACCGCACCAGCGTCTCGACGATCTCGTCGACGTCGGTCGTGTCGAGCACCAGCGGGATGGAGTTCAGGCCGCCGAACGCCTTGAACAGCGCCGACTTGCCCTCCATGACCGGCAGTGCGGCGCGCGGCCCGATGTCCCCGAGTCCGAGCACGGCGGTGCCGTCGCTGACCACCGCGACCAGCCGGTCCGACCAGGTGTAGTTCCTGGTCAGTGAGGCGTCGTCGGCGATCACCCTGCTGACCTCGGCCACGCCAGGGCTGTAGGCGATCGACAGGTCACGGGCCCCACCGAGCGGCACGGACGGCGCGATGTTCAGCTTGCCGCCGTGGTGCGCGGTCAGGATCTCGTCCAGCCGCAGCTCGAGGTCGCCGTTGGTCTGTTCGGTCCTGGTCAACGTGGTCCGCTCGGGCACGATGGTCACAACTATCCCCTTAAAACCGGTGCGTTCGTGAGTTCGAGCAGCCCAGGAGTGGCAGCCGAGGAGTCGGCGGCGAGACGGGGGCGCTCGAGCCGTGCACCGATGTTCGCGGAGGTGTCGCGGGGCCACGGTGCCCGACAGCGCCTCGAGTGCACCAGCGGGATGTCGCGGTGCCCGACGAGGCGCGGCTGTCAGGTAGGCCGCCAGTGTGTCATCTCGGGCTGCCGCTGTCTTCCCGCCAGGTGCACAAATCACACCAGAAACCTCGCCCGAGGAACCTGATCCGGTGACGTTGCCTGGGTACGGTGGCGATCATGCGGAGCAAAGCGCTGTCCATCGCGGGCGCCTGGGTGTTCGAGCCGAACCGGTTCGACGACGACCGGGGACTGTTCGTGGCGCCCTACCAGGAGGCCGTGTTCATCGAGGCGGTCGGCAAGCCGATCCCCGTCGCGCAGTCCAACCACAGCGTGTCCAAGCGCGGCGTGATCCGGGGGGTGCACTTCGCCGACGTGCCTCCCGGCCAGGCCAAGTACGTGTACTGCCCGCACGGCGCGGTGCTGGACGTGGTGGTCGACCTGCGCTTGGGCTCGCCGACCTTCGGTCAGCACGAGGCTGTGCTGCTCGACTCCGACTCCTACCGTGCCGTGTACCTGTCCGAGGGCCTCGGCCACGCGTTCTGCGCGCTCCAGGACGACACCGTGGCCAGCTACCTGTGCTCTACGCCGTACGCGCCGGCCATCGAGCGCACCGTGAACGCGCTCGACCCGGCACTCGGGCTGCCGTGGCCGAGTGACCTGGCCCCGATCCTGTCGGAGCGCGACGCCGCCGCACCGAGCGTCGCCGAGGCCACCGAGGCCGGCATCCTCCCGAAGTACGCCGGCTAGCCGAGCAACCCCGGCCGCGCGCTCGGCGGACGAGACCGGACATGCCCGCCCCTCCCGCCAGCTGAGTACGGCGGCTAGGTGCCGGGCTGTGTGGGCGCCGGGCGTAGCCGCATCGGGCGGGGCCAGAGTCGGCACCGGACCACGCCGAACACCTCCGCCGGCCCGAGCTGGCGCGAGTCGGTGCTGCCGAACGGGTTGTCCCCACGTACCTCCCAGAGCGCACCCTCGGTACGGACGGCGCGCTTGACCGAGAGCTGTCCGGGGCGCGTCGGCCAGCGCACCAGCACCACGGCACCGGGCCGGGGCCGCGCACCGAACGTGACCAGCACCACATCACCATCGGCCAGCGTGGGCGACATCGACGGACCCCGCACCGTCACTCGCCGCCAGCGCATCACGCCCCGCCTCACACCCGTCCCGGCAGGCCGCGCGGGCCTGCCGCCCACGCGGTCGCGGAGTAGTGTCCCCGGAGTCGGAACGATCACCAAGCACACATAGGGAGCAACAATGGGACTGCTGTCTCGCGTTCTCCGTCCTCGGCTGGAGGCGACCGCGCACTGCGACCTCCCCTGCGGCGTGTACGACCCCGCGCAGGCCCGGATCGAGGCCGAGTCGGTGAAGGCCATCCAGGAGAAGTACCAGGGCAACGAGGACGCCGCGTTCCGCGCGCGTGCCATCGAGATCAAGGAGCAGCGCTCCGACCTGGTCAAGCACCACCTCTGGGTGCTGTGGACGGACTACTTCAAGCCGCCGCACTTCGAGAAGTACCCGGAGCTGCACGAGCTGTTCAACAAGGCCACGAAGGCGGCCGGCGCCGGCGGCACCAAGGGTTCGAACGACCCGTCCACCGGCCAGGCCCTGCTCGACTACATCGCCCAGATCGACAAGATCTTCTGGGAGACCAAGCAGGCTGCCTGACCCAGGCGCTCGAAGCGGCGCTGACCAGCGGATATGACTTCCCGTTGGTCGGCGTCGTTTTCTGTCTCTGGGTGGTCTCTCACGGCCCAGCGACGGCTCAGACGGCCCACAGACGGCCCCAGACAGCTCAACGGCAAGATCACGATGTCGGCGTCCGGAACGCCTGCAACCCTGCGATCTTGTGGCGAGGCTGCTCGCTGTTTCCCAACAAGGTCCGTAGATGTGCTGACCTGCGCGTTGAGCGATGGCGCGATTCGGGTTGGTTCTCGACAGGACTCATGATCATTGGTCATTCACCGTGGGTGGATCATGTGTTGATCAAGGACCCAGCGCGAGAGCCCAGCGACTCGATCGGGATACACAAGCCCCACCGGCGGGAGATGAACCGACGGCGGCGACGCCCCAGGCTCAAGGCCGGCTTTGACAAGCCCGATGCCTGATCAGGAGACCGTGATGACCACCACGCGGATTTGGAGTGTCCGGATCGCGGTCACGCTCCGCGGGTCCATCGGCGCGGAACAACAACGCACCATCCAGTCCCGACTCCGCCGTGATCACGACTTGACCGTGACCGACTCCCACCTGGACGACTGCACGTTCCGCGCGACGTTGTCGATCTCCAACAACAACCTGCGCCCGCTTAACGCTGTACTCGATGCGTTCGAGGCCACGGTAGCCGACACCGGCACGGAAATCGCCGCCTGGGACGCACTCGAAATATGGCTATCCTCACCCGCCCAACTCGCATGATCAAATAGCTGAGTCTGGGTCTGCGTGCTGGTCAATGGCCACCTGGCACGGCCGTCGTATGTGGGTGAGTGCGGGGGACTCCGGGCGGTGAGCTACTCGGTGTTTACCGAGGTAGAAGCCGGTTAGCGGTTGTCAATGGCCGGCCCGGATCGCTGTGGTTGCTGTACTTCGCAGCTGCACGTGAACACCAGTTTGGAAGCTCGGCCTAGAGCCGAGCCGGCCGGTAGCCTCCAGGTATGGCGCGTGGCCGAGCCTCCCCAGAGGCACGGGCCGGTGTTCTGACGTGTTGGGCAACACGAGCGAAAGTGGGGGGATCGTGAACGGTGTTCAAGCTCGGCAAGCGAGAACACGCATCGAAGGACTGGGCCGGATCACCAACGAGGTCGTGACCCGTGGTTCGGGGAGGCAGTGGTGACGAACGCAGGCAACGGCGCCGAACCGGCGGCGCGGGTGTCCAAGCTCGGCTACGTCGAGTTCACCACCCCGGACGTGCCGCGGCTGGTGCACTACTACACCACAGTGCTGGACTTCGAGCTTGTCGAACAA
>DATAYB010000108.1:0-5407 GCA_036272795.1 Pseudonocardia sp.
GCCAGGCCTGCGAACCCGGCACCGAGGACCGCGACTCTGACGTGGTCGGTGGGGCGGGTCATGCCGGAATCCTTGCACCGCTGGTCAGGACTCAGCGATGCGTGACCGCGGCCGTCCGCCCGTTCGTGCTCAACAGCCCCGCCAGTCGTTGCACGACCGCCGCGATCTCGTCGCGCGCGGGCGCGAGGTACTTGCGGGGGTCGACCAGGCTGGCGTCGCCGGCCAGGGTGGCGCGCACCGCGTGGGTGTAGGCGACGTTGAGGATGGTGCCGATGTTGACCTTGACGATGCCGTGGGCGACGGCCTGCCGCAGCGCGTCGTCCGGCACCCCCGAGGAGCCGTGCAACACCAGCGGCACGGCGACCGCATCGCGCAGCGCCGAGATCAGGTCGAAGTCGAGGCTGGCGGTGCGAGTGGTCATGGCGTGTGAGCTCCCGACGGCGACCGCGAGCGCATCGACGCCCGTCGCGGCCACGAACTCGGCGGCCTCACGCGGGTCGGTGCGGACCCCGGGGGCGTGGGCGCCGTCCTTGCCGCCGACCTCGCCGAGCTCGGCCTCCAGGTAGAGGTCGTGCTCGTGAGCCCAGTCGGCGGCCCGGCGTGTGGCGGCGACGTTCGCCGCGTAGTCGAGCTTGGACGCGTCGAACATCGCGGAGCTGACGCCGGCGGCCGCCGCCTCGTGCAGCAGCCCCTCCTCCTCGATGTGGTCGAGGTGGACCGCGACCTGCACCGAGGCGGCGCGGGCGGTCGCCAGACAGGCGCTCACGATGGGTTCGACCTGGCCGAGGTGGAAGCGGATCGCGTTCTCGCTGATCTGCAGGATCACCGGAACCTCCGCCGCGCTCGCGCCCGCGACGACGGCCTCGGCGTGCTCGAGGGTGATCACGTTGAACGCGCCGATCCCGTCTCCCCGGGCCTGGGCCGAGGCGACCAGTGCGCGCGTGGTGGCGAGAGGCATGTCCTGAGCTCCATTCGCTTGACAGCCAACCAACGAAACCCAACAATATGCGTTGATTCCCAAGCACGCAAGAACCCGGCGCGACCCGTCTCCCGGAGCAGGCATGATCGTCACTGTCACCCCGAACCCCAGCGTCGACCGGACGGTGTTCATCGACTCGCTGCACAGGGGCGCGGTCCTGCGCAGCCGGCGCGGCGGGAGTGAGCCGAGCGGGAAAGGTGTCAACGTCGCACTGGCCCTGGCCAGGCACGGCTGCCCCGCGGCGGCGGTCCTGCCGGTGGGCGGCCCGGCCGGGGCCCACCTGACCGAGATGCTGCGCCAATTCGGCCTGGCGTACCGGGCCGTGCCCGTCGCGGGCGACGTGCGGATCAACGTCAGCCTCGTCGAGCCGGACGGCACCGTCACGAAGATCAACGAGAGTGGCCCGGCGCTGGCCCCGGCGGAGGTCGAGGCGCTGCTCGCCACCTCGCTGGAGGCCGCGGCGGGCAGCACCTGGCTGGCCGGCTGCGGCAGCCTGCCCGGGGGCGTCGAGGCCGGCTTCTACGCCCGGCTGGTGTCCGAGGCACGCCGGCACGGTGGTCGGATCGCCGTGGACACCTCGGGTCCCCCGCTGCTCGAGGCGCTCGCCGCCAAGCCTGACCTGGTCAAACCCAATCTCGACGAGCTCGCCGACGCCGTCGGCACCCGGCCGGCAACCCTGGGCGAGGCCGTTGCGGCGGCGCAGGAGATGCGGGCGCTCGGCGCGGGTGCCGTGCTGGCCAGCCTGGGCGCCGACGGCGTACTGCTCGTCGACGAGGACGGCGTGCTGTACGGCACGGCGAGGGTCGGGCGCGTGGTGAGCACCGTCGGCGCGGGCGACGCGCTGCTGTCCGGCTTCCTCGCCGGCGGGGGGCGCGGTCGCGACGCGCTCGCGCTCGGCCTGCGCTGGGCGGCCGCCGCCGTGCAGCACCAGGGCACGCTGTTCACCGCCACCGGTGCCTCCGTCAGCGAGCCCGCGATCGCGATCGACGACCGCTTCCCCGACGGCGCGGCGCTGGCCGACGACTAGCCACGCATCCCGCGGCGCCAGCCGGACCGCCAGCGACGGACCCACAGCGCTGCACAAGCAAACCCAAGTTGGACAACAAGAGATACGCAACGGTGCGAGGGTGGACATGGTGGAACCGCTACTGGTCGGGCTGGACGTCGGCACGACCTCGACCAAGGCCGTCGTACTCACCCTCGACGGTCGAGAGATCGCCCACGGGCGGGCACACACGCCCTGGACGGTCACCCCCGACGGCGCCGAACTCGAGGCACCCGAGCTCCGCACCGCGGTCCGGGCGGCCCTGGCGCAGGCGCTGGCCGCCGCGCCGGAAGCACCCGTCGCGGGGGTCGGGGTGGCCAGCATGGCCGAGTCGGGGGTGCTGCTCAACGCGGCCGGTCACCCCGTCGCCCCGGTCATCGCCTGGCACGACCGGCGTGATCACCTGGAGGTCACCGAGCTGACCGACGCCGTGGGCTTCGAGTCCTTCGAGACCACCACGGGCCTTCCCCTGCGGGGCCAGTGGTCGCTGACCAAGCACCGCTGGCTGACCCGGCACTGGCCCTCGGCCGCCGCCGCGGTCCGCCGGCTCAACATCGCCGAGTGGATCGTGCACGACCTGGGCGGTGACCAGGCCAGCGAAACGTCACTGGCCTCGCGGACCGGGTGGCTGCGGCTGCGCGAGCGCGGCTGGTGGGCGGAGACCCTGGCCTGGTCCGGGGCCAGCGAGCAGCTGCTCCCGGAACTGCGCCAGTCGGGCCAGTCCTGGGGCGCGATCACCTCCGGCGAGGTCGACACCCGGCTGGCCGGCGCGGTGCTGACCGTCGCCGGACACGACCACCAGGCCGCCAGCGTCGGCGTCGGCGCGACCGCCGTCGGTGCCGAGTTGGACTCGTGCGGCACCGCGGAAGCCCTGGTCCGCACGGTCGCCGCCAGCCTGCCCGAGGACGCGGTCGGGTTGCTCGCCCACGGCGGCATCACGGTGGGCTGGCACGTGCTGGCCGGACGGTGGTGTCTGTTGGGCGCCACCGAAGGCGGGCTCACCCTCGGGCGGACGCTGCAGCAGCTCGGCTGCACGCAGGCCGATCTGGCGCGACTCGATGTGGCGGCCCTGGAGCTGGAGTCGACCCCGGTGCACATCGCGAACGGGGACACCGGACTGGTGCTGTCCGGGGTCGATGCGGGTGTCCGGCCGGCCCACGTGTGGCGCGCCGCCTTGGAACAGGTGACCGAGGAAGCCGCGCGGCTGCATGAACTCATGTCCCAGGTCAGCGGCCCGGCCCAGGAGCTGGTCGCCACGGGCGGCTGGTCTCGCAGCGAAGGCCTGATGCAGATCAAGCACCGCCTGCTCGGCCCGGTTTCCCGGCCGCCGGTCACCGAAGCGGGCGCGCGGGGCGCGGCGCTGCTGGCCGGACTGGCTGCCGGGATCTACCGCGACGACAGCGAACTGCCCCAACCGCACCCGTCGCTGATCTGAGTTCACGACACCCCTCAGCACCCGAGGACGGGAGGCGGCACCATGTCCCTGGTGAGCAGCGCGCCGGACAACACGACCACCGATCGCGACCGCTACCGCTACGCGGCCAAGCGGCAGCAGGCGATCGTGGCGGCCCTGCGGGTCGCCGGTCAGGTCGAGGCCACCGCGCTGGCCGCCGATTTCGGGGTGACCTCGGAGACCGTCCGCAAGGACCTGATCGCGCTCGAGCGGCACGGGCTGCTGCGCCGGGTGCACGGCGGCGCCATCCCCGTCGACGACGTCACCTTCGAACCCGACGTCAGCGCCCGCACCGAGTACGCCGAGGAGAAGGACCGCATCGCGAAGGCGGCCCTGCCCTACCTCAGCCGCGCCGGTTCGATCTTCCTCGACGCCGGCTCCACGATCTCGCGCCTGGCCGAGCTCATCCCCGGCGATCGCGAGCTGACCGTGTTCACCAACACCCTGCCCATCGCGGTGAGCCTCGTGTCCAAACCCAACATCACCGTGCACACCCTGGGCGGGCGGGTCCGCGCGCGCACCCTCGCCGAGGTGGACGCCTGGTCCGCCAGGGCCCTGCGGGAGATCAACGTCGACATCGCCTTCGTCGGCACCAACGGCATCTCCACCAGCCGAGGACTGACCACACCCGATCTCGCCGAAGCCGCCATCAAGCGCCTCATGCTCGACTGCGGATCCCAGACCATCCTGCTCGCCGACAGCAGCAAGATCGGCAAGGTCAGCCTCTGCCAACACGGCGAGCTCCACGACGTCGACGTCCTGATCACCGACAGCGGGATCGCGCCGAGCGAGCTCACCCGGCTGCATCAGGCCGGGATGAACGTCGTGCAAGCCTGACTCCGGAAAGGACCACCATGTCCAGCACCACACCAGAAACCATGCGTCGAGTGGTGGTCTCGCACACCGGGATCACCGTGGAACAGGCCCCGGTCCCCACTCCCGGCCCCCACGAGGCGCTGGTGCGCTCGGTCGTCTCCGGCGTCTGCGGCTCGGACACCCACGCCGCGCACGGGCGCCACCCCTTCGTGCCACTGCCCTACGCGCCGGGCCATGAGGTGGTCGGCGTCGTCGCGGGAGTCGGCGCGGAGGTCACCGGTGTCCGTCCCGGTCAGCGCGTCACCGTCGAACCCGACCTGCCCTGTTGGAGCTGCAAGCAGTGCCTGCGCGGCCAGCAGAACCTGTGCGAGAACCTCCAGTTCTTCGGTTGCGGCTACGCCCAGGGCGGGATGGCCGACTACTTCACGATCCCGGTGAACCGCCTGCACACCGTGCCCGACGACCTCGACTACCGGGGCGCGGCGCTCATCGAACCGCTCTCGACCCCGGTACACGCCGTACGCATCGCCGGTGACCTCACCGACCGCGCCGTCGTCATCCTCGGCGCCGGCACCATCGGCCAGCTGCTGCTCGCGGTCGTGCGCGCGCACGGCGCGAAACGGGTCGTGGTCACCGACGTTCTGGCCAGCAAGCGCGACCTCGCCCTGCGCCTCGGCGCCGACGCCGCCGTGGACGCCGCCGCGCCCGACGCGGTCGAACAGATCCGTGCCACGCTCGGGGAGAGCGCGGACGTGGTGTTCGACTGCGTGGCCATCGCCCCGACCGTCGGCCAGGCCATCCGGCTCGCGGACAAGGGCGGCACCGTGGTCGTCGTGGGAGTCCCCGCCCAGGACGTCACCATCCCTTTGCCCGTGATCCAGGACCACCAGATCCGCATCCAGGGCAGCGCGACCTACCTACCGGCCGACTACGCGGAGGCCATCGAGCTACTGCGCGGCGGCGCTGTGCGAGCCGCCGACATCGTGACCAGCACCCAGCCCCTCGCCGACGTCGCGGCCGCGTTCGAGCGATCCCAGAGCGGTCACGACATCAAGGTCCTCGTCGTCATCGACCCCGAGGCATTTGGGGCCTGACCAGCTCGCGCAGCGCCACC
>DATAYB010000109.1:0-19088 GCA_036272795.1 Pseudonocardia sp.
ATCCGCCCCTCGTCCAGTACGACGATCCGGTCGGCGTCCCGGGCCGAGGCCAGCCGGTGGGTGATCGCGACCACCGTGCGGCCGCTGAGCACGGCGGCCAGGGACCGCTCGAGCTCGCCGGACACCGACGGGTCGACCAGTGACGTCGCCTCGTCGAGCACCAGGGTGTGCGGGTCGGCCAGGATCAGCCGGGCCAGCGCGAGCTGCTGCACGGTCGCCGGCGGCACGGGCTCCCCACCGCCGCCGAGTGGCGTGTCCAGGCCGTCGCCCAGCCGGTCGGCCCAGTCCGCCGCGCCGACCGCGCGCAGGGCGTCCCAGAGCTCGGCGTCGGTGGCCGGCCGGGGCAGGGTCAGGTTCTCGCGCAGGGTGCCGCTGAACACGTGCTGCTCCTGGGTCACCAGCACCACCTCGCGGCGGCGCCGTTCCAGGGGCAGCGCGCTGACCTCCACCCCGCCGACGGTGACCGAGCCGCTGTCCGGCGGGTTCACCCCGGCGAGCAGCCTGCCGAGCGTGGACTTGCCGGCCCCGGAAGGGCCGACCACCGCGAGCCGCTCGCCGGGTGCGATGTCCAGGTTGATGCCGTGCAGCACGTCCCGCCCGGCCCGGTAGCCGAAGCGCACGTCCCGTAGGCGCAGCGCCCGCCCGCGTGGCGGCTCGTGCGCCGTGCCGGTGTCCGGGTGGACCAGGCCGACACCGAGAACCCGGCGCAGCGCCGCGTTGCCGACCTGCAGCTCGTCCATCCACGCCAGCGCCTCGTTCAGCGGGTCGGACAACGCCCTCGCGTAGAGCACGGTCGCGGTGACCTCGCCGATCCCGACGAGCCCGCGCTGGTACGCCCAGCCGCCGAGCAGCAGGATCGCCGCGATCGGCAGCAGCGCACCCAGTTCCAGGCCGACGAGGTAGCCCGCCCACAGCCGGAACGACCGGTACTCCAGCCGCGACACCCGACCGAGCGCGCCGTCCTGGTGCGCGATCCGCCGGTCGGCCAGCCGCAGTGCCTCGACGGTGCGCGCGCCCCGGACTGTCTCGTGGGTGCTGGTGTGCACCTCCGCCCAGCGGGCCAGGATCCGCTCCTGTGTCGGCACCGCCCTCGGCCGGTACCAGCGGGTGAAGCCGACCAGCAGCGGTACCGAGACCAGCGCCCCGGCCGCCAGCAGCGGCGAGGTCAGCACCATCGCCGCCGCCGTGAGCACCACCATCACCGACGCGATCGCGATCTCCGGGGCGGCCTGGCGCAGCCCGGTGTCCAGCTTGTCCACGTCCGAGGTGGCCCGCCCGAGCAGCTCACCGGTGCCGGCCTGCTCCACCGTGTCCAGCGGCAGCGCCACGGCGTGCCGAACCAGGTCCTCCCTGGCCCGCGCGATCAGCCGCTCGCCGAACACCGCCGCCACGAACCGCGCCCAGGTGCGCAGCCCGGACTGCAGCAGCAGCGCCCCGACGAACGCCAGTGCGAGCAGGTCGACCCGCAGGTGCGCGGTGCCCGCCGCCTGTACCGAGTCGACCAGCTCGCCGAGCAGCCTCGGCCCCACCAGCCCGGCCACGGTCGCGGCCAGGAACAGCGTCACCAAACCCGCGAACGCAGCCCGGTTGCCGGCGACCACCGTCCACAGCCAGCTCCGCACCTCACGGCGCCCCGCCAACGGGAACGTGCCGCTCACGACGTCTCCTCTCGAGCTTCGAAGGTCTGGGACTCCACGCGGTCGGCGACCGCCGCCCAGAGTGGGCTGTGGCTGAGCACCACGGTGGTCCGCCCTCGGCGCAGCCGGGCCACGCGCCGGGTGATCCGCGCCTCGGTGTGCGCGTCGACCGCCGAGGTCGGTTCATCCAGCACGAGCACGTCCGGGTCGACGCTCAGTGCCCTGGCCAGCATCAGCCGCTGCCGCTGCCCGCCGGAGAGCTCGCGGCCCTGCTCGGTGAGCCGCTGCGCGGTGCCGTCCGGCAGCCCCGCAACCACGTCGGTGGCGTCGGCCGCCCACAGCGCGGTGTCGAGCGCCGCGCCGGCCCCACCGGCCCCGTCGGCGCTGCCGGTCCAGCCGACCTCGTCGGCCAGTGGCCCCGAGAACAGCACGTCCTGGTTGTGCGCGACCAGGATCCGGCGGCGCACCTCGCCGAGGTCGGCGTCGGCCAGCGGGACGTCAGCGGCCCGCACCGAGGTCTCGACGTAGCGGCCGAGCCGGTCGGCCAGCCCCTCGGTCGGGGTCAGCACGGTGAGCCGGCCGGGTGGGCAGGTCAGCCCGCTGTCGGGGTCGGTCAGCCCGAGCGGGCCTGCCGGCAGCGGCACCGGGTGCGGCGGTGAGGCCAGCGCCGGGGTCAGCCGGAAGATGGTCACCACGCGGCGGGCGGCCACCATGCCCTCGCTGAGCTTGTGTGCGGCCTCGGTGGCGGTGCTGACCGGGATCACCAGGTACGCCGAGATGCCGTAGTAGGCGACGAGCTGCCCGACGGTGATCTGCCCACTCAGGGCCAGCCGCGCGCCGAGCCAGGTCACGCCGACGGTGACGAGACCGGGCAGCAGTACCTCGATGCCGTAGAGCCCGGCGTCGACCTTGCCTGCCGCCACACCGGCCCGCCGCACCCGCTGGCTGGTCTCGGCGAACCGCTCCGCGAACCGCCGCTCACCGCCGATGCCACGCAGCACCCGCAGCCCGGCCACGATGTCGGCGGCCATCGAGGTCGCCGCGCCGACCTGCTCGCGGTGCTCCTCGGTACGCCGGCGCAGCGGGCCGAGCAGCGGCGCCACGCCGACCGTGGCCAGCGGCACGCCGACCAGCACCACCACGCCGAGCAGCGGCGAGCTGTGCAGCAGCGCGGCGGCCGCCGCCCCGAATGCGACCAGCGCACCGGCACTCCGGCTCATGATCTCGAACACGTCACCGATGTGATAGATGTCCGAGGAGCCGACCGCCACCACCTCGCCGGTGCGGATCTTGCGTGGCAGCGCGGCACCGACGCCGGCGGCGTGGGCGAGCACCGCCCGCTGGGTCCGCGTGGCGGCGAGCAGCCAGACCTCGGAGGCGAAGTACTCCCCGAGGCCGACGCCCGTGGCCTGCAGCACCCCGAGGGCGAGCACCACGCCGACCCAGCCGAGCAGCCCGGCACCGCCGGGTGGCGCAGTGCCCACGGAGGCGTCGATGGCCTGGCCGATGGCCAGTGGCAGCAGGGCGAGCGGAACGGCCGCCATGACGCCGAAGCACATGGCCAGCGCGAGAGGGCCCGGCATGGCGCGCAGCAACAGCCAGAGCAGCCGAGGCGCGGACCGGGCGGAGGAAATGAATCAATAGGTCATGAAACGCAGGCTACCCAGATCCGCCGAAGTCTCGCCACGAGGTTTTCTCCCGCCCCACGCACCACAACCGGCCAGGCGCCTTCAGGGCAGCCAGGAGAGGTGTCCGGCGAGCAGCGCGTAGCCGGTGAACGCGACCACGTCGATCAGGGTGTGCGCGCCGACCAGCGCCCACAGCCGGCCGGTGCGCTGCCAGACCCGGCCGAACACGAGCCCGAGCACCACGTTGCCCACGCCGCCACCGATGCCCTGGTACAGGTGGTAGCTGCCTCGGACCAGGGCGGACACCAGCACCGAGCGGTTCGGCGACCAGCCGAGCTGGCGCAGCCTGGTCAGCAGGTAACCGGTGAGCAGCACCTCCTCGGCCCACGCGTTCCCGGCCGCCGACAGGATCAGCACCGGCAGCCGCCACCACGTGTCGGTGAGGGTGCTGGGCTGGACGGTGAGGTTCAGCCCGGCGGCCCTGGCAACCAGGTACAGGCCGAGGCCGGGGATCCCGATCAGCGCGGCCAGGCCGGCCGCGAGCAGCGCGTCCCGGCCGGGGCGCAGCCGGTCCAGCCCGATGTCGCGCAGCGTCAGCCCGGCCCTGACCAGCAGGTACCCGCCGAGGGCCCCCCAGCCGACCAGCTGCGCCACGAAGCTCAGCTGCAGCCCGAGGTCGATGTACGGATTCACCGCGGCGGGCGCGTTCAGGGTGACGCGCTGGTTGGCGAGCGGGCCGCGCAGCGCCGACTGCAGCAGCGAGAGCGCGCTGCGCACCCCCGAGAGCCCGAGCGTGATGCCGAAGACCACCCACAGCTCGGTGCTCACCAGGCGGCGGTCCTGCTGGTCGAGCGGGGCCGACTCGGACTGCCAGCCGGGGGTCAGCCATCCGCGTAGCCCGCCCGTCACGAGGACCGACGCTACCCGGCGGCTACCCTGGGGTTGTGCGCCGGTTCGTGTTCGCCCCCCGCTGGGTCTTCGGGCATGTCCTGTGCGCCGTCACGGTGGTCAGCTGCCTGCTGCTGGCCGACTGGCAGTGGGGTCGGGCGGAGATCACCCACTCGCTGCAGAACATGGCGTACGCGGCGCAGTGGCCGATGTTCGCGGCGTTCTTCGCGGTGATGTGGTGGCGGATGCTGCGGCTGGAGTCGCAGCGCCTTGACGAGGAGGCAGCCGAGTTCGCGGAGCTCGGCGAGCCGGCGGAGGCTCCTGAGCCCGACGTCGCGGGGTCGGAGACCGGTGAACCGGCCGTGCCGGCGCAGGCGTCCCGCACCCGACCGGCGGCGCCGGCGGTGGCCCGGCCGGCCCAGAACCATGCTCCGGACCCCGAAGACGACGACGACCGCGAGCTGGCCGCCTACAACCGGATGCTCCGCGAGCTCGCAGTCCGTGACCGCGAGGCCGAAGCCGCCCGGGGCCGATAGGCGCGCATATTTTTCCGGGACCGCCTGTTATTTCGGTACCCGAGTCGCACAGCTAATTTTCAGACTTCACGCCCATGTCGGGAAACTGATCGTTCTCGCAGCTCAGCCGCCGTGTGCGGGCGGTCACGCCGGGCGCGGTCGTGCGCTGTGATTGATTTCAGCGAGCCGGCGTAGACTGCCGGGCGTGACCGAGATCTGCTCCTCGGAGTTTATCGATGGATAGCCGCAAAATTGCGCTCAACGCCTATCGGGTAATGGCCTACATCACCGGTACCGGATTGCTCGTGCTGGTCCTGATCGCCATGCCGATCAAGTACATCGGCGGCAACGGGACGCCCACCGCGATCGTGGGGGCGTTGCACGGGTTCCTGTACATGGGGTACGTCGTGTGCAGCCTGGTGCTTGCCGAGAGGTGCCGGTGGACGCCGGTGCGCGCGCTGCTGGTCGCGCTGGCCGGCACCATCCCGTTCGTGTCGTTCTACGCCGAGCGCAAGGTCACCAAGCTGGTGCGGGCGATGCCGCCGAAGTCGGCCGCCCGGCGCGGCGCACGGTCAGTGCGCCGCCCGGAAGGGGCAGCCGACCAGCAGCCCGACCTGCGCCCGTAGCTGCTCGGCGGTCTCAGCGGCCGTCTCGAACGCGAGCCGGACGTCGTGGTCGCCGTCCTCGGCCTCGACGCGCAGCCGGATACCGAGGCGGTCCACCCCGAGCGGGCGGATCCGGCAGCCGGACTTCTGCCGCAGTGGCTCGGGCAGGTGCCTGGCGAGCGAGGAGAACACGTCGGGGTGCGCCTCCTCGAGGTGCTGCAGCCAGCCGTTCTCCAGCTGGCAGAACGGGTCGGGCGCGGCGGCGGACAGCTCGGCCGGCGCGAGCGGGCCGGTGCCTTCGGCGTCCGCGATCACGGCCGAGCCGGGTCGCAGCCGGAGCAGGCTGGCGCCGTGGCCGAGGTCGAGCAGGCGGGGGTGCGGCCGCTTCTCGGCGACGTCGAGTGCGAGCCGGCGGGCGTACGTCGGCCCCGGCGCGACCAGCCAGCCACTGATCCACAGCAGTCCCCGGACCGGCTCGCGCAGCGCGACCGGCGCGGTGTCGGTGATCTCCAGCATGGCGGGCAGACCGCTGCGCGGGCCCTCGCGGACGCAGGCCATCAGCTCGTGGTCGGTGGGCAGCAGCAACGTCGCCGCGCCGTCCGGATCGATGTGGTGCAACAGCGGAACGACCCGCTGTGTCTGATCCAGGCCCACGACGGCCGCGTGGCCCCCTCGGCTGGCGATGCTGCGCGCGCGCTCGGCGTTGGACGGCGCGAGCGGCCGGCGGAGTCGGGTACTACCCACAGGTACACCTCCCAGTTTCTTAGGTGAGCCTAACCTAGCGAGCTGAGGGTGGCGATACCCCCGATGGGAGTGCGCTGGCACACCCTCAGCGATGCCAGGCCTGTGCGCAGCCGTTTTGGATATAGCCATGGGGAGCGGCTAGGTTCGATCGGTGTCGACCGTGCATGAGGGCGAACCTGGGGGATCCTCCACCCCGATTCCGGCCCTCTTCGCCCACCTCGTCGACGACACCACGCTGCTGCTGCCCCGGTCGTTGATGCCGCCGATCGGTGACGTGCTGGCGCGCTACCTCAGTAGCCGGGACGGCAGCTACGGCGGGATGGCCGGCCAGCTGGTCTGCCCGGTGTCGCGGCTGCCCGAGGTGGTCAGCCAGCTGGCCAAGCTCGCCCCGATCGAGCCGGTGGACGTGTCGCTGGTGGTGGACACCGGCCTCGGCGCGGTGCCCAAGGCGCTGTCACTGGTGATGTCGCGGGAGGCGCTGCTCACGCCGTGCACGGTGGAGACCGCCGCGCCGCCGGACGTGGACTCGACGTGGCTGGAGCGCGTCTCGGAGTTCGTGCCGGACGACGTGCTGCCGGTGGTCGAGCCGCGCCGCCCGCTCGGCGGGGACACCGCCCAGTGGCTCACCGCGGTGCGCCGGGTCTCCGAGCACGGCTGCACCCCGAAGCTGCGCTGCGGCGGGCCCCGGCCTTCCGACGTGCCCACGATCGACGAGGTGGCCGACTTCGTGGCCGCCGCCGACGGAGCCCCCGCCGGGTTCACCACGAGCCTCGGGGTACCGCACGCGGTCCGCCGGGCCGGGGAGCACGACAACGGCCGAGCTGATCACGGCATGCTGAACCTGCTGGTCGGGGTGGCCAGGGCGCTGGTGAACGGCGACGTCCGGGGTGCGCTCGCGGAGACCGACCCCAGCGTGCTGGTGCGCGAGGTCGGCAAGCTGTCCGAGGCGGCCGGCGGCGCGGTGCGCGGCCTGCTGGCCCGGTGCGGGTGCGGCCCGGCCGAGGCGCCGGCCACCGAGCTCGCCGACCTGGGCCTGCTCTAGGTACCTGCCGGCCAGCGAAGTCAGCCCAGTACCTCGTCCAGCGCCTCGCCGACGCGCCGCGCGCAGGTGGCCGGGGGCAGCCCGCCGACGCCGGTGCCGAGGCCGGGCAGCGCGATCGAGTCGACCACATCGCGGACCGGCCGCCCGTCCGGCAGCACGCCGTCCCGCCAGCGCAGCAGGACCGCGCGGGCGGCCGACCCGGCGGCGGTGCCGGAGCGGTGCAGCCGCTCACCGGGTTGGCGCATGGTCGGCGCGCTGATCAGCCAGGCGGGGGACTCGGCCCCGGTCGCCACGAGCACGGTCTCGCCGACGGGGAGCTCGCCCCGCGCCTCGGCCGCGATCGCGGCCCGTACGCGGTCCTCGATACCGGGCAGCCAGCGCGAGTAGACGCCGTCGATCCCGCCGCGCATCCAGCCGAACGAGTTCGCGGGGCTGACCACGGCGGACACCTCGAGGTCTGTCACCGAGCCCCGGAACACCCGCAGCCATGGCCGCTTCGTGACCAGCCCGTCCCAGGCCACCGCCATCGGCTCGTCCACCGCCACCAGCACCAACTCGGGTCGCTCACGCACCGGGCCAGCGTAGGGCGAAGCAGAGGGCGCGGCGGACGGGCGAGCGGTGTGTTCCGCCCAGAAGGTTAGGCTCGCGGTGTGACCCGTCTGGCATTTCTCGGCCCGCGCGCGACCTTCACCGAACAGGCGCTGCTCAGCCTGCCCGAGTCCGACGGCGCGGAGCTGCTGCCCTGCGTCGGTACGACCGCCGCCCTCGCCGCCGTGCGCAACGGCGAGGCCGACGCGGCCTGCGTGCCGATCGAGAACAGCGTCGAGGGCGGTGTGCCGTCGGTGCTGGACTCCCTGGTCACCGACCCGCCGCTGGTCATCGTGCGTGAGACGCAGGTCGCCGTCGAGTTCGCCCTGATGGCTCGCCCCGGGTTGAACCTGGCCGACATCGGCACGGTGTCCTCCCACCCGCACGGCGAGGCGCAGACCCGGCACTGGCTCGCCGCGAACCTGCCCAAGGCCACCGTGCTGATGTCCAGCTCGACCGCTGAGGCCGCCGCGCAGGCCGCCCGTGGCGAGGTGGACGCCTCGGTGTCCGCGCCCGTGGCGGCCACCGTGCACGGCCTGAAGATCCTGGCCGACGACATCGCCGACAACGCGGCGGCGGTCACCCGGTTCGTACTGGTGCGGCCGCCCTGCCCACCGCCTGCGCCGACCGCGCTGGACCGCACCACCCTCGCGGCCACCACCGACAACCGCCCCGGCGCGCTGCTCGCCGTCCTGACCGAGATCGCCGTCCGGGGTATCGACCTGACGAGGATCGAGTCGCGGCCGATCAAGGGCAAACGCGACGAGTACTGGTTCCACCTGGACTGCACGGGGCACGTGGCGCAGGCCGCGATGGGCGAGGCGCTCGCCGCCCTGCACCGCCGCTGCCTGGCCGTGCGCTATCTCGGTTCGTATCCGCGCAGTGCCGCACCCGGTGGCAATGGGCTCGCGGGCAGCGGCCCGGCCGCGAACGGCGGCGCCGATGTCGCTGCGCCGCCGTCCGAACCGAGAGACGGCTACGACCCGGCGCGGTTCGCCGCGGCCGCCAACTGGCTCGACGGCGTACGGGCCGGGACCCTGGCATGACGGCCACGAACCCCGCCCCGAACTCCGGTCCGCATGCCGGTTCGGGCGAGCTGACTGGGCCGCTCATGGTGCTGGTGCGGCACGGCCAGACGATGTCGAACGTGCTCAAGTCGCTGGACAGCCGCCCGCCGGGCCCGCCGCTGAACGAGCTGGGTACGGCGCAGGCGGAGGCACTCGGGCTGGCCATGGGGGTGGAGCCGGTGACGGCGGTGTACGCCTCCACCGCGGTCCGCGCCCAGCAGACCGCCGCCCCACTCGCGGCCCGGCTGGGGCTCCCCGTCCAGGTCGTCGACGGTGTGCACGAGGTGTTCTGCGGCGATCTCGAGGGCCGCGCCGACGAGGCTGCCCGCGAGCAGTTCGATGAGGTGTACGCGGCGTGGGCGGACGGTGACCTGAGCCGGCGGCTGCCCGGCGGCGAGTCGGCGCTCGAGCTGCGGGAGCGCTTCCTGCCCGTGGTCGCGGAGCTGTGGGCGCGGCACGCCGCTACACCGGACCGGGTGTTGGTGCTGGTCAGCCACGGTGCCGCGATCCGGCTGGCGGCGGGCGCGCTGATCGGCGAGTACGCGGACACCCGGTACGTGCCCAACGCCGGTCGTGTGGTGCTGGCGCCGCTGGATCCCCCCGCCGGGTCGGCGGGCGCCGGCGGGTGGCTGCTCAAGTCGTGGGACGAGGGTTCCCCGGTCGAGGGGGACAGCACGGGCGGCGCAGGCGACCAGACGCCGGACCACTCGACCGACTGAATCCCTGACGGGCGGGACCCGAGCGGCCGGACCGGAGTTGCGCCCGGGCCCGAGGTCAGCCGGGTGTACCGCCGGTCGCCTCGGCCGGCTTGGGCAGCTCGGGTGCCTTCTCGCCGCCCAGCGGGTTCGTCGGGTTGCCCCCGCCACCGAGCGGTCCGCCGGGCTTGCCGCCGCCCAGCGGCCCGCCGGGCTTGTCGCCGCCGCCGAGCGGGTTCGTGCCCTGCTTCTCGGCGTCACCCAGCGGGTTGGCCGGAGCCTTGTCGGCGCCGGGCCTGTCGCCGTCCTTCGCCGCGCCGCCCAGCGGGTTGGCGCCCGGCTTGTCGCCGCCGCCCAGTGAGGGCAGGGGCAGCGGCACCGGCGGCGCGATGGACGGCTCGGTCTGGGGTGAGTCGGCCGCTTCGCCGCCGTCCGAGTCGTCGTCCCTACCACCCGCTCCGGGGGCCGGCGCACCCGGCGGGACCTGCTGCTGGGCCGGCGGCGCCGGCTGGTCGCCGATCTGCACCGGGCCCTTCACGCTGCCGGTGATCGGGGCGTAGCCGCTCTTGTCGGGGAGTACGGCGGCCAGGTTGCACGCGACGCGGCGGGTGCCGGCCGCCCAGGACTGCTGGGTGACGTTGTTCCAGATCACGACGAGCTTCTTGCTGTTGATCACGTCGGGCCCGCCTGCGTACGCGGTGGCCAGCTTGGAGCACTGCGGCTGCAGGTAGCCGTCCTGGTCGCCGGGCGCGGGGAAGTTGCCGGAGAACTTCTGGCCGAGGTCGACCGCGCCGACCGACTCCTCGGCGTGCGGCAGCGAGCAGTCGATCGGGTCTCCGATGAACCGGCCGTCAATGCCGAGGCAGGTACCCACCGGGCGGATGTCGGCCTGGTCCTGGCCGGTGACCTTGCCGACGATCGGGTACAGCGCGCCGGACCGCGAGAACCGCTGCAGCCCGCAGCGCAGCGTCCGGTCACCGTCGCCCCAGCTCTTCTGCGACGGCTTGAGCGCGCCGGCCCGGAACGCGCCGTACGGGTCGTACCTGTTGCCGAGGTAGGTGACCACCAGCGGCGTGCAGCGGTCGTTGACCAGCTCGCGGAACCGCTGGTTGGTCGGGATCGGGCTGCCCGGCTTGAAGTCGGTCAGCTGCACGGGCCCTGCCTGCTCGAACAGGTGCTGGCGGCCGCAGTCGACGACCACCGCGTCCGCGGCGTCCGGGCGCTGCCACGTCAGGCAGGTGCCCGGGGTGGCCGGCGGCGGGGTGCGCTCGGCCAGCGGACGCTCGTTGTCCGGGATGGGCGCCGAGGCCAGCGTGCTCAGTACCGGTACGCGGGTGCCGACCACGTCGTTCAGGGTGGCCACGATGAGCATCACGGCGGCGCCGATCAAGAGGCCGACCACGATGCCGACGTGGCGTGGTCCGAGCTGGATCCGACCCACCCGGCCGGCTCGGCCGGGCGAACGGTGTGCGCGCGAGGCGCCAGCGGTCGGCTCCATGTCGGGGACAATCATGCCTTTCACCAGATGGGCGAACCCATTTCGGGGTGTGCCAGCGCGCCGGTCGGTCTACACCGTGCTGCGAAATGCCCAGGTCGCGGCCGTCTCGGCAGGTCGGGGCCGGCCCGTTCGACGATCGCGGCGCCGGGTCCGGTGAGCGGTCGTCCGCCGGCGACCCGGCTCCGAACGGTACGGTGCGCGGGGGTACGGCCACTCGTACCCCGGGCGTCGGCGGCGAGCCTGCCCCGGGGCGGGCGAGCAGGGCGCGGAACGAGCGCGGAGTAGGGCATGAGCACTGAGGGAGAGCCCCGGCGGTCGAGTCCCGCCGGTGGGGAACCGACCGAGGCCGCGGAGCCGCCGGTGCCGGAGCCCATCGAGCTGCCGAAGATCGACCCGACGGGGTCCGAGGTACCCATCACCGGCGCCGTGCCCGCGCAGCACGAGCCGGCAGACCAGGACGGGCCGCCGCGCCGCACCGGGAGCATCCGCTACCAGGACGAGAACACGACGCCCCGCGAGCCCACCCTCGCCGAGCGCCGCGCCCGGCTGCAGGCGCAGCGCCAGGCGGAGGAGGCCGAGGAGGCCCAGCTCGCCGAGGACGCCCGCAAGGCGAAGACACGCAAGCGGGTCATGATCGGCGGCGGGGTGACCGTCGGGGTGGCCGCGCTGATAGCGATCGGCTACGCGGTCTCCCGGCCGGACACCACCGAGGCGCGCTGCGTCGACACCAACAACGTCGTGGTCGACGACAACAACTGCGTCCAGCCCGCGGCGGACGCGAGTAGCTACAACCACGGCGGCGGCTACTACGGCGGCGGCCTGATCCCGATCTTCATCGGCGCCGGCGGCGGGCAGTACCACTACAACTACGGCGGCCAGGGCAACCTCGGCCAGGTCGCCACCGGCGGCACCACCGTCGCCCCGAGGAACGGCACGGTGACCACCGGGTCCGGCAGGACGGTGGCGGGCGGCTCGCTCGGCAGGTCCTCCGGTGGGTCGGTCAGCGGTGGCTCCTCCGGCGACACCAGCGCGGGCTCGTCCAGCGTCCGGCGCGGCGGCTTCGGGGTCGGCGGGGACAGTTCCTCCTCGTCAAGCGGAAGGTCCAGCGGCGGCAGCTGATGCGCCGAGAGAGCGGTAGTTGATGCGTCGAGAGACGGGCCCGGTCCGACCGGACTGGAAGCAACGGATCACCGAGCAGGGCATGGTGTTCGACACGCCGGGCCGGGGCCATGACGGGGTGTCCCGGCCGTACTGGGACGAGTCCGTGCACTACGTCTTCGAGATGGACGAGGTGCTCTCGCTGGAGGCGGACGTCGAGCTGCTGCACTCGATGTGCCTCGAGGCGGTCGACCACGTGGTCACCACCGAGCGGTTCAAGGACTTCGCGTTGCCGGAGTGGGCCTGGGAAGGCGTCGCGGCCTCCTGGAAGCGCTCCGACCCGCACCTCTACGGCCGGTTCGACCTGCGCTACGACGCCACCGGGCCGGCGAAGCTGCTGGAGTACAACGCGGACACGCCGACCACGCTGCTCGAGGCGTCCATCCTGCAGTGGCACTGGCTGAAGGACATGCACGGCGACGACGACCAGTGGAACTCACTGCACGAGAAGCTGGTGGCGCGCTGGGCCGCGATCGCCGACCAGCTGCCCGGCTCCGAGCTGCACTTCACGTGGTCGGCCGCGGACACCACCGGCGAGGACCACGTCACCACCGCCTACCTGCAGGAGACCGCCGCCGAGGCCGGCCTGGACACCGTCGGGCTGGCCATCGAGGACCTCGGCTGGGACGTCTCCCTGGACCGGTTCGTGGACCTCGCCGAGGCACCCATCGCCGCGCTGCTCAAGCTCTACCCGTGGGAGTGGATCCTGGGCGACGAGTTCGGCAAGCATGCGCTGCGCAGCCTGCCGGAGATGCTCTGGATCGAGCCGCTGTGGAAGTCCGTGCTGTCGAACAAGGCGCTGCTCGCGGTGCTCTGGGAGATGTACCCGGGCCACCCGAACCTGCTGCCCGCGTTCCTGGACCAGCCGGGCATCCTCACGGAGTACGTGCGCAAGCCCCGGCTGGGCCGCGAGGGCGCCAACATCTCGATCGTCTCGCCGGGCTCGGAGGTGCAGACGGGCGGTGTGTACGGCGAGGAGGGCTACGTCTACCAGCTGTTCGACCCGCTGCCCGAGTTCGACGGGTTCCGGCCGGCGCTGGGCGCCTGGATCGTCGGTGACGAGTCCGCCGGGCTCGGCATCCGGGAGACCACCGGCCTGATCACCGACGACGGCGCCGCGTTCGTCCCGCACCGCATCCCGGAGGGCTGAGCGGCTGGGCTATGTCGGTGCTGGGCTACTTCCGTGCTGGGCTACTTCCGTGCAATGACCATGGACTCGGCGCCGACCAGGTACTTGACGTAGCTCTCCCGGAAGCCGGCCTCCGCCAGCCAGCCCTGGCAGTCGGCGCCCGTGTAGTCGGCGCCGTCCTGCGTCTCCAGCAGCATGTTCAGGCTCATCAGCAGGCCGACCGCGTTGACCCGGCGCTCGTCGTCGATGATCGTCTCGTAGACGATCAGCACCCCGTCCTCCGGCAGCGCCTCGTGGACCCGGCTCAGCAGCGCGCGCCGGGCCGGCAGCCCCCAGTCGTGCAGGATGCGGCCGAGCACGTAGACGTCGGCGGCGGGCAGCGGGTCGGCGAAGAAGTCGCCAGCGACGAAGCTGACCCGGTCGCTCAGCCCCCGCTCGGTGATGAACTCCTCGAAGACCGGCGCCACCTCGGGCAGGTCGAAGCCGAAGGCGCGCAGGTGCGGGTGGTGCACGGCGAGCTGGGCCGGCACCATGCCCTGAGCGGTGCCGAGGTCGCAGACCACCTGGTAGCGCTCCCAGGGGAACTTGGTGGCCAGCGCGGTCGCCGGCGCGAGGCTGACCCCGCTCATGGCGGCCAGGAACCCGCGCTTGTCCTGCTCGTCGGCGTAGCGGGCGCGGAACATGTCGCCGCCGCCGTCGTGCTGCGGCTGGCCGGTGCGCAGCCCCTCGGTGAGCGAGCCCCAGAGCGGGTAGCTGTGGGCGTTCTGCATCTCGAGCAGGCCGCCCACGTAGGTCGGCTTTGCCGGGTCGAGGAAGAGGTCGGTCTCGGCGGTGTTGTGGTAGCCCGCCGCGTCCCGCTCCAGCATGCCGAGCGCGACCAGTGCGTCGAAGAAGTCCCGCGCGCCCCTCGCGTGCAGGCCCAGCCGCTCGCGCAGCGGCTCGACCGGCAGCGGACCGCCGGCCAGCGCCCCGAACACCCCCAGCTCGACCGCGCTGAGCAGCGTCTTGGCCGCCCAGTAGCCCCTGGTCAGCTCCATGATCCGGGCCGCGGTCGGCGCCGGGAGGGGCCGCGCCGGCCGAGGGCGCGGCACCGCTGCCGGGGGAGCTTCGGCGGTCTCCGAGGGAGCCTTTGGGGGAGCTGCCACGGGAGCCGGGAGTTCGCTGTCAGCTGTCGAGCCGCCCACCGCACACCACTCCTGACCGGTCCGAGGCGCGGCGGCGGGTCCGGGGTTGGCCGCGCGGGGCGCCGGTCGTCGAGGGTAGGTGCCGGCGCGGCGGGATGGCCAGGGGAAACCGGTCGGGTGGTTCGGGCTGTCGGAGCGCGCTGCCGGTGGCGGATCTGCCATAGTCGCACCGCTGCTGATCTCTGGAGGTGGAGGAACACGTGACCACGTCGGTTCTCGCGCTCGAGCCGGGGTTCTTCGGGGTGATCGGTAGCGGGCTCGGGGCGATCGTGCTGTACGCGCTGGTCGGCCTACTGCTGATGCTGATCGGCTTCTACGCGATCGACCTGACCACCCCCGGCAAGCTGAACCGGCTGGTCCGCGAGGGGCGGCCGAACGCCGTCGCGGTGACCGCCTTCGGCATGGTCAGCATGGCGTTCATCATCGTCGTGGCGATCTACGGCTCGTCGGGCCGGCTGCTCGAGGGGCTGCTCGCGTCGTTGATCTTCGGGCTGGTCGGCATCGTGGTGCAGGCGGTCGCGGTGCGGATCCTGGAGTGGGTCACCGGCATCGACATCGGCGACATCCTGGCCGCCGAGGAGCGCCGCCCGCAGACGTTCGTCGTGTGCGCGGCGCACGTCGCCCTCGGCCTGGTGGTCGCGGTCGCGATCCTCTGACGACTGCTCCTCGGGCGGTCGGGTGGGTCAGCCCGCCCAGGGGCCGACACCGGAGATCCGGTCGACGGTGATGTGGGTGATGTAGCCCGGCACCGTGTTGCTGGGCGGCGGGAACACGGCGTCCGGCCCGAGGTAGACGTGTGCGAGGCGCTGCAGCAGCTCCGGTGCGCCGCCCTCGGTGACCCGCGCGGTGCCGTGCACCACCAGGTACTCGGCGAGGCCCATCGCGTTCACGGTGCCGCTCTCGACGGACAGCGCCACCCGGGCGTCGTTGCGGATGTTGCGCAGCTTGCGGTGCAGCGGCAGGTGGCCGGCGACGATCTCGTCCCCGTCCAGCCCGACCCAGATGATGCTGACCTGCGGGCTGCCGTCCGGTTCGAGGGTGACCAGGTGGGCGAGCGCGTTGGACTCCAGCACCGCGCGGGCGCTGTCAGGAATGGTGGCCATTTCTCCAACCTAGCTGGTAACGGCCGTGTCCGGTGATTGAGGCAGGTTGTCGGGGATAGCCCGAACACCCTCCGGGGTGATGCTGCGCGCCCGCCGAACCGTTAAGCCGAATGCGGTCATCACCAGGCGCTGACTACGCTGCAACGCTGTGATCGACCTGAAGTTGCTTCGTGACGACCCGGAAGCGCTGCGCGCATCGCAGCGGGCCCGAGGCGAGGACCCGGGAGCCGTGGACGCGCTGCTGGCGGCCGACGAGAGTCGCCGGGACGCCGTCGGGCGGGCCGACACGCTGCGCGCCGAGCAGCGCCAGCTGGGCAAGAAGATCGGCCAGGCGCGTGGCGACGAGCGCACCGAGCTGCTGGCGCACGGCAAGGAGCTGGCCGCCCAGGTCAAGGCGGCGGAGGCGGCGCAGGCCCAGGCCGACGAGGCGCTCACCGCCGCCCAGCGCGCGCTGCCGAACCTGGTCATCGACGGGGTGCCGGCCGGCGGCGAGGACGACTACGTGGTGCTCGACCACGTGGGCACGCCCCGCACGTTCGACTTCACCGTCCGCGACCACGTCGAGCTGCTCGAAGGCCTCGGCGGGCTCGACAGCGAGCGCGGCGCCAAGGTGGCGGGCGCCCGCTTCTACTTCCTCACCGGGATCGGCGCGCAGCTGCAGCTCGCGCTGCTCAGCCTGGCGATGAACAAGGCGATCGCGGCCGGCTTCACGATGATGATCCCGCCGGTGCTGGTCAAGCCGGAGATCATGGAGGGCACCGGGTTCCTCGGCGCGCACGCCAGCGAGGTGTACCGGCTGCGCGACGACGACCTGTACCTCGTCGGCACCAGCGAGGTGCCGCTGGCCGGTTATCACTCCGGCGAGATCCTGGACCTCAGCGGCGGTCCGATGCGCTACGCCGGCTGGTCGACGTGCTTCCGCCGCGAGGCCGGCAGCTACGGCAAGGACACCAGGGGCATCATCCGGGTACACCAGTTCGACAAGATCGAGATGTTCTCCTACTGCCGGCCGGAGGACGCGGCGGACGAGCACCAGCGGCTGCTCGGCTTCGAACGCGCGATGCTGGCCGCCATCGACGTGCCGTACCGCGTGATCGACACCGCCGCCGGGGACCTCGGCGCCAGCGCGGCCCGCAAGTTCGACTGCGAGGCCTGGGTGCCGTCCCAGAACCAGTACCGGGAGCTCACCTCGACCTCCAACTGCACCACCTTCCAGGCACGCCGCCTCAACATCCGGTACCGCGACGAGGACGGCCGCAACCAGACGGCGGCCACCCTCAACGGCACCCTCGCCACCACCCGGTGGATCGTCGCCATCCTGGAGAACCACCAGGCGCCCGACGGCTCAGTGGTGGTCCCCACCGAACTGCGCCCGTACCTGGGCAAGGACATCCTCACGCCGAACTGACGCTCCAGCGGCCGGCCGCGGGTGTAGGGACGTCGGCGAGCGCGCGGACTCCGCCTGGCGTAATCCGCGACTCATCCCGGCGAAATCCCTCGACTTGCGGGAGAGGGACGGCGGAGTCAGAACGGGCCGGTGAGCTCGCCGAGGCGGTCGGTGAGGCGGAGGTTCTCGGAGTAGTCGACAGGGCAGGCGATGATCGAGACGCCGTTCGAGTCGAGTGCTTCGCGCAGGGTCGGCAGCAGCTCGTCGGCGGAGTTGATCTGGTAGCCGCGGGCGCCGAAGCTCTGCGCGTACTGGACCAGGTCGGGGTTCTCGAACTTGACGTGGCTGTGCCGGCCGAGCTCGAGGTTCATCTTCCACTCGATGAGGCCGTAGGAGTTGTCCACCCAGACGAGCACGGTGAGCGGGATGTTCTCCCGGACGGCGGTCTCGATCTCCTGCGAGTTCATCAGGAACGCGCCGTCGCCGACCGAGGCGAGGATCTTGCGGTCGGGGTGCACCAGGTGCGCGGCGAGGGCGCCTGGCAGCGCGAAGCCCATGGTGGAGAGGCCGTTGGAGATCAGGCACGTGTTCGGCGCGTAGGTCGGGTAGAGCCGCGCCATCCACATCTTCACGGCGCCGGTGTCGGCGAGCACGATGTCCTCGCGGCCGAGGGCGGCGCGCGTGTCGGCGACCACGCGCTGCGGGACCAGCGGGAAGTGGTCGTCGCTCGAGCCGCGCTCCAGCTCGTCGGCGAGCAGCTGGCGGATCTTGCTGGCGCCGGTGCCGGCGGGGAAGGGGCCGGGCACGGCGGCACCGAGGGCGGCGAGCGAGTGCGAGATGTCGCCCTCGATGCCCACCGAGACCGGGTAGTGGTCGTCGACCTCGGCGGCGAACCGGTGCACATGGATGATCTTCTTGTCCCCGTTCGGGTTGATCTTGACGGGGTCGAACTCCTGCAGCTCGTAGCCGACCGCGACGACCACATCGGCGGCGTCGAAGCCGAAGTTGGCGTAGTCGTGGCGCATGAAGCCGACCGCGCCGAGTGCATTCGGGTGGTCGTCGGCGAACACGCCCTTGCCGTGGAACGTGGTGGCCACCGGCACGCCCCACTGCTCGGCCAGCGCGAGCAGCGCCTCGCCTGCGCCGTCCCGGGCCGCGCCGTGCCCGGCGAGCAGGATCGGCGCGTGCGCGGCGGCCAGCACCGTCGCGGCACGCTGCACCTGGGCGGATGAGGGCTCCTCGGCGCGCACCCGGTTGATCGGCAGCGGGGCGGCGCCCTCGGGCACCGGGGCAGCCTCGACGTCCTCCGGGATGGCCAGGTAGGTGGCGCCGGGGCGCTCGGTCTGCGCGGTCTTGAACGCCCTGCGGAACATCTCCGGCACCGCCGCGGGCGCCGGCACCAGCTCCGACCACTTGGTCACCGGCCGGAACATCCCGACCAGGTCGACCACCTGGTGCGACTCCTTGAAGATCCGATCGAGCCCGACCTGCGCGGACAGCGCCAGCAGCGGGGTCGAGTTCGTGGTCGCGTCGGCCACGCCCAGCAGCAGGTTGATCGCGCCGGGGCCGAGGGTGGCGGAGCAGACGCCCGCCTTGCCGGTCAGCCGGCCGTAGATCTCGGCCATGAACGAGGCGGCCTGCTCGTGCCGCGTCAGGATGTAGCGGATGCTCGAGGTGCTCAGCGCGTCGATCAGCCCGATGTTCTCCTCACCGGGAATGCCGAAGACGTACTCCACCCCCTCCGCCTCGAGGATCTGAACGATGAGCTGGGCGATGGTGGGCTGAGCTGGATCTGTCACCTCACCAACCCTAGGCTCCTCGCCAAGGGCCCGGGGGCAACCTTGGTCACCCCTGCCGGGTGATCATTGCGGCTGGTCGGAGCGCTGCGCCGATCCGGCACGGTGAGGTGAACGGGGGCGGTGAAGTGAACGGGCACGCGGTAAACCCCGCCGCGGCCGGCTGAGGTGTTCCGTAGGCTGACGAACGTGCAGCAGCAGCCCCGCCTGGTCGCCTCCGATGTCGACGGCACGCTGCTGGTGGAGCGGCAACCCACCGGGCGGACCATTGCGGCGGTGGCCGACGTACTGGCGACCGGAACCCCGTTCGTGCTGGTCACCGGCCGCCCGCCGCGCTGGATCCCGCCGATCGCGGAGTTCCTGCCCGGCCTTGGTACGGCGGTCTGCGCGAACGGCGCCGTGCTCTACGACATCCCCACCGACC
>DATAYB010000110.1:0-3734 GCA_036272795.1 Pseudonocardia sp.
GACAGCCGGCGAGCGGCACCTCGGCGGCCGACAAGCACGGCGCCAGCCGCTACCCCGCCGGTCGTCAATCCCCGAACTGCCACTTCGCACACCGCCCAGACGCACTTCGCACACCGGGCCGCCACTTCGCATACTCCGCACACCGTGCGAAGTGACAGCACGCCGTGCGAAGTGACAGCCCGGTGTGCGAAGTGACACGGCGGCGGCCGGCAAGCACGGCGGCGGCCGGCAAGCAACTCGGCGGCCGGCCGGCCAGCCACGCCGGCGACCCGACAGGGCCTACGCGGTGTCGGCGTGCTCCGGCTGGGGGTCGGCCATGCCGGCGAGTGCGGGGCGGCGGCCGGTGGCGGCGAAGACGAGCAGCACCACGACGCCGATGCCGAGCCACACGAACCCGAGCACCTGCGCCGCGACCTTCGCATTGATCACCACGTAGAGCAGGATGGCGAAGCCGAGCACCGGGAACACCAGGTGCCGCAGCCAGGCCCGGCTGCGCCGACGGATCACGAAGTGCACCACCACCGAGACGTGCAGCACCAGGAACGCCGTCATCGCCCCGAAGTTGACCAGCGTGCTCATCAGCGTGATGCCGTCGTCCCGGGTGGTCAGGTACACGCCGAGCACCAGCGACACCCCGGCGACCAGCAACGTGGCGTTCACCGGCACCCGCCGCACAGGGTGTACCCGGGACAGGAACGCCGGCAGCTGCCGGTCCCGCGCCATCGCGTACAGCAGCCGTGACGTGGCGGCCTGCGCGACGAGGGAGTTGGCGAAGCCCCAGGCCACCGCGGTGGTGAGCGCGGTCAGCCCGGCGAGCCAGCCGCCGCCGGCGACCCGGGCCGCGTCGTAGAACGCCGTGCCACCGGGGTCGCCGTGCGCTAGCAACCCCACAGGGTCGGGCACCAGCAGCGCCGCCACCCAGGTCTGGACCAGGAACAGCACGCCGGCCAGCAGCAGCGCCGCGAACATGGCCCGCCCGATCGACCTTGCCGACTCCCGGTTCTCCTCGGCGAGCATCGAGATGCCGTCGAACCCGAGGAATGAGAGCACCGCGATCGACACCGCCCCGAACACCACCGGCCATGAGAACGTGGCGCTGTTGTAGAGCGGCTCCCAGCTGAAGCCGAGCCCGCCGTGGCCCTTGCCTTGGGCCAGGGCCACCACACCGACTGCCAGGAAGACCAGCAGCACCAGGAGCTCGCCGACCAGCATGACCTTGTTCACCCGTGCGGTCATCTCGATGCCCAGGTAGTTGACCGCGGTGTTGAGCAGCACGAACGCCACCAGCCACAGCCATACCGGGACCGCGGGCAGCAGCGAGTTCATCGCCACCCCGGCCACCAGGTAGAGCAGCGCGGGCACCAGCACGTAGTCCAGGATGATCACCCAGCCGGCCAGGAAGCCGACCGGCGGGCTGATCCCCCGCCCCGCGTACGTGTACACGGAGCCGGCCATCGGGAACGCCCGCGACATCTCCGTGTACGAGCTTGCGGTGAACATCATGGCCACCATGCCGACCAGGTAGGCCAGCGCGACCATGCCGCCGGAGCCCTGGTAGACGCTGCCGAAGATGCCGAACGGCGCGATCGGCACCATGAAGATCAGCCCGTATACGAGCAGGTCGCCGAACCGCAACGAGCGCTTCAGCTCCTGTTGGTAACCGAATCGCTCCAGGTCATCGTCGGTGGCGGGCTGTTCGTCCACGTGCGCTCCCCACCTCATCCGGCCCCTCGAGGAGGAGCCGCCACCGGCGAAAGCTACGAGCGTAAACTGTTCGTGAGGAAATTATTACGCTCATTGGGGAGCTGGCCTCCCGCCTCCTCCAGGCAGAACGGGTCTAGCGTCGCGCGAGCCACGCCCACGGACTGCTACGCGCACGCCCCCGAAGGGACTAGCCTGAACGGCGCTGGCCAGGCAACCCGATCAATTCAAGCGAGGCGATTTACAACCGTGTCCACCAGCAGCTCGTCAGCCGCGTCGGTCCCGCCGTTCCCGACCGCCCAGTTCGGCACCAACGAGTGGCTCGTCGAGGAGATGTACCAGCGTTTCCTCGATGACCCCACCTCGGTCGACCCCGCGTGGCACGACTTCTTCGCCGACTACCGCCCCGGCACCGACGGCGCCGCCGAGGCCGCCGCCAAGCCGACCACCGACAGCCGGGCGAACGGGCAGGTGGAGCACTCGACCGGCACGGCCTCGGCCGGCACATCGACAGGTGGAGCGTCGGGCACGACATCAGCGGGGACGGCCTCGGCCGGCTCCCGCCCGAACGGCACGGCCACCACCACTGTCACCACGACCAGGACCGCCACGGCCAGCACCAGCACCCCTCCCACCACCACCGCCCGGCCGCCGTCCGCCAGCCCGCCGCCGAGCGCCCCGAGCAAGACCTCCGGGACCGTGGTCGGCACCGAGGCCAAGCCGGCCGCCGGCACCACCTCCCGCGCCGCGAAGCCGGCCGTGCCCACCACGGTCGACGGCGAGGTCATCCCGCTGCGCGGGGCGGCCAACGCCGTGGTCAAGAACATGAACGCCTCGCTGGCGGTGCCGACCGCGACGAGCGTGCGCGCCGTGCCGGCCAAGCTGCTCGCGGACAACCGCATCGTGATCAACAGCCAGCTCAAGCGGACGCGCGGCGGCAAGATCTCGTTCACGCACCTGATCGGCTTCGCCGTAGTCAAGGCGCTTGCCGACTTCCCCGGCATGAACAAGCACTTCGCCGAGACCGACGGTAAGCCGACCGCCGTGGCCCCCACCCACGTCAACCTCGGGCTCGCCATCGACCTGCCCGGCAAGGACGGCCAGCGCTCCCTGGTGGTGGCGTCGATCAAGGGCTGCGAGGCGATGAACTTCGCACAGTTCTGGTCGGCCTACGAGGACATGATCCGCAAGGCCCGCACCGGCTCGCTGAAGGCGGAGGACTTCGCCGGCACCACGATCAGCCTGACCAACCCGGGCACCCTGGGCACCAACCACAGCGTGCCGAGGCTGATGTCCGGCCAGGGCACGATCGTCGGCGTCGGTGCGATGGAGTACCCGGCCTCCTTCCAGGGGGCCAGCGACGAGCGGCTCGCCGAGCTCGGCATCAGCAAGATCATCACGCTGACGTCGACCTACGACCACCGGATCATCCAGGGCGCCGAGTCGGGTGACTTCCTGCGCAGGGTGCACCAGCTGCTGCTCGGTGACGAGGGCTTCTACGACGAGATCTTCACCGCCCTGCGGGTGCCGTACGAGCCGATCCGCTGGGTGCAGGACCTGCCGGAGGGCGCCGTCGACAAGACGGCCAGGGTGCTCGAGCTGATCGAGTCCTACCGGACCCGGGGCCACCTGATGGCCAACACGGACCCGCTGAACTACCGCCAGCGCCGCCACCCCGACCTGGACGTGCTCTCGCACGGGCTGACCCTGTGGGACCTGGACCGGGAGTTCGCCACCGGCGGCTTCGCGGGCAAGTCCCGGATGAAGCTGCGGGACGTGCTCGGCGTGCTGCGTGACGCGTACTGCCGCACCGTCGGCACCGAGTACATGCACATTTCCGACCCCGAGCAGCGCGCCTGGCTGCAGGAACGGATCGAGGTCCCGCACCAGAAGCCCGCGGTGGCCGAGCAGAAGTACATCCTGTCCAAGCTGAACGCCGCCGAGGCGTTCGAGACGTTCCTGCAGACCAAGTACGTCGGGCAGAAGCGCTTCTCGCTGGAGGGCGGCGAGACGGTCATCCCGCTGCTGGACGC
>DATAYB010000111.1:0-3850 GCA_036272795.1 Pseudonocardia sp.
GTGACGAAGGTCATCTCGCCGAGGCAGGGGACCGTCGATGGACCGAGCCGCGTGGCCGTTCTCCGGCCGTACCCAGGAACTCGAGCGGTTCGCCCGGCTGTTGACCGAGCCGACCGCCCAGGGCCTGGTGCTGGCCGGGCCGGCCGGTGTCGGCAAGACGAGGACCGCGCTGGAGTGCGTGCGCACGGTCGACACCGACAGGTGGTTCACCGCCCGGGTGGCGGGCCACCAGGCCTCCGCCGAGCTGCCGTTCGGTGCACTCGCCCACCTGCTGCCCTCCCTGAACAGCGACGAGGAGCCGCTCGCCAAGGACCGCCACGAGCTGCTGCGCCGCTACACGTCCTCGCTGGCCGCGATCGGTGGACGGTCCCGCCGGCTGCTGCTGCTCGTCGACGACGCCCACCTGCTGGACAACTCCTCGGCGACGCTCATCTGCCAGCTGGCCATGACGGGCTCCGCATTCGTGCTGGCCACCGTGCGCGCCGGCGAGCCCGCCCCGGACGCGGTGGTGGCGCTGTGGAAGGACGGCCTGCTCGACCGGATCGAGCTGACCGGCCTGCCCATGGAGGCCATCGAGCGGCTCATCGGCGAGGCACTGGGCGGGCCGGTCGACCCGGAGACCACGCTCACCCTGGCCAGCCGCTGCGACGGCAACGTGCTGTTCCTGCGCGAGCTGGTACTGGGCGCGCTCGAGGACCGCACGCTGCGCAACGACAACGGCATGTGGCGGCTGGACGGGTCGCTGCTGCCGTCGAGCCGGCTGGTCGAGCTGGTCGAGGCGCGGCTGTACGGGCTGAGCCCCTCGGAACGGGAGCTGCTCGAGCTGGTTTCCTTCGCCGAACCACTCGGCCAGGCGGAGCTCAATGCGTTCGGCGACCGCGACCAGGCCGAGCTGCTCGAACGCAAGGGCCTGCTCTCGGTGCGGATGGACCGCAGGCGTCTCGAGGTGCGGCTGGCACACCCGGTGTACGGCGACGTGATCCGCGCCGGGCTGCCCGTGCTGCGGATCCGCTCGATGGCCCGCGCGCTGGCCGACGCCGTCGAGGAGACCGGGGCGCGGCGCCGGGAGGACATCCTGCGCATCGGGCGGTGGCGCCTGGTGGGCGGCGGTGGGAGCCCTCAGCTGATGCTCGCGGCGGCCTGGGCGGCCCGCTGGCGCCACGACTTCGACCTGGCCGCCCGGCTGGTCGACGCGGCGATCGACCTCGGCGGCGGCTTCGACGCCCAGCTGCTCGCGGCGAAGCTGCAGAGCATCCAGGGCCTGAGCGTCCCCGCCGAGCGGGCCCTGTCCACGATGGTCGACGGCGCCGCGACCGACGAACAGCGCTGCCTCGTCGCCATCGCGCGGATGGACAACTTCCTCTACGCCAACCTCCCCGAGAAGAGCCTGCAGGTCGCCACCGAGGCGGAGGAGCTGATCAGCGAGCGGGCCTGGCGGGACGAGATCACCGCACGCCGCTCGACGATCCTGGTGACGAGCTCCGGCCCGAGGGAGACCTGGCAGGCGGTGACCCCGCTGCTCGCCGACGGGGGCGGCTCAGCCCTGGTCTGGGCCTGCCTGACCGGCGCGCGCAGCCTGGCCCGACTCGGCCGCTGCGCGGAGGCGGTGGAGCTGACCGAACGCGGCCACGCCGCACACGTGGCGCTCACCGAGCCGATCGAGTGGTACCCCTGGTTCCACCTGTTCAACCGGTGCGAGGCGCTGCTCAGCGCGGGCCGGCTGGTGGAGGCGGACGAGCTCGCCCAGCGGCAGTACGACCTCGGGCTCGCCGACCATTCCCCCGAGGCCCAGGCCTGCTTTGCGCTGCAGCGCGCCAAGGTCGAGCTCGGCAGGGGGCGCATCGGCAGCGCGGTGCTCCGCGCGCAGGAGGCGGTGGGGGTGTTCCGCCGGATCGGCCGGCCGATGTTCCTGCACGAGGCGCTGCACACCCTCGCACTGGCCCTCGCGCTGACCGGCGAGGCCCGCCGGTCCGGCGCGGCGCTGGCGGAGCTGGACTCGATGGCGCTCACCAACCTGACCTACGACGCCGCCGACCTGCTGCACGCCAGGGCGTGGAACGCGGTCGCCCAGGGCCATCTGCCCCGCGCCCGTTCGCTGTGTGAGGACGCCGCCGCGCTCGGCCGCAAGACCGGGGACCTGGTGGTCACCTCGGCCGCGCTGCACAGCCTGGCGCGCTTCGGCAGGGCCCGTGACGTGGTGCGCGGGCTGACCGAGCTCGAGCAGGAGATCGACCAGGGCCTGGTCACGGCGCGGGCGGCGCATGCCAGGGCGCTGCTGGCCGGCGACCCGCGCGAGTTGGAGGAGGCCAGCGGCGCGTTCGCCGACATGGGCGCCGACCTGCTCGCCGCCGACGCCGCCGCCGACGCCGCCGTGGTGTGGACGAGGATCGGCCACCCCCGGGCCGCGGCGGCCGCCACGCGGCGGGCCATCGGGCTGGCCGACCGGTGCGAAGGCGCGTCCACCCCGGCGCTGCGCTCCATCGACGCCCGTGCCCGGCTCACCACGGCGGAACGGGAGACCGCGATGCTCGCCGCCGCCGGGCACTCCAACAAGCGGATCGCCAAGGACCTCGTGCTCTCGGTCCGCAGCATCGAGAACCGCCTGCAGCGCGTCTACGTCAAGCTGGGCGTGTCCGGCCGCGACGAACTGGCCGAAGCCCTCAACCTGACCGAACTGCACGAGTCCGTCTAACCACCACCCGCGAGTCGCTAGATTCCGCGGCGCGAGTCGCGGATTCCGTCAGTCCGCACCGCGCGCTCGCCCGTGATCAACAGGACGTCAGGGTCGTCTGGCGCATGATCAAAAAGCCCTGCCGTCCTGATGATCACCAAAACACCTAGGCTCCCGGGCGCATCCCGTGCAGCCGGTCGTATGCGCCCTTGAAGAAGATCAGCGGTGAGTGCTCGGCGCCGACCACGGCCAGCGAGGTGACCTCGCCGAGTACGAGGTAGTGGTCGCCCGCCGGGGTCACCGAGTGGATCGAGCAGTCGATCCAGGCCAGCGCGCCTTCGATGATCGGGGCGCCGGACGGAGCGGGCCGCCAGCCGAGCTCGGCGAACTTGTCCCCGCCCTTGACCGACAATGCGCCACACACGTCGTGTTGGGAATCGCCGAGCAGGTTGACGCAGAACTTCGCCGAGTCCCGAATGTGCGGGAACGTGGAGCTACCCAGATCCGGAAAGAAAGCCACCAGCGGTGGGGACAGCGAAACGGAGGTGAACGAGCCCACCGCCATACCCACCGGTCGCCGCGCGGCATCGACCGAGGTCACCGCCACGACCGAGGTCGGAAAGTGCCCGAGCACCGCACGGAACGTGGCCTGGTCGATCTGCCCGACTGTCGTCATGCCATTGCCTCCGCTCACGGTTCCTGCTCATGAGCATAAATGACTACAATTCAGACTGTCAACGTCGATGTTGACTCCACTATTGGCTGACCATCGCCCATATCCCATCGGGTCCGGCGCGCAATGCCTGCTCACCCAACAACCGCGCCCAGTGGGACTCGGCGCCGTCCTCATCCCGCCACGCCCACAGCCGCGCGGTCAACGTGGCGAGCCGCTGCCCGTGGACCAGGCCGGCGGCCCCATGCACCTGGTGCGCGATCCGGGCGAGCTCCGTCGCGGCCATCCCCGCCCGGATCTTGGCCGCCGCCACCGCCACGAACGTCTCCTCGGCACCGAAGCCGGCCCGGTCAGCGGTTCGGGCGGCGGCCAGCGTCGCGGCGCGCACCGCGGCCACCTCCGCCCCGGCCGCCGCGAGCTCCTGGCCGACCGCCTGGAGCCGGGCGATCGGGCGGCCGAACTGCTCGCGATGGGCGGCGTGGCGGACGGCGAGCGCGAGGACCTCC
>DATAYB010000112.1:0-6974 GCA_036272795.1 Pseudonocardia sp.
CCCTCCGACGCCGGCATGCGCGATGCCCTGCGCGCCCAGGACTACCTGTACACGCTGGTCCTCAAGTACCCGGACGGCCGGCTGGAGCCGAGGGTGATCGGCTCGATCATGGACTACCTGTTCGCCCCGGACGACCCTGAGGCGGTCGTCGAGCGGATGGCCAGCGAGCGCACCCGGATCGTCTCGCTGACCGTCACCGAGGGCGGCTACAGCGTGCACCCGGTGACGGGGGAGTTCGACGACCGCGACCCGAGGATCCAGGCCGACCTGGCGCCCGGCGCTGTGCCGACCACGACGTTCGGGCTGATCACCGAGGCGCTGGTACGCCGCCGCGCCAGGGGCCTTGCGCCGTTCACGGTGATGAGCTGCGACAACATCCAGGGCAACGGGCACGTGGCGCAGCGCATGCTGACCGCATTCGCCACCCGGCGCGACCCGGAGCTCGGCGCGTGGATGGCGGCGAACGTGGCCTTCCCGAACTCCATGGTCGACCGGATCACCCCGGTCACCGCCGACTCGGACCGCGCCACGCTGGCCGAGCGCTTCGACATCTCCGACCGCTGGCCGGTGGTCTGCGAGCCGTTCACGCAGTGGGTGCTCGAGGAGCACTTCACGCAGGGCCGCCCGCCGCTGGAGGACGTCGGCGTGCAGGTCGTCGCCGACGTCATGCCGTACGAGCTGATGAAACTGCGGCTGCTCAACGCCGGCCACCAGGTGCTCTGCTACCTCGGCTACCTCGCCGGCTACCGGTACGCGCACGAGGCGTCCGCCGACCCGAACTTCGTCGAGCTGCTGATGGGCTACTGGGACCACGAGGGCATCCCGGCCCTGCTGCCCGTGCCCGGGGTCGACCTCAAGCAGTACCGGCAGACGCTGATGGAGCGCTTTGCCAACCCCGCGGTCGCCGACACGCTCGCCCGGCTGTGCTTCGGCACGTCCGACCGGATCCCGAAGTTCCTGGTCCCGGTGCTGCGCCACCAGCTGGAGCAGGACGGCGAGTACCGCCGCTCGGTGCTCACGATCGCGGCATGGGCGCGCTACGCGGAGGGCGTCGACGAGTCCGGCGAGCCGATCGACGTGCAGGACCAGCTGCGCGACACGCTGATGGCCAACGCCGCCAAGCAGGGTGTCGACGGGCTGGACTTCGTGGCCAACCGCGACCTGTTCGGCGACCTGGTGGACGACGAGCGCTTCGTCGCCGAGTACCGAGGGGCGCTGCGCTCACTGCACGAGCGCGGCGCCGCCGTCACCGTCGCGGAGCTGGTGGGTCGCGGCTGAGTCGTAGGCCTGGGCTCAGCGTCAGGCCCGGGCGGAGCTGACCGCTGTGGCCGGGGCTGGTGCGCCCGTCGCGGCCCGGCGGCCCCAGCTGCCCATGGCGAACACGGCGACGATCTCGGCGAGCGCGATCAGCCGTTCCATGCCGCCCAACGGGAAGACCCGCCACCAGGAGATGTCGGTGACGAAGCCCTGCGCCACGGCGTAGATCAGCAGCGACAGGGTGGCCCAGGAGGCGAGCGCGGCCCAGCGGGTCAGGGCGGCCGGGCGGCGCCAGCTCGGGTTGCGCCGGGCGGCGCCCCGGCTGGCCAGCAGGGCGGCGGTCGGCAGGCTGAGGAACGCGACGAGGCTGGCCATCCGGTGGATCATGCCGCTGGCACCGGTGTGCTCGCCGTTCGCGAAGTCGTACTTCTGGAAGACCACCAGCACGGCGAGCGCCCCCGACCAGAGCGTGACGAACACCCCCGTGCCACTGACCGCGCGCACCACGCCGGCGCGCACCAGCCCGGCCAGCACGAGCATCGAGCCGGCGGCCAGCGCGAGCACGCCGACGTCGAACATCCAGCCGTTCGCGCCGAGGGCGTACTCCGAGATGGTCCGGGTCATCGGGTTGACCTGGTTGGATGGCGGCAGCACGTGCAGCAGCAGCACGAGCAGGGACCCGAGCGCGAGCAGACCGAGGCCGGCGTTCGGCACGGCGGCCCGCCCGGTGACAGCGCCGGTCGTCGCGGCCGGCGCAACCACGGCCGACTCGGCGGCGCCGGTCTCGGGCATGGGTGTAAAGGTCACGAAGGCTCCCGGGTTCATCGGACGTCCACCCTGGTCAACGGCCGGTTCGGGCGCGGTGTTCCGGTGCTGGCTGTGGTTTCCCTATGGTTCGCCGGGGTGCCGGCCGGGCACTGCCGGCGAGGGGTCTCTCACGCTGCCGGGTGCGCGGTCGCCGGCCGTGCGAGGATCGGCCGGTGAGCACTGCAGCTGATCGGGACCTGGCCCAGACGCTGGCGCTGCCGTCGGTCGGGTTGGCGCCGGAGACCGAGGAACTGCGCGCCGAGGTCCGGGAGTTCGTGGCCAAGGAGCGCGCGGAGGGCCGGTTCACCCCGCGGTGTGACGTCTGGCTGTCCGGCTGGGACGAGCGGTTCAGCCGCGAGCTGGGCGCGCGGGGCTGGCTGGGCATGACGCTGCCGGTCGAGTACGGCGGGCACGGGCGCACACCGCTCGACCGCTACGTGCTCACCGAGGAGCTGCTCGCCGCCGGTGCCCCGGTCGCCGCGCACTGGGTGGCCGACCGGCAGATCGGGCCGTCCCTGCTGCGCTTCGGTACCGAGGCACAGAAGCAGCGCTACCTGCCCAGGATCGCCGCCGGCGAGTGCTACTTCGGCATCGGCATGAGCGAGCCGGACTCGGGTTCCGACCTGGCCTCGGTGCGCACCCGTGCGGTCCAGGTGGACGGCGGCTGGCAGCTCACCGGCACCAAGGTCTGGACCTCCGGCGCGCACCACGCGCACGCGTTCTTCGCGCTGGCCCGCACCGCCCCGGCCGAGGACCGCAACCGGCACGTCGGGCTGAGCCAGTTCATCGTCGAGCTCGACTCGCCGGGCGTGCAGATCAACCCGATCCGGCTGCTCACCGGCGCGCACCACTTCAACGAGGTCGTGCTCGACGGCGTCTTCGTGCCGGACGAGCTGGTGCTCGGTGAGATCGGCGCCGGCTGGCACCAGGTGACCTCGGAGCTGGCCTTCGAGCGCAGCGGCCCGGAGCGGTTCCTGTCCACGTTCCCGCTGCTGGTCGCGCTGGTCGGCGAGCTGTCGATGGCCGGCGACTCGCTCGGCGCCGCCGGGCTGCGCGAGCTGGGAGCTCTGGTCGCCAGGGTGTGGACGCTACGGCGGCTGTCACTGGGCATCGCCGCGTCGCTGACCGCGGGCCTGCCGGCAGACGTACCAGCCGCGATGGTGAAGGACCTCGGCACCCGCTTCGAGAGCGAGGTGATCGACGCGGCCCGGCTGCTGGTGTCGGTCCCGCCCGATCCCGGGGCCGAGTCCGGCTTCGCGCGGCTGCTCGCCGACGCGGTGCTGCACGCGCCCGGGTTCACCCTGCGCGGCGGTACGAACGAGATCCTGCGTGGTGTGGTGGCGAGAGGGCTGGGGCTGCGATGAACTCCGGGACGAGCGCGGGTGCGGCGGCCGAGACCGACGAGCTGGTGGCCACCGCCCGGCAGGTGTTCGCCGACCATCCGGCCGAGGTCACCGACGGGCTGCCCGCCGCGCTCTGGTCGACCCTGACCGAGCTCGGCCTGGTGCAGCTGAGCCTGCCAGAGTCGGCCGGTGGCAGTGGCGGCACGCTGGCCGACCTCGCCGCCTTGCTGCTGGTCGCCGGGGAGGCCGCCGCCGCGGTGCCACTCGCTGAGACCGAGCTGGCCGGCTGGCTGCTGCACACCGCCGGGCTGCCGGTGCCGACCGGGCCGCTCGCGGTGGCGTCGGACGGCACCCTCGGGACCGGGACCGCTGGGACCGGGGCCGGTGTCGCGGCGGGGACCGGCGCGGCCGGAAGCGGGGCCGGCGTCGGCGGGCCCGCGGTGCGCGCCGGGGCGGATGGTGGTTACTCGGTGACCGGCCAGCTGAGCCGGGTCGGCTGGGCAGGGACGGCCGCACGGCTGGTCGTGCTGGCTGCGGGCCCGGGTGGCTCCGACGTCGTGCTGTCGGTGGACCCGACCGCCGCCGGGATAACCGTCACACCCGGTGCCAACCTCGCCGGCGAGCCCCGCGACGACGTGCTGCTCGACGTGCGCGTGCCGGCCGAGGACGCCGCCACCGCGCCGGAGGACACCCGGGAGCTGCTGGTCCGCCGCGCCGCGCTGGCCAGGGCACTGCTGCTCGCCGGTGCGGCCGGCCGGGCGCTGGCGGGTTCGGTGCGGTACGCGGGGGAGCGGGTGCAGTTCGGGCGGCCGATCGGCAAGTTCCAGGCGGTGCAGCAGCAGCTCGCGCTGGCGGCGGCCGAGGTCGCGGCCGGCCGGGCGGCGGTCGACGCGGCCACCCGGATCGCCGCCGCCAACGACGTCGTCGGCCCGGACGCCGGCTTCGCTATCGCGGTGGCCAAGGCGCGCACGAGCGAGGCGGCCGGCGCGGTCGCCCGGATCGCGCACCAGGTGCACGGCGCGATCGGGTTCACGCTCGAGCACGACCTGCGGCTGGCCACCACCCGCCTGTGGGCCTGGCGCGAGGAGGACGGCAGCGATGCCCACTGGCACACCGTGATCGCCCGCCGTGTGCTCGCCGAGGGCGCCGACGGCCTCTGGCCCCTGCTCACCCGCGCCAGCTGAGCCCGGCGCCCGGCGGCGTGCGGCGTGCTTGGCCGGCGTGCGGCGTGCTTGGCCGGCGCGCCCGGCAGGCCCGCTCTCGATCGGCCCGCTGTTACCGAACTCCACAGGAGGCAGGTTTTGCGGCCGAAATACGTGCCTGCTGTGTAGTTCGGTAACGGCAGGCACCTGAGTGATCCGGGCGGCGCGTTCCGCGGCCGGCGTGTCTGCTCGGCGACGCGTGCTCGGCCGGCTTGTTGTTACCGAACTTCACCACAGGCAGGTTTTGCGGCCGAAAAACCTGCCCCCTGTGCAGTTCGGTAACGGCAGGCACCGCGTGCGCCCGTTGCCCAGAATGCGGCTTGGTCAGGCGGCCGACGGCTCCGAACCCGGCTGCGCGGGGCCGGCCTGCGCAGGTCTGCGCAGGTCTGCGCCGAGCTCCGGCTGCGCCGGGTCAGCGCTGGCCGTAGCCGGGCAGACCGTTCGCGGGGACAGGGGAGCAGTGCACGCGTGTGGCGTGGTCGGGGTCCAGCGCGTTCACGATGAACTGGGCGGCCACCGGGTCGAAGGCGACCCCGACGTGCTCGGAGAGGTCCTGCGGGCAGTGGTCCTGCAGGACGATGTTCGTGACATCGTCGCCGTGCAGCCGGCCGCTGGTGTATGGCACGACCGCCTCGTCGTACCTGGTCATGATCGTCGTGTAGGTGACGCCGTCGACCGCGGGGCCGCCGTCCGAGGCCATCCTCTTCAGGAACGGCGAGCCGTGCAGGAACTCCCGGCAGGATCCGCAGAGCGGGAGGAACACCGTGCCGAGGCCGGGCCCGAGTCCGATCGCCACGGCGGCCTGGTTCGCGCTGGCCAGCGCGGCGGTGTTGGTGCCGTCCCAGAGCGGGGTCATCGCCACGTACTTGTCGACGTACTCGTCGCCGCCCCGGAACTTGACGTAGTAGTCCGGCATCAGGCTGCCCTCGGAGTGGCCGACGATGTCGACCTTGTCCGCGTGGGTGGCCTTGCGCACCAGGGCCACGAAGGCGGCCAGCTCGAGCGAGCTCTCCTCCATCGGCTGCAGGCCGCCGACCTGGGACAGCGGCGGCGGGGCCAGCGGGTTGCGGCCGTAGGTCAGCGAGAACACGCAGAAGCCGTGGTCGGCCAGCAGCGGCGCGAGGTAGGCCCAGTTCTCGGCCTGGTTGGCGCCGAGGCCGTGTACCAGTACAACGGGGTTCGGGTGGTCGTCGCTGGGCTTGCAGTGCCAGTCGTTGGAGCCGGGCGGAGACGGGTCCAACAGGGCGGTCGGCTGCTCCGGAGCGGCGGACGCCTGTGCCGTGAGCGGGCCACCGGCCACCAGACCGCCTGCCAGCAGCCCGGCGGCCACCGCGAAGGCGCAGGCGAGGACGACCCACCGCCGTCGGCCCATCTCGTCCTCCCGGAGGTCCGCGAGTGGCCCGACAACGGCCTCTCAGTCCGCGCAACGAGACCGGACCGACTACGGTGCGTATAACGTCGCGGGTACCACCCGGTCCGGGCTGAATCTCGCCCCGCTCTATGCGCAGCGAATACGCTCCGTTACGCTCCGCCGCAATTAGTGTTGATCAGCGGTGAGGGGGCGCGCGGTGCGATCTGCGCGAGTTCGTTACGGGGTGCGCGCCTTTGTTGCCGCGGTCGGCTGCGCCGGCATCGCGGCGTTCACCGCTGGTCAGGCGTACGCGGACGAGGGCTCCGACGTCGGCGGCAACTACGTGGCGCTCGGTGACTCCTACACGGCGGGTCCGCTCATCCCGATGCAGAACGGGCAGCCCGCCGCCTGCTTGCGGTCGGACCACAACTACCCATCGCTCGTGAACGCGGCGCTGCACTCGTCGTCGTTCAAGGACGTCAGCTGCAGCGGCTCGACGACGAAGGACATGTTCTCGTCACAGACCGCAACCGGCAACCCGCCCGAGCTGAACGCGGTGACCGAGCACACCGACCTGGTGAGCCTCGGCATCGGCGGCAACGACATCGGGTTCAGCGACATCATCCTGACCTGCGCGGTGCAGTCCCCGACCAAGCCGCTCGGCGCGGGCTGTCGCGACTACTACAACCGCACCGGCAAGGACGAGATCGCGCAGCGGATCGACGCCACCAAGGCGAAGGTGGTCGCGGTGCTCGAGGCGATCGACAAGCGCGCGCCGGACGCGAAGAAGCTGGTCGTCGGCTACCCGACGATCCTGCCGGACTCCGGCCCCGGCTGCTTCCCCGTCATCCCGTTCAGCCCCGGCGACGTCGCCTACCTGCGGCAGACCACCAAGCGGCTGAACTCGATGCTCGCCGATGCGGCCGACGAGGGCGGTGCCGAGTTCGTCGACACCTACCACAGCAGCATCGGCCACGACGTCTGCAAGCTGCCCGGCACCAAGTGGGTCGAAGG
>DATAYB010000113.1:0-36996 GCA_036272795.1 Pseudonocardia sp.
GTGCGGGTGCGCAGCGCGGCGCGCAGCGAGAACTGCGCCACCGCCGGGGCGTGCACCCGCCGACCGGGCGCGTGCCGCAGCGCCCACTCGCGGGGGTCGATGTCGGCCGGCCACCAGTCCGGCGGCGGGTCGCGGAAGAACACCCCGAAACCGGCAACCACCAGGAACAGCAGCAGCGCCGTGACGTCCAGCGCCACCGGCAGGTTCTCACGAGTCAGCCGGACGACGGCGGCGACCGCGAAGGGCACCGCGCCGTAGGCGAACGCCCCGGTCACCAGGCTGACCTTGCCGCCGACCCGGTCCGGGTGCCACTTGCCGACCGAGGTGCTGCACGTGCTGTAGACGAGCCCCGCGCCCGCGCCCCCCAGCACCGCGTAGCCGACCAGCGCCCCGAACAGCCCGGGCCCGTGCGCCAGGCTGACCAGCCCGATCGCGCAGAGCACCGCGCCGATGAGCATCACCGTGCGCGGGGCGACCCGGTTCCGCTCGCGCAGCCACGCCGTCGGGAACGCGACCCCGGCCTGGCACACCGCCCAGGCCGCGAGGACGGAGAACGTGCCGACCAGCGTCCAGCCGTTGCGGTCCATCAACGCAGGTACCGCGGCGCCGAAGCCGTACTGCAGCACCCCGACCGCGGCCATCGGCGGCCAGGCCAGCCACACCGCCTGCTCCCGACCGGCCCGGTCCTCAGGCCTGTCGCGCAGGTAGTAGCGGCGGCCGTAGTAGTCCCGCACCTCGCGGCCGGCGTCGTCGCCCTCAGCCATCTCACCCTCCGTCCAGCCAGCACACCCGAGGAACACGTGATCGAGGCCACAGTAGCGCCCATACTGTATACCGTCGACCACCAATTCTGGTCATTGGCGGCTTGCGACAAACCCTAGACATCACTTTCCATACTGCATACAGTCGACGAGGCACGTTCGCATGAGGGACAACCGCGCTCGTCGGCAGCTCGGCCACCTGACCCACTTCCCCACACCGCCACCTCGAGGGAGCGACCGGATGCCCGGTGAACCGCTGCGCTACGACGTCAACCTGTCCATCCTGTTCACCGAGCTCCCGCTGCTGGAACGGCCAGGGGCGGCCGCGGCGGCCGGGTTCACCGCGGTCGAGCTGTGGTGGCCGTTCGCCGAGCCAGACCCGCCCGAGCACGAGCTCGACGCGCTGCGCCGTGCGATCGTCGACGCGGGCACCCGGCTGGTCGGGCTGAACTTCGACGCGGGCAACATGGCGGCCGGTGACCGGGGCCTGCTGTCCCGGCCGTCCGAGAGCGCCCGGTTCCGGATCAACATCGACGCGGCGGTGGACTTCGCCGAGTCGCTGGGCTGCACCACGCTCAACGCGCTGTACGGCAACACCGAGCCCGGGGTGAGCCGCGCGGTCCAGCGGGAGCTGGCGACCGAGAACCTCGTGCTCGCCGCCCGCGCGGCCGCGAGGATCGGCGCCACCGTGGTGATCGAGGCGCTGAACAGCTACGAGAGCCCCCGCTACCCCATCACCTCGTCGCGCCAGGCCCTGGAGCTCGTCGACTACCTGCGGGTGGTGCACCAGGTCGGCAACGTCGCGTTCCTCGCCGACCTCTATCACCTGGCGCGGATGGGCGAGTCGGTGCTGCAGCTGGTCGAGCAGCACGCGACCCGGTTCGGCCACGTCCAGATCGCCGACGTACCTGGGCGCGGCCAGCCCGGCACCGGCGAGCTGGACTGGGACGCCGTACTCGGCGCGCTGCTCCGGCACGGCTACCGGGGCCACGTCGGGCTGGAGTACAAGCCGGTCGGCCCGAGCGCGGACAGCTTCGGCTGGCTGCCCCGCCAGGACCGGGCCGCCGCACAGGGAACCACCACCAACGCCACGCCGATCGAGGAGAACGTCTGATGAACGTGGGTTTCATCGGCCTGGGCATCATGGGCGCACCGATGGCCGCCAACCTGGTCAAGGCCGGGCACACCGTGACCGGTTACGACCTCGACGCCGCCCGCCGCGACCAGCTGGTCGCCGCGGGTGGCCGGGCCGCCGCCTCGCTCGCCGAGGCCACCGACGCCGACGTCGTGATCACGATGCTGCCCGACTCGCCGCAGGTCGAGGAGGTGGTGCTCGGCCCGGACGGAGTGCTCGAGCACGCCAAGCCCGGCCTGCTCCTGATCGACATGAGCACGATCAGGCCGGATACCTCGCGGGCAGTCGCCGCCGAGGCCGCTGACCGCGGCGTCCGGGCGGTGGAGGCCCCGGTCAGTGGCGGCGAGAAGGGCGCGGTCGACGCCGTGCTGTCCATCATGGTGGGCGGCGCCGAGGCGGACTTCGAGGCCGCGCTGCCGGTGCTCCAGTCACTCGGCAAGACGATCGTGCACGTCGGTGGGCCGGGCGCCGGGCAGACCGTCAAGGCGGCCAACCAGCTGGTCGTCGGCGGTATCTACGCACTGGTCGCCGAGGCGATCGTGCTGCTCGAGGCGTCCGGGGTGGACCCGCACGCGGGACTGGACGTGCTCGCGGGCGGCCTGGCCGGCAGCCGGATCCTGGAGCTCAAGCGCAGGTCGATGGTGGAGCGCCAGTTCGCCCCCGGTTTCCGGATCGACCTGCACCACAAGGACATGGGGATCGCGGTCGCGGCGGCACGCCAGGCCGAGATCTCGCTGCCGGTGACCGCACTGGTCGCCCAGCTCATCGCCGCCGCCCGTGCCCAGGGCTACGGCTCACTCGACCACTCGGCGCTGCTCAAGGTGCTCGAGAACGCCTCCGGAAGGACAGCGGCATGACCAAGATCCCCTGCATGGAAGCCGTCGCCCAGGTGCTGGAGTCGGAGGGCGTCGACACCGTCTTCGGCATCCCCGGCGCCGCGATCCTGCCGCTCTACGCCGCACTCCAGAAGAGCGGCATCAAGCACCTGACCGTGCGCCACGAGGAGGGCGGCACACACGCCGCCGACGGTTGGGCACGAGCCACCGGCAAGGTCGGAGTGACACTGGGCACCTCCGGCCCTGCCGGTACCAACATGATCACCGGCCTGTACACCGCGCTCGCGGACTCGATCCCGATCATCTGCATCACCGGCCAGGCCCCGCGCAACAAGCTGCACCAGGAGGCCTTCCAGGCGGTCGACATCGTCGAGATCGCCAAGCCGGTGACCAAGTGGGCGGTACAGCTCAAGGAGCCCGGCCAGGCGCCCTGGGTGTTCCGGGAGGCGTTCCGGATCGCCCGCTCCGGCCGGCCGGGTCCGGTGCTGATCGACCTGCCGCTGGACGTGCAACGCGGGCGCTGCTCCTACGACCCGGCGATCGATGCTGCGCTGCCGGTCGACCAGCCGGAGCCCCGCTCGGAGCCGGTGCGCGCGGCCGTCGACATGCTGCTGGCGGCCCAGCGCCCGCTGATCCTCGCCGGTGGCGGCGTGATCGGCGGCGAGGCCTGGGAAGAGCTGCGCGACCTGGCGGAGTACCTGCAGGTGCCGGTGCAGGTGACGCTGATGGGCAAGGGCGCGTTCCCGGAGGACCACCCGCTGTTCGCCGGTATGGCGGGCATCCAGACGCAGACCCGCTGGGGCAACGCGGCGTTCCTGGAGAGCGACCTGGTGCTGGCGGTCGGCGCCCGCTTCGGCGACCGGCACACCGGTGACCTGGACACCTACCGGCGTGGGCGCAGGTTCATCCACGTGGACATCGAGCCGACGCAGCTCGGCAAGGTCTTCGAGCCGGACCTGGGCATCGTCGGGCACGCCAAGCCCACCCTCGCCGCGCTCGACGCGCACGCCAGGCACCGGGCCTCCCGGCGCAGTCCCGGTCCGTGGGTGGACCGGGTCGCCGAGCTGCGGTCCACGCTGCTGCGCCGCGACGACTTCGACGACGTGCCGATCAAGCCACCGAGGGTGTACCGCGAGGTCAACGAGGTGTTCGGCCCTGACACCACGTTCGTCACCGCGATCGGGCTCTACCAGATCTGGTCCGGCCAGTTCCAGCAGACGTTCCGGCCCCGGCACTACCTGGTCTGCGGGCAGGCCGGGCCACTGGGCTGGGAGATCCCGGCGGCGATCGGGGTCAAGTGTGCCTACCCCGACAAGCCGGTCGTCGCGGTGGTCGGCGACTACTCCTTCCAGTTCCTGATGGAGGAGATCGCGGTCGCCGCGCAGTACCGGATCCCGTTCGTGATCGTCATGGTGAACAACGAGTACCTGGGGCTCATCCGGCAGGCCGAGCTCGGCTACGACATGAACTACGCGGTCGACCTGCACTACGGCGAGGGCGGCATCGACCACGTCAAGCTGATGGAGGCGTTCGGCTGCCCGGCCCGGCGGGTGGAGCAGCCCGGCGACATCGCCGACGCCCTGCGCTGGGCCAGCCTGGAGTCCGAGGCCGCCCAGCTCCCGGTGCTGGTGGAGATCATGGTCGAGCGGGAGGCCAACGCGGCCATGGGCCCCTCGCTGGACAACATCACCGAGTTCGAGCCGGTGCCCAGCCTGGTGCCGGTCGAGGCTCCCTGACCGAGCCCAGGTCAGGCCCGGGGCGGTGGCCGGGGAACGGCGCGTGTGTCACCACAGGTGCTGGTCCTCGGCCACCTCTCGGATCACCGTCAGCAGTCCGCCCAGCGCGGGGTTGTCGTTGCCCCGCCGCCAGGCCAGGTCGAGCTTCACCGGGCGCGGGTCGATGCCGCGCACCGGGCGCAACAGCACGCCCTCGTACCGCAGCGCGGTGGCGGCCGCGGGCACCAGCGCGAGCCCGATACCGGCCTTGACCAGCGCCAGCATGCTGTGCACCTGGCCGAGGTACTGGACGTAGTCGGGTGAGGACTCGGCGCCCCGGAAGATGCTCACCAGCACCTCGTAGAAGTACCGCGCCTCCGAGGGCGAGTACATCACGAACGGCTCGCCGTCGAAGTCGTGCACGCTCGGGTCCTCCGCACGCACGGCCAGCGGGTGGCGCGCCGGCAGCGCGGCCAGCAGCGGCTCGCGGATCAGCGGCATGGTCACCAGGTCCGCGCCGGTGGCCGGCGGCCGGATCATGCCGAGGTCCATGCTGCCGGCCAGCAGCGCCTCCAGCTGCGTCGAGGTGACCATCTCGCGCAGCACCAGCTCCACCCTGGGCAGCCGCGCACTGGCGGCGGTCAGCACGTGCTCCAGGAACGAGTACGCCGTGGTCGCGGTGAAGCCGAGCGTGACGACGCCCGACTCACCCCGAGGTACCCGCCGGGCCGACAGCGCGGCCTCGTGGGACAGGTGCAGCAGCTGGCGCGCGTCGGCCAGGAACACCCGCCCTGCCGGGGTCAGCTTCACCGAGCGGTGGGTCCGGTCGAACAGCCGGACCCCGAGCTCGTCCTCCAGCAGCTTGATCCGGCGGCTCAACGGTGGCTGGGTCATGGACAGCCGGTGGGCGGCCCGCCCGAAGTGCAGCTCCTCGGCCACCGCCACGAACGTCTCGAGCTGGTCGAAGGTGAACACCGATACAGTTTAAGTATCAAACCATCCAAAACGAGTGTTGGACTTATATCGGTCGGTCTCCCTACGGTTGAAGCGAAGCCTTCGCAAGCCTTCGCAAGCCTTCGCCGAGCCTTTGGAGACAGAGCAGCGTGTCTGGGTACTCCCCCGCCGAACTCGCCACGAAGGTCGCCTCCGGGCTGCTCTCCTTCCCGGTGACGCATTTCCGTGACGACCTGTCCTTCGACGAGACCGGCTACCGGGAGAACATCGCCTGGCTGAGCAAGTACGAGGTCGCGGGCCTGTTCGCGGCCGGTGGCACCGGCGAGTTCTTCTCGCTCGCCCCGGAGGAGACCGAGGCCGTGGTCGCCGCCGCCGCGCAGAGCGCGCCCCAGGGCTCCCCGGTGCTCGCGCCCGCCGGGCACGGCACCACCACGGCGGTCCGGCTCGCGCGCTCCGCCGAGCAGGCCGGCGCCGACGGCATCCTGCTGTTCCCGCCGTACCTGACCGAGTCCGAGCAGGACGGGCTGTACGCCTACGTCCGCTCGGTCTGCCGGTCCACCGACCTCGGCGTAATCATCTACAACCGGTCGAACGCGATCTACTCCGCCGACACCGTGGCCCGCCTGGCCGACGAGTGCCCGAACCTCGTCGGCTTCAAGGACGGCGCGGGCGACCTGGAGCAGATGACCCGGATCTACACCCGGCTGCGGGACCGGCTGATCTACGTCGGCGGCCTGCCGACCGCCGAGATGTTCGCGCTGCCCTACCTGCAGCTGGGCGTGAGCACGTACTCCTCGGCCATCTTCAACTTCATGCCGGAGTTCGCACTCACCTTCTACCGCGCGGTCCGCTCCGGTGACCGGGACGCCGTGCTCACCATGCTCGACGAGTTCGTGCTGCCCTACACCGAGCTGCGCAACCGGGGCCGTGGCTACGCGGTGAGCATCGTCAAGGCCGGCATGCGCGCGATCGGCCGCCCGGCCGGCCCGGTGCGCCCGCCTTTGGTAGACCTGCAGGACCACGAACTTGCCGCGCTCACGACCCTGATCAACAAGGTGTCCCGCTGAGCCGGAGGAGGTAACCCATGACCCACTCCAACCCCACCGGGCTGACCGGACAGATGATCATCGGCGGCACCTCGGTGACCGGCACCGGCGAGCCGGTGTACGGCGTCGACCCGCGCACCGGCGACCGCATCGAGCCCGGCTACCCGGGTGCCGGCCCCGACGACCTGGACCGCGCCTGCCAGCTCGCCGAGCAGGCCTTCGAGGGGTACCGCACCGCCACGATCGCCGCCAGGGCCGACTTCCTGGACACGATCGCCGGCAACATCGAGGCCCTCGGCGCGACGCTCGTCGAGCGAGCCGTACTGGAGAGCGGCCTGCCCGAGGCACGGCTCACCGGTGAGCTCGCCCGCACCACCGGCCAGCTGCGGCTGTTCGGCCAGGTGCTGCGCGAGGGCAGCTGGCAGGGTGCCCGCATCGACCCCGCCACCTCGGCGCGTCCGGACATCCGGCAGCGCCAGATCCCGCTCGGCCCGGTCGCGGTGTTCGGCGCGAGCAACTTCCCGCTGGCCTTCTCGGTGGCCGGTGGTGACACCGCCTCCGCGCTCGCCGCCGGCTGCCCCGTCGTGGTGAAGGCGCACGAGGCACACCCCGGTACCAGCGAGCTGGTCGGCCGCGCCATCGCCGACGCGGTGCGCAGCGCAGGTCTGCCGGAGGGCGTGTTCTCCATGCTCTACGGCGACGGCCCCGGCGTGGGCGCCAAGCTCGTCACCGACCCGAGGATCCAGGCGGTCGGCTTCACCGGGTCGCGCGGCGCCGGCCTGGCCATCGTGGCCGCGGCGGCCGCCCGGCCCCGGCCCATCCCGGTGTACGCCGAGATGAGCAGCGTGAACCCGGTCTTCGTGCTGCCCGGCGCGCTGGCGGCCCGGGGCGCCGAGCTGGGCGCCGCCTTCGCCGGCTCGCTGACCCTCGGCGCCGGCCAGTTCTGCACCAACCCGGGGCTGGTCTTCGCCGCCGGTGGGCCCGAGCTGGACGGCTTCCTGGACGCCGCCGCCAAGGCCGTCGAGGCCAACCAGGGCGCGCCCATGCTGACCGCCCGGATCGCCGAGGCCTATCGCGACGGCGCCGCCCGGCTGACCGGCAACCCGGCGGTCACCGTGCTGGCGCGGGGTCACCGGTCCGAGGTGGCCGCGGGCGGCCAGGCAGTGCTGGCCACCGTCGACGCGGACCACTTCACCGGCGACGAGTCGCTCGAGCGGGAGGTGTTCGGGGCCACCTCACTGGTGGTGAAGGCCGCGAGCGCCGACGACCTGGTCGAGCTGGCGCGCTCGCTGGAGGGCCAGCTGACCGCGACCGTGCACGCGGAGCCGAGCGACTACCCGCTGGCCGCGCGGCTGCTGCCGGTGCTGGAGCGGCTCTCCGGGCGGGTGCTGTTCGACGGCTGGCCCACGGGTGTGACCGTCGGCCACGCGATGGTGCACGGCGGCCCGTTCCCGGCCACCTCGGACTCCCGGACGACCTCGGTCGGCACCAGGGCCATCGAGCGGTTCCTGCGCCCGGTGTCCTACCAGGACGTGCCCGCCGAGCTGCTGCCCGAGGTACTGCGCGACGGCGTGACCGGCACACCCCGCCGGGTGGACGGCACGCTCGTCACCGACTGAACGGGCGCCGGTCGCACCGGCGCCGACCGAACCGCTGACCGAACGGACGGCTGAACCGACGCCGACCGAACCGACGCCGAGGTGGGGAGACCCGTGACCCAGGAGACGACGAAGTTCCGGATTGCCGAGGTCAGGGTCACCCCGATCCTGATCTCCGACCCGCCGCTGCTGAACGTGCAGGGCGTGCACCAGCCCTACACCCCGCGCACGATCATCGAGGTCGTCACCGAGCACGGCGCGCGCGGGCTCGGTGAGACCTACGGCGACGCCGACTACGTCCGGGTTGCCGAGGCGTTCGCGCCCGAGCTGGTCGGAGCCGGGCTCGGCGTGAACGGGCTGTACGCCAAGGTGCTGGCCTGCGCCGAGCGGGTGCGGGTCAGCGACCTGGACAACCGGGTCTACGCCGAGGGCCTGCGCGGGAGCCGGACGCTGTCCAAGGTGTGCAACAGCGTGGTGTCCGCGTTCGAGGTCGCCATCCTGGACGCGCTGGGCCACGAGCTGGGGCTGCCGGTGCACGCGCTGCTCGGCGGCAAGGTGCGGGACAAGGTCGAGTACAGCGGCTACCTGTTCTACCGCTGGGCGGAGCACCCCGGACCTGGCGAGCCGTCCGACGACTGGGGCGCGGCGCTGGACCCGGCCGGTGTGGTGGCCCAGGCGCAGCGGTTCGCCGACGACTACGGCTTCACCTCGTTCAAGCTCAAGGGCGGCGTGTTCGAGCCGGCCCAGGAGGTCGCCGCGATCCAGGCCCTGCACGAGGCATTCCCTGGGCAACCCCTGCGGCTGGACCCCAACGGTGCCTGGTCGGTGCCCACCAGCCTCGAGGTGGCTGCGGCGCTGGAGGGCATCGCCGAGTATCTGGAGGACCCCACCACCGGCACCGCGAACATGGCCGAGGTGGCGAAGAAGACGAGCCTGCCGCTCGCCACGAACATGTGCGTGACGTCGTTCGAGGAGATCCCGCCCGCGTTCGCCAGCAACGCCGTGCAGGTCGTGCTGTCCGACCACCACTTCTGGGGCGGGCTGCGCGCCACGCAGGATCTGGCGGCGGTGTGCCGGACCTTCGGCGTCGAGCTGTCCATGCACTCGAACACCCACCTGGGCATCAGCCTGGCCGCGATGACACACGTCGGCGCGACGATCCCGGAGCTGCGCTACGCCTGTGACACCCACCGGCCGTGGCAGACGGAGGACGTCATCACCCAGCCGCACACGTTCACCGACGGGGCCGTGACGGTGTCCGACGGGCCGGGGCTCGGCATCGAGCTCGACCGCGCCAGCCTGGCCGCCCTGCACCAGCGTTGGCTCGACAGTGACGTGCGCGGCCGGGACGACGCGGCCGCGATGCGCCGGGTGCACCCGGACTGGGTCACCCCCGACCTCCCCCGCTGGTAGCCGGCCCGCTCGACCCGCTGCACGAATCCTCGTCGCCGAACCGCGTCACCGAACGACCCGCACCCGGACCCATCCCGGACCAGGAGACACCGATGTCGCTGTCGATCGACCATCCCGCCTGCCGCAGCGCGGTCCGCAAGTTCTCCCGGCGGATGCTGCCGCTGCTGGTGTTCATGCTGGTGGTCAACCAGATGGACCGGACGAACGTGGGCTTCGTGCAGTCCCACCTGAAGGTCGACCTGGGGATCGGCTCAGCCGCGTTCGGGCTCGGCGCCGGGCTGTTCTTCGTCGGCTACGCACTGTTCGAGGTGCCCAGCAACATGCTGCTGGAGCGGTTCGGAGCCCGGGTGTGGCTGACCCGAATCATGATCACCTGGGGCATCGTCGTGGTCGCCACGGCGTTCATCCACAACGCCGAGACGTTCTACATCCTGCGGTTCCTGCTGGGGGTCACCGAGGCCGGCTTCTTCCCCGGCGTCATGTACTACTTCACCACCTGGCTGCCCAACGCCGACCGGGGCAGGGCCAGCGCGATCTTCCTGGGCGGCTCAGCGTCGGCGTACATCGTCACCGGGCCGATCAGCGGCGCCCTGCTGGAGCTGCACGGCGCCGGCGGGCTGGCCGGCTGGAAGTGGATGTTCCTGCTGGAGGGCGCGTTCTCCATCGCGGTGGGCATCGCGGCCGGGTTCCTGCTGGTCTCCCGGGTGCGCGACGCCAAATGGCTGACCGGTGAGGAGAAGACGGCGCTGCTCGCGGCCATCGCCGAGGACCAGCGGGCCCGCCAGGACGCCGGCAACGAGCGGGTCTCGCGGTGGCGGCTGCTGGCGGACCCGCAGGTGCTGCTGCTGTGCTGGATCTTCTTCGCCATGTCGCTGACGGGGTACGCGATCACCTTCTGGCTGCCGAGCACGGTGGCCAAGATCGGCGGGCTCTCGGACTTCCAGATCGGCCTGCTCTCCGCCATCCCGTGGATCATCGCGATCGCCGCCATGTACGCGCTGGCCTGGTACACCGACCGCACCGGCCGGCGCCGTCCCTGGGTGGCCGTCGGGCTGGTGGTGGGCGCGCTGGGCACGTTCCTGGCCACCGTGGGATCGCCGTGGTTCGCGCTGGCCGCGATGTGCGTGGCGGCGACCGGCTTCAAGTGCGCGGCGTCGGCGTTCTGGCCGATGACCCAGCACAACCTGGACCTCAAGATCGCCGCCGCCGGCATCGCACTGATCAACTCGCTCGGCAACCTGGGCGGCTTCTTCGGGCCGGCCACACTCGGGTACTTCGAGCAGGCCACCGGCAGCACCACCGGTGGGCTCTACGGGTTGTCCGCGGCGTCCCTGGTCGCCGCGGTCACGGTCGTGCTGGTGCGGGCCCGCCACGTTTCCACCCGGACCGACACCGCCGCGCTCGCCCCGTGATCCGCCGGTGACGGATCGGGGCACGAGCGCGGCGGTGTCGGCTCGACGGTACCGCCGGGCAGCCAGGGCTACTTGGCCGAAGCCACCACCGACTGGTTGAGCAGGTCCGCGAGGGCGGAGACGGCCCGCAGCATGGGGACGTCCGCGCCGACCATGTCGGCCAGCTCGACCACCGCCGTGAGCAGCACGTCGAGCTCCATCGGCTTGCCCTTCTCCAGGTCCTGCAGCGTGGAGGTCTTGTGCTCCCCGGTGCGCTCGGCCCCGGCCAGCCGCCGCTCGATCGACACGTACGGTTCGGCACCCACCGCCCTGGCCACCTCGAGCGTCTCCTCCATCATCGTGGTGACCAGCGCCTTGGCGCCTCGATGCCGGCAGATCCCGGCCATCGTCGCCCTGGTCAGCGCGCTGATGGGGTTCAGCGAGACGTTGCCCATCAGCTTGACCCAGATGTCGTTGCGCAGGTCCTGCTCCACCGGGCACTTCAACCCGCCGGCGATCATCGCGTCGGCGAACTCCGTGCAACGCGCGGACACCGTCCGGTCGGGCTCGCCGATGGAGAACCGGGTGCCCTCGAGGTGCCGCACCACCCCCGGTGACTCGATCACCGTCGCCGGGAAGGCCACGCAGCCGATCGCCCGGTGCGGCGCCAGCACCTTCGTCACCGCTCCACCAGGGTCGACGCTCTCGATCCGGCGTCCCTGGTAGGGGCCCGGCAGGCCGTGGAAGTACCACCACGGGATGCCGTTCTGCGCCGCGATGATCGTGGTGTCCGGGCCGAGCAGCGGCTCGATGAGTGGGCCGGCCGAGGCGTAGGCATTCGCCTTGAGGCCTAGGAACACGTGGTCCACCGGGCCGATCTCCTCGGGTCGTTCGGTCGCGAACGGACGTGCGTCGAAGTCACCCCGCGGGCTCTGGACCCGCACACCGCGTTCACGCATCGCGGCAAGGTGCGGCCCACGGGCCACCAGATGGACTTCGACACCCGCACGGCAGAGGCTCGCCCCGACGTAGGCGCCGATCGCGCCTGCCCCGAGCACAGCAACCCTCATGGTGAGCTCCCGTCGTAAGTTGTATCTAGTATGCAGTATGCGAATCCAGGGTCAAGGATTCCTTTCGTCCGAGCGCGAGGTCTGGACAACCGCTCCTGCGAGGAGTACCAATTTTGGGCATACGGTATGCAGTATGGATGTTGCTACGCACGGTGACTTGGCGATGAGGCCCCGGGGAGAGCAGTGATGAGCAAGGCATTACACGGTGTCCGCGTCCTCGACATGACCCACGTCCAGTCCGGCCCGTCGGCCACCCAGATCCTGGCCTGGCTGGGCGCCGACGTGATCAAGGTCGAGGCCCTCACCGGCGATATCACCCGCAAGCAGCTGCGCGACATCCCGGATGTCGACAGCCTTTACTTCACGATGCTCAACTGCAACAAGCGCAGCGTCACCCTCAACATGAAGAGCGAGGAGGGCAAGAAGATCTTCACCGACCTGGTCCGCAGGTCAGACGTCATGGTGGAGAACTTCGGTCCCGGCGCCGTCGACCGGATGGGCTTCACCTGGGACCTGCTGCAGGAGCTGAACCCCGGGCTGATCTACGCCTCGATCAAGGGCTTCGGCGACGGCCCGTACACGCACTACAAGGCCTACGAGGTGGTCGCCCAGGCGATGGGCGGCTCGATGAGCACCACCGGCTTCGAGGACGGCCCGCCGGTGGCCACCGGGGCGCAGATCGGCGACTCCGGCACCGGCATCCACGCCGTCGCCGGCATCCTCGCCGCCCTGGTGCAGCGCAGCCAGACCGGCAGGGGCCAGCGGGTCACCGTCGCCATGCAGCACGCCGTGCTCAACCTGTGCCGGGTGAAGCTGCGCGACCAGCAGCGGCTCGCGCACGGCCCGCTGCGCGAGTACCCGAACAAGGAGTTCGGCAGCTCGGTGCCGCGCTCGGGCAACGCCTCCGGCGGCGGCCAGCCGGGCTGGGCGGTCAAGTGCAAGCCCGGCGGCCCCAACGACTACATCTACGTGATCGTGCAGCCGCCGGGCTGGGCCCCCATCAGCGAGCTGATCGGCCGTCCCGAGCTGGCCGAGGACCCGGAGTGGAGCACCCCGGAGGCCCGGCTCAACAAGCTGGACAAGATGTTCCAGCTGATCGAGGAGTGGTCGGTCAACTACGACAAGTGGAACGTGCTGGCGAAGCTCAACGCCCACAACATCCCGTGCGGGCCGATCCTGTCCACCGAAGAGCTGGTGGAGGACGCCTCGCTGGTCGAGAACAACATGATCGTCACCGTGGACCACCCGGAGCGGGGCGCCTTCACCACGGTGGGCTGCCCGATCAAGCTGTCGGACTCGCCGGTGGCCGTCGAGACCTCTCCCCTGCTCGGCGAGCACAACGAGGACGTCTACGTCCGCGAGCTGGGCATCGACCCCGACCGCTTCGCGGAGCTGCGGAAGAACGGGGTCATCTAGACATGCGCGAAGCCGACAGCGAGCGAGCGCGAGCGAGCGCGGAGCGGAACGAGCGCGGAGGCGGGCAATGAGCATTGCCTACGACAGGGTTGCGGTCCGCGAGGTGCTGGACAAGGCGCTCGCGGAGAACCGCGACTCGCTGACCGCGCCCGAGGGCCGGCAGATCTGCCAGGCCTACGGGATCCCGACCCCGGGTGAGGGCCTGGCCAGCACCGCCGAGCACGCCATCGAGCTGGCCAGCGAGATCAGCTCGGAGAGCGGCTACCCGGTCGTCATGAAGATCGTCTCGCCGGACATCCTGCACAAGACCGAGGCCGGCGGCGTGCGGGTCGGAGTCTCGGGCGACGCTGCCGTCCGCGAGGCGTACGAGAGCATCCTCGCCTCGGCAAGGAACTACGACGCCGACGCCGTGATCGAGGGCGTGCAGGTGCAGCAGATGCTCACCGGCGGCACCGAGGTGATCATCGGCGCCACCACGGACCCGACCTTCGGCAAGGTAGTCGTGTTCGGGCTCGGCGGCGTGCTGGTGGAGGTGCTGCGCGACGTCACCTTCCGGCTGGCCCCGGTGGACCACGACACGGCCCGCTCCATGCTCGACGACATCGCGGCCGCCGAGGTGCTGCGCGGGGTGCGGGGCGCCGAGCCGGTGGATGCCGAGGCGCTCGCCGACGTCATCCGGCGGCTCTCGGACCTGGTCGCCGACTTCCCCGAGATCCGGGAGTTCGACCTGAACCCGGTGTTCGCCCACCCGGACGGCGCCTCGGCCGCCGACGTGCGGATCCTGCTGGAGACCGAGCCGCTCGCCGAGCCGGTGCGGTACGGCAGGGACGAGATCCTGGCGACGATGAACCGGATGATGCGGCCGAGGGCCGTCGCGGTGATCGGCGCGTCCAACGAGGACGGCAAGATCGGCAACTCCGTGATGAAGAACCTCATCAACGGGGGCTACCGGGGCGAGATCTACCCGATCAACCCGAAGGCCGACCAGATCCTGGGCCGCACCGCGTACCGGTCGATCGGCGACGTGCCCGGCGAGGTCGACGTCGCGGTGTTCACCGTGCCGGCGAAGTTCGTGCCGCAGGCGCTGCGCGAGGTGGGCGCGAAGGGCGTGCCCGCCGCGGTGCTGATCCCGTCCGGCTTCGCCGAGACCGGCAACGTGGCCGGCCAGGAGGAGATCGTCGCCATCGCCAGGCAGCACGGCGTGCGGCTGCTCGGCCCGAACATCTACGGCTACTACTACACGCCCGAGAACCTGTGCGCGACGTTCTGCACCCCGTACGACGTGCGCGGCGGGGTCGCGCTGACCTCGCAGAGCGGCGGGATCGGGATGGCCATCCTCGGCTTCAGCCGGACGAGCAGGATGGGTGTCTCGGCCATCGTCGGGCTCGGCAACAAGTCCGACCTCGACGAGGACGACCTGCTCACGTTCTTCGAGTCCGACGACAACACCACGTGCGTCGCCATGCACCTGGAGGACCTGAAGGACGGCCGGTCGTTCGTGGCGGCGGCGCGGCGGATCACCAAGACCAAGCCGGTCGTGGTGCTCAAGGCCGGCCGCACGGCGATGGGCGCCAGGGCGGCCAGCTCACACACCGGTGCACTGGCCGGTGACGACAAGGTCTACGACGACGTGCTGCGCCAGGCCGGTGTGATCCGGGCGCCCGGGCTGAACGACATGCTCGAGTACGCCAGGGGGCTGCCGGTGCTGCCGACCCCCCAGGGCGAGAACGTCGTGATCATCACGGGCGCGGGTGGGTCCGGGGTGCTGCTTTCGGACGCGTGCGTGGCCAACGGCCTGACCCTGATGGACATCCCGCCGGACCTCGACGAGGCCTTCCGGGCGTTCATCCCGCCGTTCGGGGCGGCCGGCAACCCGATCGACATCACCGGGGGCGAACCGCCTTCCACCTACGAGGCCACCATCCGGCTCGGCCTGGAGGACCCCCGGATCCACGCCCTGATCCTGGGCTACTGGCACACCATCGTCACCCCGCCCATGGTCTTCGCCGAGCTGACCGCGAAGGTGGCCGCCGAGGCGCGGGCCAAGGGCATCCACAAGCCGATCGTCGCGTCGCTCGCCGGCGACGTCGAGGTCGAAGAAGCCAGCGACTACCTCTACCAACACGGTGTGGTGGCCTATCCGTACACGACGGAGAAGCCGGTCGCGGTCCTGGGCGCCAAGTACAGCTGGGCGCGCGGGGCAGGTCTGCTCTAGCGAGCGGAACGGATCAAATCGAGATCTGAAAGAGACACCCTTTCGCATTTGGTCGCCCCAATCCAGGGGCCTCGTCAAGGGAGACGAATTGACCCTCACCGCACTCCCCTATCGAGAAGTAACCGACTCGAACGGGCGCGTATATCGCGTCGGCGAGTCGGCCCACCAAATCATGGGCAGATCGCGCTCATGGATGATGTGGTTGCCCTGGGTCGCAATGATCGGGGTCAGTGTTTTCGAGTACGGCTTCGGCGCGGCCGAGGCGACTCTGCAGAAACAACACGGATGGACCCTGACCGAGACGTTCTGGCTGCTGGCCATCTGGAATGTCTTCCAGTCGGGAATCGCCTTCCCGGCCGGCCGGCTGCGGGAGAAGGGCATCGTGTCGGCCAAGACGGCGATGTTGACCGCCGCGGTGACGGTGTTCCTGGCCTTCTTCGCACTCGGTGTGACCGACAACTGGGTCGTCAACGTCATCGGTTACTCGGTCCTGGGCGGGACCGGCGCCGGCCTGGTGTACGCCACCTGCATCAACATGGTCGGCAAGTGGTACCCGGAGAAGCGGGGCGGTAAGACAGGGTTCGTCAACGGCGGGTTCGCCTACGGTGCCCTGCCCTTCATCTTCGTGTTCAGCTACGTGTTCAACGCGCACAACTTCGCCTGGATCATGGGGCTGATCGGCCTCTACATGATGGTGGTCGTCGGGGTGTGCGGGTTCCTGTTCAAGGACCCGCCCAAGAACTGGTGGCCGGAGTCCGTGGACCCGGTGAAGTGGGCGTCCAACCCCAGCCGCAGCCTGCGTAAGAACCCGCCCGCCGTTCGCCAGTACGGCACGATGGACGCGATCAGGACCGGCCAGCTGCCGCTCATGTGGCTCTCCCTGGCGATCATCGGCGGGGTGTCCCTGTTCGGCATCGGCTACCAGGTGCCGTTCGCCAAGTCGCTCGGCTTCGGACCGTTCGTGGCCGCCTCCTCAGCCGGGGTGCTGGCGCTGGTCAACGGGCTGGGCCGGGGTGTCGTGGGCTGGCTGTCCGACCAGATGGGTCGCAAGCAGGCGCTGATCCTGGTGCTGCTGGTGGAGGCGGTCGCCCAGTTCGGGCTGATCTGGAGCGGCAACAGTCACAACGAGGTGCTCTTCATCATCTTCGCCTTCGTGGCCGGCTTCGGCGGCGGCGCGTTCTACCCGATGTTCGCCGCGTTGACGCCGGACTACTTCGGCGAGAACAACAACGCGTCCAACTACGGGCTGATCTACACGGCCAAGCTGGTCGGCGGGCTCCTCGGCCTGGGTGCGGCGTCCAGCGTGGTCACGCACATCGGCTACACCGGGGCGTACACCGTCGCAGGGATCATCGCGGCGCTCTCGGCCGTGATCGCACTCTTCCTGAAACAGCCGGGTCGGGGCGCACGAGCGCCACAGACGTCCCCGTCGTCCGGCGGTTCGGCGGCGAACCCGCTGGCCACCCGGGACCGAGCAGAACCGGCCTGACCGTGCGCCCGCACGATCAGACCACCACCCACCGCCGATAGCCGGACCGGTCCTCGAGGACTCCAGGACCCACCGCGAGGCGGAATCCCTCGGCCACCGTGGACCTACAGCCACGGTGGCCGAGGTCTGTCCGGGGCAGGTCCGGGGTCCTACCGGTCCTGTCGGGAGTCGGTCCCGCCGAGGTCGGCACACGAAGATGCCCCGGGCGCGAGTGGCGCCCGGGGCATCGTGGGTGGTCGAACCGCTGGTTACTTCGAGGTGCTGTAGGAGTGTGCTCCGGTGCCGGCGAGCTTGCCGCCGTCGACGATGAGGTACTCGTCGCGGATGGGTTTGCCGGTGAAGTAGGACTCCAGGATCTCCCGGGTGCCGGCCGCGTACCGGGCCTGCGCGGAGAGCGAGGACCCGGAGATGTGCGGGGTCATGCCGTGGTGGGGCATGGTCCGCCAGGGGTGGTCGGCCGGGGCGGGCTGGGGGTACCAGACGTCACCGGCGTAGCCGGCCAGCTGGCCGCTGTGCAGGGCGCGCACGATGGCGTCGCGGTCCACGATCAGGCCGCGGGCGGTGTTGACCAGGTAGGCGCCGCGTTTCATGGTCGCCAGCAGGTCGTCGTCGAACAGGTTGCGCGTCTCCGGGTGCAGCGGCGCGTTGATGGTGACCACGTCGCAGTGCGGCACCATCTCCTGGGTGCTGGCGTGCCAGGTCAGCCCGAGCTCCTGCTCCACCTCGGCCGGCAGGCGGTGCCGGTCGGTGTAGTGCAGCCGCATGTCGAACGGCTTGAGCCGCCGCAGCACCGCCAGCCCGATCCGCCCGGCGGCCACGGTGCCCACGTCCATGCCCTCGACGTCGTAGGAACGGGCCACACAGTCGGCGATGTTCCACCCGCCGTCGAGGACCCACCGGTGGGAGGGCAGGTAGTTACGCACCAACGACAAGATCATCATTACCACGTGCTCGGCGACGCTGATGCTGTTGCAGAACGTCACCTCCGCGACCGTCGCACCGTGCGTGATCGCGGCGTCCAGGTCGGTGTGGTCGGACCCGATGCCGGCCGTGACGACCAGCTTCAGGTTCGGCGACCTCTCGAACCGCTCCGCGGTCATGTAGGCAGGCCAGAACGGCTGCGAAATGACGATCTCCGCCTCGGGCAGGTGGCGGTCGAACTCCGAGTCCGGCCCCTCCTTGTCCGACGTCACAACAAGCTCATGCCCCTGGCTCTCCAGGAATTTACGGAGGCCGAGCTCGCCGGAAACACTGCCGAGCAGTGCACCGGGCGTGAAATCAATTGCCGAGGGAGTCGGCAGGGTCTGGCCGTCCGCGTAGCGCTCCAATTTCGGCAGACCGTCGCGGGCATACTCCTTCGGGTACCCGTCCACCGGGTCTTCATAAAGTACGCACAATACCTTTGCCATGTCCCGCCTCCTTGCGGTGCTGAATTTCGGTACCTCCACCCTCGCGCCCATTCGCGCGCGGAACAAGACAGCGAGCTGATCGCCTCTTCGATCCCTCGATTCGCGTTGTGAATCACCGTCGGCCCGGCGGCGCAAACGCCGGCTGAACGCGGCCGACAATTTCCTCAGCCCGCCCGGAGTGGATCAACACTAGAGTGGCAGGGTGGCGAGCGACATCCTGATCCGGCAGTTGGAGTACCTCGTCGCGCTGGCCAGGGAGCAGCACTTCGGCCGGGCCGCGGCGGCCTGCCACGCCAGCCAGCCGGCACTGTCCACCGCGATCCGCAAGCTGGAGACCTCGCTGGGCGTGACGATCGTGCAGCGCGGGCCTCGGTTCAGCGGCTTCACCCCGGAGGGCGTGCGTGTCGTCGGCTGGGCGAACCGGATCCTCGCCGAGCGGGACGCCCTGCACAACGACCTCGAGCGGATGCGGCACGGCCTCGGTGCGACGGTCCGGATCGGCGCCATCCCGACCGCCGTGCCGGCGACCTCGCTGCTCACAGCCCCGTTCTGCGACCGCCACCCGCTGGCCAGGGTGCGCATCGAGGTGCACTCCTCGCGGGAGATCGTCCGCCGGCTCGGCGAGTTCGACCTGGACGTCGGCCTGACCTACCTCGACGACGGCGCACCCTCGGCCCGCACCGGGCTGGAGCTCTACCGGGAGCAGTACCTGCTGCTCACCCCCGCGGACAGCGAGCTGGGCCGGCGGGAGACCGTCGGCTGGGCCGCCGCCGCGGAACTACCGCTGTGCACGCTGAGCACGAGCATGCAGAACCGGCGGATCCTGGACGCGGCGATGGCGGCCGCCGGAGCCCGCCTCACACCCGTGGTCGAGGCCGACAACGTGGCCGCGCTCTACGCGCACGTGGCGACCCACCGCTGGTCCAGCATCATCGCGCACGCCTGGCTGCACGCGTTCGGCGTACCGCCCGGCATGCGCGCGATCCCGCTGGCCGACCCGGGCCCGCGCCCCGCCGTCGGCATCGTCGTCGCCGACCACCACCCCGGCTCGATCGTGGCCGGCGCGCTGATCGACGCCGTCCGCGGGGTCGACGTGTCCGAGGTGCTGAACCGGTCGGTCGCCGCCGCGCTCGCGTCCCCCTGACGGGTCGTGAGTGGTCTCCGGCGACCACGCGCCACTCACGACCACCGGCGCCCGATCGGTCCGGCGCCCGATCGGTCCGCCGCCCGGGTCAGTGGGACCAGCGGAGGGCGAACCAGAGCTCCATCCGGGTCTCCGGGTCGGCGAGGTCCACGCCGAGCTGTCGCTCGACGCGGCTGATCCGGTGCCGCACGCTGTTGCGGTGCACGCCGAGCGCGGCGGCGGTGCGGTCCCAGCCGCCGTGGTTGGCGAGCCAGGCGCGGAGCGTCTCGACGAGTGGCTCGCCGGGGCGGTCGCGCTCCAGCTCGCGCAGCGGCGCCAGCAGCCGGGCGGCGAAGTCTGCGCCCGCCCCCGGGCCGACCATCGCGGCCAGCCCGGCGGAGCGGGCCAGCACCGGCCGCTGAAGCGCAACGGCCCGTTCCCGCAGCGAGTCCACCTCGGACACCGCCTCGGCCAGCCGCACCGCCGGCACCGGGCTGCCCGCGACCACGAGCCAGCCGTCCGCGCGCAGCCCGTCCAGCAGCGGCAGCCCCACCGTGCCCCGCGCGATCGCGGTGAACGCGGGGCCGTCGGTGACCTCGACCAGCGGCGTGTCCAGCCTCGCCCGCAGCCAGTGGTAGCCCGCCGCCGCCCGGCTCGGGCCGCGCCGGTACGCCATCCCCGCGAGCACCCGGTACTCGCCGGGCCCGAGCAACGCCGCCGCGACCTGCCCCGCCACGTCCGCCTCCACCGCCCCGGCAGCCTGCCACGGCCGCCGCTCACCGAGGCCACCCAGGCCACCGAGCAGCAGCCCGGTCGCGGCGCCGCCGAGCCGGGCGGCGTCCGACCCGGCGCCCCCGGCCAGCCCGAGCAGCGCGGCCCCCACCCCGAGGATCGACCGCTCCGCCGGACCGAACCGGTCCCGCCGCCCCGCCAGCACCAGCGGCGACGCGGTGGCCCTCGGGTACACCGGCTGGGCCAGCAGGAATGTGCCGTCGGCGAGCTGGGTGCTGGCGCTGCGGATGCCGCTGCCGGCCGCAGTGCGGGCGAGCAGCTCGGCGGCCTCGACAGGTAGCGGTCGGGGCACGCGGTAGCCGGCCAGCACCCGCCGGCCGTCGTCGGGCGGGTCCCCTCGACCGTCGACACCACCCCCGGCCGCCGCCGCGCCCCCGGCGGCAGCCGCGCCTCCGACCGCCGCTCGGCCGTCGACCACCACACCGCCGTCGACGAGGCACACCCAGCCCGCGAGCCTGCGGCCGAGCACGGCGATCACCTCGTCCAACCCGTCGGCAGCCGCGCTGGTCAGCGCCTCCCGGGCCTCCACGATCCGGCGTTGCTCGCGCCGGCTGGCCTCCCCCAGCGCGACCGACACCGCGCGGCTGACCGCGAGGAACGGCACGCGCTCCGGTATCACCAGCAGCGGCAGGCCGTGCCGCGCGCAGGCCGTGCGCAGGCTCGCCGGCAACTCCTCGTGCATGGGCGGCGTGACCCCGAAACCGAGGGCGGTGATGCCGGCGGCGTGGAGCCGGCGCACGTAGCGGTTGACCTCCGTCGGTGCGCTCGGCAGGTTGACCCCGGAGGTGAGCAGCAGCTCGTCGCCGAGCAGGTAGGGCGCCGGGTCGAGCAGCTCGCACACGTGGGCCCAGCGCACCGGCAGCTCCAGGGCGCCCGGCCGCAGGGTCTCCCGGACGACCTCGACCGCCAGCTGACCAGTGTTGACCACGGTGCGTAACGGGATCGAAACCTGCTCGTCGACCGGCGCCGCAGTATGGGTCATTTCATCCAGATACTGGTGAGATTGAGATGGAATGTCCCATTCAGGTTAACGCATAGCGTACCTACGGTGACCCGAACAGCACGTTCCGAGTTGCTCGCTCCGACGAGGAGGACGCCATGGTCGGCGACTACCTGGTGATCGCGCTCTACATCGCCGGCATGATCGGCATCGGCTGGCTGAGCATGCGGAAGGCCAGCACGAAGAGCGACTACCTGGTCGCCGGCCGCCGGCTCGGCTGGTTCATGTACTCCGGGACCATGTCGGCGGTCGTGCTCGGCGGCGCCTCCACGGTCGGCGGGGTGAAGCTCGGCTACACGTACGGCATCTCCGGGGCCTGGCTGGTGATCACCATCGGGCTCGGCATCCTGGCGCTGCACGCGCTGTTCGCCCGCCGGCTGGTGCGGCTGCGGGTCTACACCGTCGGCGAGATGCTCCGGCTGCGCTACGGCGGTGCCACCACAACCATGTCCGGCATCGTGATGTGGGCGTACACGCTGATGATCACGGTCACCTCGACGCTGGCGTTCGCCACCATCTTCAAGGTGCTGCTCGGGGTGCCGGACTTTGTCGGTATCGCGGTCGGCGGCTCGATCATGGTGCTCTACTCGGTGCTGGGTGGCATGTGGTCGATCACGCTGACCGACATCGCCCAGTTCGTGATCAAGACGATCGGCTTCCTGCTGATCCTGGTCCCGGTGGCGGTCAGCGCGGCGGGCGGGTTCGCGGGCATGCGCGCCACGCTGCCCGCGAGCTACTTCGACTTCGGCGCGATCGGCGGTGCCACCATCGTCGCGTACCTGGTCACCTACAGCCTCGGGCTGCTGATCGGGCAGGACATCTGGCAGCGGGTGTTCACCGCGCGCACCCCGGCGGTGGCGACCTGGGGCGGCCTCATCTCCGGGTCGTACTGCCTGGTCTACGGGCTGGCGGGGGCGGTGATCGGGGCGGCGGCCAAGGCCCTGTACCCGGACCTGGCCAACGCCCAGGACGCGTTCGCCACGATCGTCGAGCGGCTGCTGCCCACCGGGGTGCGCGGCCTCGTGCTGGCCGCCGCGCTGTCGGCGATGATGTCCACCGCGAGCGGCGCGCTGATCGGCTGCTCCACGGTCAGCACCACCGACCTGCTCGGCACGCTGTGGCGGCGGTCGCGGCTGTCCGAGGTGAACCAGAACCGGCTCACCACGCTGGTGCTCGGACTGCTCGCCATCGGTATCGCGATGGCCGTGAACGACGTGGTCGGAGCGCTCACCGTGGCCTACAACCTGCTGGTCGGCGGGCTGCTGGTGGCGATCGTCGGCGCGCTGTTCTGGAAGCGCGGCACCAGGGCGGGCGCGGTCGCCTCGATCGGCGCAGGCTCTCTGGTCGCGGTGGTCATGATGATCGTCGAGGGGCTGGACGCGAACGAGCCGATCTTCTACGGCCTCGGCGCCAGCCTGCTGGTCTTCGTCGTGGTCAGCCTACTGACCCCGCGTACCCCGGAGGATCTGTTGCAAGCCTGGAGCGCACGGCTGGCCGGCACGGCCGGCCCGTCCGACGACGAGCGGGCGGTCGCTGTATCGGCGTCGGCGTCGGCCCCGGCGTCCGGACCGTCCGCCCAGCCCGGTGAGAAGTAGGAGGAGCTCGTGATGTCCGCCCAGTCCCCCCTCGGCCCGGTCGACTCGTCCCAGGTGCCGCGCTTCGCCGGCTTCGCCACGTTCGCCCGGCTCCCCCGGATCGACCAGGTCGAGCACGCCGACATCGCCGTCGTCGGGGTGCCCTTCGACGCCGGGGTGTCCTACCGCCCCGGTGCCCGGTTCGGCCCTGCCGCGCTGCGCGAGGCCAGCCGGCTGCTCCGTCCGTACCACCCGGAGCTGGCGGTCTCGCCGTTCGCCGCCGCTCAGGTCGTGGACGCCGGCGATATCGCGATCAACCCGTTCCACATCGGCAAGGCCATCGACACGCTGCAGGCCGAGGCGCTGGCGATGTCCGCGGGTGGCACCAGGCTGGTGACGGTGGGTGGCGACCACACCATCGCGCTGCCGCTGCTACGGGCGGCAGCCGCCCAGCACGGCCCGGTCGCGCTGCTGCACTTCGACGCCCACCTGGACACCTGGGACACGTACTTCGGCGAGCCGTACACCCACGGCACGCCGTTCCGCAGGGCCGTCGAGGAGGGCATTCTCGACACGAGCGCCGTCTGTCACGTCGGTACCCGGGGCCCGCTGTACGGCCAGCGCGACCTCGCCGAGGACCGCAGGCTCGGCTTCGGCATCGTGACCTCTGGCGACGTGATGCGCCGTGGGGTCACAGAGATCGTGGACGCGCTGCGGCAGCGGATCGGCGACCGGCCGCTCTACATCTCGGTGGACATCGACGTGCTCGACCCGGCGCACGCGCCCGGCACCGGCACCCCGGAGGCCGGTGGTATGACCAGCCGCGAGCTGCTCGAGATCCTGCGCGGGCTGGCCGGGCTGAAGCTCATCGGCGCCGACGTCGTGGAGCTGGCGCCGGCCTACGACCACGCTGAGATCACCGCGATCGCGGCGGCGCACGTGGCGTACGACCTGGTCAGCCTGCTCGCCCTGGAGCACACCAAGTGACCGGGCGGCCGACGGGGACCGAGTCGGGGGGTGGAGACGGGCCGAAGCCGGAGCGGATCGGCGGCGACGTCGTGGTGGAGACGCTGCGGTCGCTCGGCGCGGACACGGTGTTCGGGCTGCCGGGACAGCACGCGCTCGGGCTGTTCGAGGCGCTGCGCCGCGCCCCGGACATCCGGCTTGTCAGCTCGCGGGTGGAGAACAACCTGGCCTTCGCGGCGGACGGGCACGCCAGGGCGCGGCTGGACGCGGCGCCCGGCGGCCCGGTCCCCGTCACCCCGATGATCGTCTCGACCGGCCCGGGCGCGCTGCTGACGCTGGCCTCGTTGCAGGAGTCCCGGGCGGCCTCGGTGCCGGTGCTCGGCATCTCCAGCCAGATCCCGGTGGCCGGGCTGGGCGGCGGGCGGCACGGCTACCTGCACGAGCTGCCCGACCAGCCGGCGAGCTTCCGGGACGTCGTCAAGTCGGTGCACCAGGTGCGGACGGCGAGCCAGCTGCCGACCGCGCTGCGCGCCGCGTGGGAGTCGGCCGCCACACCGCCGTTCGGCCCGGTGTGGGTGGAGATCCCGCAGGACGTGCTGCTCGCGCCGACCAGCCTGCCGCCGGTCACCTCGGTCACCGCGTCGCCGGCAGTGCTGGCGCCGCTGCCGGAGCTGGTCGCCGAGGCGGCCCGGCTGCTGGACGGCGCGGCGAACCCGGTGATCCTGGCCGGTGGCGGCGTGCGCAGGGCCGGGGCGGGCGACGAGCTGCGCGCGCTGGCCGAGGCACTGCGCGCGCCGGTGCTGAGCACGTTCGGCGGCAAGGGCAGCTTCGACTGGACGCACCCGCTGTCCGGCCAGTCGTGGTTGGAGGACCGGCACAGCACCGAGTTCCTCGCCTCGGCGGACGTGCTGCTCGTGCTCGGCTCCGGGCTCGGAGAGCTGTCGAGCAACTACCGGACCTTCGCCCCGCGCGGCCGCGTGATCCAGATCGAGGCGGACGCCGGCAAGCTCGAGGCCAACTACCCGGCGCTGGGCATCCACGCCGACGTGCGGCCGGCGCTGGCCGCATTGCGCGGGCACGTGACCAGCCGGCCGGCAGACGGGCGCGCCGAGGCCGCCGTCGCCACGCTGCTCGCCCAGGTGCACGAGCGGCTCGCCGCGCAGCCCCTCGACCTGGAACGGCAGGTGCTGGCGCAGGTACGCGAGGCTCTGCCGCCAGGTACGCCGACCTGCTGGGACATGACGATCCTCGCGTACTGGGCATGGTCGGCCTGGAACGCCGACGGGGCGCCGATGCACACCGCGCAGGGTGCCGGCGGACTCGGCTACGGGCTGCCCGCCGCGCTGGGCGCTGCCGCCGCGACCGGTGGTCCGGTGCTCGCGGTGTCCGGCGACGGCGGCGCGATGTACGGGCTCGCCGAGCTGGCCACCGCCGTGCAGCACGGCCTCGACGTGACGTGGCTGATCATCGACGACGGCGGTTACGGCATCCTGCGCGAGTACCTGACCGACGCCTTCGGCCAGTCCACCGCCACCGAGCTGACCCGCCCCGACTTCACCGCCCTGGCCAGGGCGTTCGGCGTGCCGGCGACGGTGACCTCGGTGGACACCCTCGGCACCGACCTCGCCGCCGCCCTGCGCGCCCCAGGCCCGAGCGTCGTGGTGCTGCCGGCGTTGCTGCGCATGTTCGCGCCGACCCACCTGGCGGACTGACCTGGCCCATGCACCTCCGGGGGCCCCGGGCCACCTGCCGCGTGTTACCGAGCTGAACAGGAGGCAGGTTTTTCGCGCCGAGAACCTGCGTGCTGTGGAGTTCGGTAACAAACAGGCCGCACACAGCGGGCGCCGCCCGGCCCGGGCCGACCGCGCCGGTGCGCACCTCAGGCGAGCCGGGCGCGCACCACGTGGCCCGCACGAACCTCGACGTCCAGCTCAGCGGCCCCGGGAGCCAGCGGGCATCGGACAACCAGCGCGGCGTCGTCCCACATCCCGGACCGTCGCCCCCACTCCACCCACAGCAACAGGTCGGCCGCGTACTCCGCCGCCGGCGCGCGAACCACCGCCGGCGCCGCCGCCCATCCCTCGGACGTACCGTCGACCACCACCAGAAAACAACGCACCGACCACGGCAGCCGGGACAACGCCGCGAACACTCGCAATGCGGCGTCCGCATCCGGCACCACCACGACGTCCGCCCAGTCGACAAGTGGCCGGGGAGCCGAGACCGGGTCGACGACCACTCGGATCCCGCGCCGAGCATCGGGCGGCGGCACCACCAGTCGACCGGACGGCGGCGCGTCGAGGGTGAACTCCGGCGGGGCGCCGCCCAGCCATCGGCCCAGCGCCGAAACCAGCTCCCCCAACCCGGCGCAGTCGATCACCGCCCCGGTCGGCGACCGCACGAGCCAGCCACCACCACGCGCCTGCACCCGAGGGCCTGCCGGACCGACGAGGCGGGTCGCCGCGTTCGCCACCGCCGTCCGCGCCGCCAGCCCGGCCAGGAATGGCCGCGCCCAGTCCGCCGCGCCCCGGTCCGACCCGCACGCGCCACACATCAGTGCAGCCCGGCCGTCACGCCGACACTCCCCGAAGCTCGGCACGCCACCCGGCGGTCACGGCATCACGTCGCCGGAGTTGGGGCCAAGGGTCTGTCCGACGTAGAGGTTGCCGCCGGGGTCGCTGGCCAGCAGTACCGCGGTCGGCGCCACCTCCTCCGGCCGGCCGAACCGGCCCAGCGGCAGCTCGGCGCGCTTGGCCCGCTTCCAGTCCTCCGTGATGCCCTCGACCATCGGGGTGTCGATCGGACCGGGCGCGATGGCGTTGACCAGCACGCCGCGCGAGGACACCTCCAGCGCGAGCGACTTGGTCAGCGCGATCACGCCGGCCTTGGCCGCCGCGTAGTGCGCGAGCCCGATGCCGCCCTTGATACCCAGCTGCGAGGCGATGTTGATGATCCGCCCGGAGCCGCGCGCCAGCATGCCGGGCAGCACGGCGCGGCAGCACAGGAACACCCCGGTCAGGTCGACCGCGAGCGTCCCCGACCAGGTGCCCAGGGACATCTCGGCAAGCGGTGACTCGGTCAGGATGCCGGCGGAGTTGACCAGGATGTCCAGTGGCCCGACCAGTTCGGTCGCGGCCGCGACGGCGGCGGCCACCGACCCCTCGTCCGTCACGTCGAGCGCGATCGCACCCACCACCGCCGGCCCTCCGGGGAGTGCCGGGCGAGGCGCAGGCACCGGAGTCCGGTCGCCGACCACCACCGACGCACCGGCAGCGCCGAAAGCCGCCGCGATCGCGGCCCCGATCCCGCTCGCGCCTCCGACGACCAGCGCCGTCCGACCCTGCAGCATGCATCCTCCCTGGTCAGGAGTCGTGAGTGGCGATGATCGCGATAGCGACCATCGCCACTCACGACCTCAGGCTGGCATCCGGATCGTGAGGCCGCCGTCGGCGGTCAGTGCCTGGCCCGTCACGTAGGACGCGTCGTCCGAGGTCAGGAACCGGATGACGGCGGCCAGCTCGGAGGGCTCGGCGGCGCGGCCGAGCGGGATGTCCTTGCCCGCCCTGGCCAGGCCGTCCGGCCCGAGCGAGTTGACCGGGTCGAGCGACTGCGGGGTGACGACGTAGCCCGGGATCACCGTGTTCACCCGGATCCCGCGCGGCGCGAGCTCCACCGCCACGCTGCGGACCAGGCCGAGCACGCCGGCCTTCGCCGCGCCGTAGTGCGCGTGCTCGCCCCAGCCGTACACCCCGCCCGCGATCGAGGACACGGCCACCATGGCACCGGGACCGGCCATCCGGGCGGCGGCCGAGCGGAACAGCCGCAGCACCCCGGTGAGATCGACCTGCAGCAGGTCGTCCCAGGCCTCGTCGTCCAGGTCGGCCAGCGCGGCCCGCCGCAGTACCCCGGCGTTGGCCACCGCGATGTCGAGGCGGCCCCACTCGTCGAGCGCGCGCTGGGCGAACGCCTCCACCTGCTTCGAGTCGCGCACGTCGACCTCGTGCACGACGCACTCCCCGCCGGCGGCGCGCACCAGCCGGGCGGTCTCCTCCGGGTCGTGCGGGTCGCCGGGGAACGTGCCGACCACCGTGTGCACCCCGGTCGCCGCGTACGCCACCGCGAGCGCCCGGCCGATCCCGCTCGCCGCGCCGCTGACCACCGCCACCTTCGGCTCTGCCATCCCGTCCGTCATCCCGTCAGCGTCTCCGCCGTACGCGCCGCAAACATCAGCACCCCGGACAGGAGGGTGCCCAGTGCACCGACGATCAGTGCCGCCGAGCCCCACGTGTGGCCGGCGGCCAGCATCGAGGTGACGATCACGCCGGCAATGATCGCGCCGGGCTGGGACAGCGCGTTGAGGAACGCGGTGCCCGTGGCGCGACACTGGGTCTCGTAGCACTCACCCATGTAGAACAGCAGCGCGGCGTAGGGCCCGATCAGGAAGAACATGCCGAACGAGTAGAGGACCACCACGGCGAAGGTGCCCTGCGCCACGGTGAGGGTGAGGCCGAACAGCACGCCGGAGATCAGCCAGCCGACCGCGATCACGTTGCGCCGGCCGAACCGGTCACCCGCCCAGCCGTGGAAGATGTAGCCGAGGTAGCCCACCGCGTTGATCACGATCAGCATCAGCAGCGACCCGGTGAAGCTGACGCCCTTGCCCTCGGTGAGCACGGTCGTGCCGAGCACGCTGAACACCTGGATGCCGAACCAGTTCACGATCCAGGCCAGCCCGAGCACCAGCGTGTTGCGCAGCGCCTTGCCCTGGAAGATCGCCACCAGCCCGCCGGACTCCTGCTTGACCAGCCCGTACGACGCGGCGAGCTCATCGGCCTCGGCAGCCTGGCCCTCCTTGCGCATCTTGCGCAGCTTCAGCTCGAGCTCGAACTGCGGGCTCTCCTTCAGCTTGCGGCAGAGCACCGCGATGACCACCGCCGGGAAGAACGCCAGCAGGAAGCAGCCGCGCCACCCGACCAGCGGCAGGAACACCGCCACGAACGCCACCGCGATCAGCACCCCGAGCGGCCAGCCACCCTGCACCAGGCTGTACACCAGGCCGCGGCGCTTCTTGATCTTCTCGTCCTCGGTGACCGCGTAGATCTCGTTGAGATAGGTGGCGTTCACCGCCTGCTCGGACAGCCCCAGCCCGCTGAGCGCCCGGATGCCGACCAGGAAGCCGATGCCCGGCGTGGCCGCGCTGGCCGCCGAGGACACCGCGGTGCCGGCGACGGTGAGGATCATGCCCCTGCGCCGGCCGATCCAGTCCACCACCGGGCCGATCGCCAGCGCGACGATCGCGGTGCCGACCGACACCAGCGTGGACACCAGCGAGGCCTTCGAGGCGTCCCAGCCGAAGGTCTTGGACATCTCAGGTAGCAGCGTGCCGAACAGGATGTAGTCGTAGACGGCGAACGTCCAGGCCAGGAAGGCCAGCACGGTCGCCCGCCTGGTGTCCTTGACGCCGAAGCGGGGTAGCGCCGAGGTGGCGGCGCTGGCTGTGGATTCCAGGGACATGGCGGTGCCCTTCCGGGAGGGAACTCAGGGTCGCTTGCTCGGTCCTTGCTGTCAGGTCCGGGGTGAGCGGGCCACGAAGTCGTCGGCGATCTCGTCGAACGTCGACCAGCGCACGCCCTCGTGCGCGTTGACGTGCTCGATCAGCCGCTCGAGCATCATCAGGTTCTGGGGGCGCCCGGAGACGTCCGGGTGGATCGTGAAGGTGAAGGCCGCGTAGTCCAGCTCGCGGTAGACCCAGTCGAACTGGTCGCGCCAGCTCTCCTCCAGCGCGCGGGGGCTGACGAAGCCGTGGCTGTTCGCGCTGGCCTTGATGAACATCATCGGGGGCAGGTCGTCCAGGTACCAGTTCGCGGGGATCTCGACCAGGTCGGTCTCGGTACCGCGCTCCAGCGGCTTCATCCACTCCTCGGCGGACCGTGCGTAGTCGATCTTCGTCCAGCTGTCCCCGACCCGCACGTAGTAGGGCGTGAAGTCGCGGTGCATCAGCGAGTGGTCGTACTTGATGCCGCGCTCGAGCAGCAGCTCGTTCGTGACCGTGGAGAACTCCCACCAGGGCGCCACGTAGCCGGTCGGGCGGCGGCCGCTGACCTTCTCCAGCAGCTCGATCGACCGGTCCAGCACGGCGCTCTCCTGCGCCCGGGACATCGCGATCGGGTTCTCGTGCGAGTAGCCGTGCACGCCGATCTCGTGGCCGGCGTCGACCACCATGCGGGTCTGGTCCGGGAACGTCTCCACCGAGTGGCCCGGGACGAACCACGTGGTCCGCAGGTCGTTGCGCTCGAACAGGGTGAGCAACCTCGGTACGCCCACCTCGCCGGCGAACATGCCCCGGGAGATGTCGCACGGCGAGTCCTCGCCCCCGTACGAACCCAGCCAGCCGGCCACCGCGTCGACGTCGACGCCGAAGGCGACCCGAATTTCCTTGGCCATCAGCTGTTCCTCTCTGCCAGGCACGGCTCGAGCCGCACCCCGAACGGGTTCCCGGTCCGCCGGGCCAGCTCCGCCGCCACGCGTACCGGGTCGCGGTACCGGGCCAGCAGCGCCGCCAGCAGGATCCGGGCTTGGGACGGTCGGAGTACCCCGGTTGGCACGGCGCCAGCCGCGAGCAGGTCGAGCCCGCCGCCGCCGTTGCCGTAGATGCCGGCGACCGGGCCGGCGGCCACGCGGGTGGACAGCGCCACGACGACGCCGTCCCTGGTCAGCCGGTCGACGGCGGCGCAGACCTCACGGTTGGCGTTGCCGGCGCCCGTACCGGCGAGCACCACGCCCCGGGCGCCGGCGGCGTGCACCGCGTCGAGCACCGTGGCGTCCGCGCCCGGGTAGTACGTGACCACGTCCACCCGCAGGTCAGCGAGGTCCAGCGCGGTCAGGTCCAGCGGAGGGAGGCGCACCGGGCGGACGGCCAGGCTCACCACGCCGTCACGCACGTGGCCGAGCGGGCCGCTGTCCGGGGCGCTGAACGCGGCCGGCGCGGCGGTGTGCGACTTGCCGACACCCTTGGCGGCGAACACCGAGCCGTCGAACGTGAGCAGCACGCCGCAGTCCCGGGCGGCGGGGTCGGCGGCGACCGCGATGGCGTCGGCCAGGTTGCGCGGGCCGTCGGTGTCCGGCGCGTCGGCCGGGCGCTGGGCACCGGTGAACACCACCGGGCGCGGGTCGTCGTGCACCAGGTCAGCGAGGTACGCCGTCTCCTCCATGGTGTCGGTGCCGTGGGTGACCACAACGCCGAGCACCGCCTCGTCGGCCAGCGCGCGGTGGATCTCGCGGACGATCCCGGCCATGTCCGAGGGCGTGAGCAGGTAGCTACCGAGGCAGAGCACGTCCCGCCCCTCGACGGGCACCCCCACCGTGACCGGCAGGCGCTCCAACAGCGCGCCGACCCCGTCGCTGGCCACGCTCGCGCCGCGCTCGTCGCGCCGCGATGCGATGGTCCCGCCGGTGGAGATGATGACTACGCCGCGCACCCAGTTGCTCCTCTGCCGATCCTGATCCGGTGATTGCTTCGATACCCAAACGTTTGGGCCAATCGTTTGGGTATCATGCGCGTGACGGTCGGCCGAAGTCAACCAACTCGCTGTTACGCTCCGGACCCGAGTGCAACGGGTGCGTTAACGGAGTGGCCGACCAGCTGGGTCAGCACGCCATCAGAGCACGGAGGACGCCCGCATCGTGGACACCCAGCCGGTTACCCTGCGCACGCTGGCCGAGCGGCTCGGGCTGCACGTGTCCACCGTGTCCCGGGTGCTGCACGCCAAGCCCGACGAGCAGCTGCGCGCCGCCTCCGAGGCCACGGTCGCCCGCATCCGCACGCTTGCCGACGAGCTCGGCTACCAGCCCAACCCTCACGCCACGAGCCTGCGCACGCGCCGCAGCAACCTGGTCGGCGTGCTGGTCCCCCGGCTGTCCGACATCGTGCTGGCCACCATCTACGAGGGCATCGAGGAGTCCGCAGCCGAGCACGGGCTGTCCACCTTCGTGACCAACACTCGGGACATCCCTGCCGCCCAGCGCGCCCGGACCGAGATGGTGCTCGCCCGACGGGTGGACGGGATGATCTTCGGCGACGCGTACGTGGACGGCCGCTTCCTGGACGAGGTGGCCGCCCGGGGTGTGCCGTTCGTGCTGGTCAGCCGCCGGGCCGGGCGGCACGTGTCGGTCACCTGCGACGACTACCACGGTGGCCGGCTCGCCGCCGAGCACCTGCTCGAACGCGGTCACCGGTCGGTCGCGGTGATCGCCGGCGAGCCCTACGCGAGCACCGGCATCGACCGCACCGCGGGCTTCGTGGACACCTACCGCGAGGCCGGGCTGCGGATCCCGCCCGAGCGCATCCTGCACTCCCCCTTCGATGCGCGCGGCGGCCGGCTCGCCGCGGAGAAGCTGCTCAGCCGCGATGCCCCGGGCGGCCGGCCGCCCACCGCGATCTTCGCGGTGAACGACTTCGCCGCGATCGGCGCGCTCGGCGCGGCCCGCGACCTCGGCCTGCTGGCCGGCACCGACCTGGCCGTCGTCGGCTTCAACGACACCCCGCTCGCCGCCGAGCTGCCCATCGCGCTCACGACGATCCGCTCCCCCATGCACGAGATGGGCCGCCGCGGGATGGAGCTACTGGTCAAGCTCATCCGGGGCGACGAGGTGGCCGCCGAGCGGCTGCGCCCCGAGCTCATGGTGCGCGCCTCCAGCGGCGCCGACCTGCCGCAGCGGCGCCCTGCCGCCGGCAGCTGACCCGGATCGTGGTGTCGATGATCGGCACGCGGCGGCGGGCCGCTACGGTGACTGCGGTATCAGCCTGACCGAGGGGTTCGATGAGCGCGGACACGAATACCCACGGCGCCGATGCGGGCGGCATCGACGCGCACGGCAAGACCCGGGCTGCGATCGTGGTGGGCGCCCTGGGGGTTGTGTTCGGCGACATCGGCACGAGCCCGATCTACACCGTGCAGACCGTGTTCAACCCGACCGACCCGCACCCGGTGCCGCTCAACACCGACAATGTCTTCGGGGTCATCTCGCTGATCTTCTGGTCCGTGATGATCATCGTCACGCTCACCTACGTAACACTCGTGATGCGCGCCGACAACGACGGCGAGGGCGGCATCATGGCGCTGATGACGCTGGTCCGCCGGGGGCTGGCCAAGCTGCCGGAGGATCGCCGCCGTGCCGCCATCCTGGCCGCGCTGGGGCTGTTCGGGGCATCGCTCTTCTTCGGTGACAGCATGATCACGCCGGCCATCTCGGTACTCTCCGCCGTCGAGGGGCTCAAGGTCGTCGAGCCGTCCCTGGAGAGCCTGGTCGTGCCGATCACGGCCGTGATCATCGTGGTGCTCTTCTCCTTCCAACGACTCGGCACCGCGGCCGTGGGACGGCTGTTCGGGCCGGTGATGATCGTCTGGTTCGTGGTGATCGGGGCGTGCGGGATCCGGGGCATCCTCCACCACCCGAACATCCTCTGGGCGCTGTCCCCGACGTACGCGTTGGGCTTTCTGGGCGGGCACTTCTCCACGGCCTTCTTCGCGCTCGCCGCCGTGGTGCTCGCGGTGACCGGCGCCGAGGCGCTCTACGCCGACATGGGCCACTTCGGCCGCTCGGCGATCACCAAGGCCTGGCTCATCCTGGTGTTGCCCGCACTCGTGCTCAGCTACCTCGGCCAGGGCGCGCTGATCTTGTCCAATCCCGCGAGCGTGAGCAGCGCATTCTTCCTGCTCGTGCCGAGTTGGGGGCTGCTGCCACTGATACTGCTGGCGACAGCGGCCACGGTCATCGCCTCCCAGGCGGTGATCACCGGCGCGTTCTCCGTGGCGTCGCAGGCGGCCCAGCTCGGCTACCTGCCGAGGCTGCGGATCGCGCACACGTCGGAGGAGACGGTCGGCCAGATCTACGTGCCCTGGATCAACTGGGTGCTGATGGTCTCGGTACTGACCCTGGTGTTCGCCTTCCGCAGCTCGGCCGCTCTGGCGTTCGCCTACGGCGTCGCGGTGACCGGCACGATCACCATCACCACGCTGCTGTTCTTCGCGGTGATGCGGTCGCGGGGCGCACCGGCATGGGCCGTCGCGCTCGGCGCGGCCGCACTGCTCATCGTCGACCTGCTCTTCCTCTCCGCCAACCTGACGAAGCTCGTGCACGGCGCCTGGCTGCCGCTGCTGATCGGCATCACCGCGTTCACCGTGATGACCACGTGGCAGCGTGGCCGTGGCATCGTCAGCCGGCAGCGCGAGCTCGACGAGGGCTCCCTGCGTGAGTTCGTCGACGGGCTGCGCGACTGCACCCCGCCCCTGGTGCGCGTACCCGGCACCGCAGTGTTCCTGAACCGGGGCAAGGAGACGGCGCCGCTGGCGCTGCGGGCCAACGTGGAGCGTAACCACGTGCTCCACGACCACGTGGTGATCGTGTCGGTGGAGACGAAACCGGTCCCCAGGGTCGCGCTGGCCGACCGGATCGTGGTCGACCGGCTGGGCTACGCCGACGACGGGATCACGCACGTCAGCGCCCGCTTCGGCTACATGGACGCGCCGCACGTACCGGGGGTGCTGCGCCTCTTGGAGGGCATCGAGATCGAGCGCCCGGTCGATGTCGACCAGGCGTCCTACTTCCTGTCCACGATCGAGCTGCGTGCCGGCGACGCCCCGACCATGGCGCGCTGGCGTAAGTACATCTTCCTCGCCACGTCCGGCATCACCACCGACGCCGCCGAGTACTTCGCACTGCCCAGGGACCGCACGGTCATCATGGGCTCCGTCGTCGAGGTGTAGTCGTCGAGGTGTAGCTCGCTCAGCCCGTGTCGAGCGCGGCGGCGCGCACCGCGTCGGCGAGGGCACGGGCCTGCTCGGACCGGTGCCCCGGCAACCGGGCGAGCGCGGTGCGGCGCCGCTCCTGAGGCCCACCTCGGACGGTGACGAAGCGGACGCCGGGAGGCGCGACCGCGGCGAGCGAGACCGGTACGGTCGTCACCCCGCAGCCGGCGGCGACCAGGTGCAGCTTGCTGAGCCAGTCGCGGGCGGTATGCACGACCTTCGGCCGCTCGCCCACCCCGGGCCAGACGCCCATCAGCAGCTCCTCCCCCGACGTCGAGCCGGCGATCCACCGCTCGCCGCGCAGGTCCACGATGTCCACCGACGGCTCACCGGCCAACGGGTGACTCTCCGGCAGCGCGAGGCAGAGGTCACGTTCGGTGAGCGTCTCCACGTGCAGCGCAGGCGACTCGGCGTCGAAGGGCCGGAACGGCGGCGACCAGCCGAGCAGCGCGAGATCGAGGCTGCCGGCCCGCAGCGCCCGGACCAGGACCGGTGTGCTGCCCTCGCGGGAGGTGACCGTGACCGCCGGATGGGTCCGGCGCAGCGCGGCGAGCGCCCGGGGCACCACGGTGGCCCCGGCGGTGGCGAACCAGCCGAAGCGCACGGTGCCGGCCGAGGCGGGCAGGCCGGCCAGCTCGCGCTCGGTCGCGTCGACCTGGTCGAGCACCGCCATCGCGTGGCGCAGCACGACCTGCCCCGCCGCGGTCAGCGTGACGCCGTCCCTACGCCGCTCCAGCAGCGTCACCCCGGCCGCGCTCTCGAGAGCCGCGACCTGGCGGGACACCGCCGACTGCGTGTAGCCGAGGGCCCGCGCCGCCGCGGTCAGCGTGCGGCGCTCCGCGATCTGGCAGAACACCTTGAGCGCGACCGTCGGCACGTTCGAGAGGCCCATGAGCAATATGAATACCAGGTGTTCCCAGGTCTCGTTGGACGCATGCCTCCGGCGCTCCTAGCTTGGATCTCATGACAGGTTTGATCACGACACCGTTCGGCTTCTCCAGTACTGCCGCCGAGGTCGCGGAGGGCATCGACCTCACCGGCCGCCGGGTGGTCGTCACCGGCGGGTCGTCCGGCATCGGGGTCGAGACGGCCCGTGCGCTGGCCGGCGCCGGTGCCGAGGTGACCCTCGCGGTGCGCGACCTGCAGGCGGGCGCCCGCACCGCGAAGGACGTCGCGAGCACGACCGGTCGGGCGACCCCGCACGTCGCCGAGCTCGACCTCGCCGACCTGGCCTCGGTGCGCGCCTTCACGTCCTCCTGGGTGGGGCCGCTGCATATCCTGGTCAACAACGCGGGCGTGATGGCGAGCCCCGAGACGTACACGGCGAACGGCTGGGAGCTGCAGTTCGCCACCAACAACCTCGGCCACTTCGCGCTGACCACCGGGCTGCACCCGGCACTCGCTGCCGCCGGTGGAGCCCGTGTCGTGGTCGTGAGCTCGAAGGGCCACATGACCTCGCCCGTCGTGTTCGACGACCTGCACTTCGCCTTCCGCCCCTTCGACCCTTGGCTCGCCTATGGCCAGTCCAAGACGGCGAACGTGCTCTTCGCGGTCGAGGCGACCCGCCGGTGGGCGTCCGACGGGATCACCGCCAACGCACTGATGCCCGGAGCGATCTACACGAACCTGCAGCGCCACACGGGGGGTCGGGGCTCAGGCCGGGTGCCGGACGAGCTGATCAAGACCGTCGAGCAGGGGGCGGCGACGTCCACGCTGCTGGCCACCTCGCCGCTGTTGGAGGGCGTCGGCGGCCGCTACTTCTCCGACTGCAACGAGTGCGAGACGATCGACCGGCGTAACCCCGGCCTCGGCGGCGTCGCCCGCTACGCCCTCGACCCGGAGGGGGCGCAGCGGCTGTGGGCCGTGTCGGAGCGGCTGGTCGCGGGATCATGAAAGCCTGGCGCCTCACGATGGCCACCGGGTCGCTCACCCTGCCGGACGTACCCGAGCCGACGCCTCGCCCGGGCTCCGTGGTCGTGCGGGTCGAGGCGGCCCTGGTGGTCAGCTACCTGCGCCGCTACAGGGAGGGCGCGCTGACGTCCTACCACCCGCCCTCGGGCACGTTCACCCCCGGGACCAGCGGCATCGGGGTGATCGAGCGGGTCGGCAGCGACGTGTACCAGCTGCACCCGGGCCAGCGCGTGCTGCTGACAGGCAACTACACCGTGCCGGAGAACGTCCCGGAACCCGCCCGTGCCCTGCTCGGGATCACCGCGCCACCGGAGTTCGTCCCGGTCCTGGACACGTGGCCGGACGGCACCTTCGCCGAAAAGGTCGTCGTTCCC
>DATAYB010000114.1:0-2629 GCA_036272795.1 Pseudonocardia sp.
CCGGTTGGGCAGCAGGGTGGCCACCACATCACCCCGGCGGACCCCGCGTTGTGCCAGCAGCCCAGCAACGCTCCGCACTCGCCGCGCGAACTCGCCATTGTCGAGCGCAACGGCATCGTCGCTGATGCAACGCGCATCAGCGACGTCCGCGGCCCGAACGTCGACCAGCTCGGCAAAGTGCACAGTTACTCTCAGTCATGAAGTGTGCGGATAATTGTGACGGCGCCCACCGTAGCGGGTTGGTCCGAACGGACCACATGGTGCACGGCCACGAATCGGGCATTCGACTTCGTGCCACGAGCCCAAACGCACTGCTCAGACACACGTTTTCCGGCCCGGCAGCCTGCCCGGGGCACTCGCCGCGCCACGCTGAAGGCGCACGGCCTGCCTCCCGTCGCACGGCCTGCCTCCCGCGCACGGCCTGCCTCCCGTTACCGAGCTGCACAGGAGGCAGGTTTTGGACGCTCAGAACCTGCCTGTGGTGGAGTTCGGTAACGCCAGGCCGCCTCGGGCACCAGGTCGCCTCGGGCCGCGGGCGACCCGGTGCCGGGCCGCCTCGGCGCCGGGCGGGACGGGGGCAGGCAGGTCAGGCGGGGCGGGCGGTCTTGCCGGTGAAGACGATCTCCCTGGCTCGCGCTACGCCGGTGGCCAGTGCGCCGTGCAGGACCGCCTCGGCGCCGAGTGCGCCGACCGCCAGCCGAGGCGACATCGGGCCGAGCTGTGCGAGCACCGCGCGGGTGGGCGGCTCGAGCACGTCGAGCTGCCGGCCGATGGAGCCGCCGAGCACGATCAGCTCCGGGTCCAGGAAGGCGGCCGTACTCGCGAGGAGTCGGGCCAGGTGGCCGGCCACCCTCCGCACGACCTCGCCGGCGGGGCGGCTCCCGGCGCGCGCGGCCGCGAACACCGCCTCGACCGTGCGGCACCCGGTCAGCCCCGCCTCCTTGGCGTAGCGCAGCACGGCGGCCGACGCGAGATCGTCCTCCAGCGTGCCGGTCCGCCGGGCGCCACGCCTGCCGCCGGCGCCGCCGGTGTGGGCGCAGGTGGCCTGGTCGCGGGCCGGGTGGTCGCATGCGGCGGGCTCCGGCGAGTGCCCCGGAACCCACTCCGGCGGGTGTCCCGGAACCCACTCCGGGGGGTGCGCCGGCAGGTAGCCGACCTCACCGGCCGCTCCGGAGAAGCCCCCGTAGAGCCGGCCGCCGAGGATCAGCCCGACGCCGACGCCGACGTCCACATGCGCGTACACGAAGTGCTGGCTGCCCCGGCCTGCGCCGTGGTGGTGCTCGCCGAGCGCGGCGAGGTTGGCGTCGTTGTCCACGGTCAGCGAGGTGCCAAGGCGACGGCGCAGTGACTCGGCGAGCCCGACGCGCTGCCAGCCGGGCAGGTTCGCCGCGTACAGCACCCGCCCCCGGCTCCGGTCGTAGACGCCGGGCGAGCCGACCACGGCGTGGGTGATCGCCGCCGGGTCGATCGAGGCGGCGGCGGCCACCGAGGCCACCGCGTCGGCGATGCCGTCCACCAGGGCGGCCGAGGTGCGCGCGGCGTTGCGGACCTCCAGCTGGGCGAGCCGGGTGCCGGCCAGGTCGGCGACGGCGAGCCGCAGCAGGTCGCGCCCGACGTCGACCCCGACCGCGTGCCCCGCGCTCGGGTTGACCCCGTAGCGGGTGGCGGGGCGGCCGTGCGCTGTGCTGGTCCGGCCGACCGGGCGGACGAGGTCGGCGTGCTCGAGGTCGGCCAGCGCGGCGATCACCGTCGGCAGCGAGAGGCCGGCGTCCTTGGCCAGCTGGGGGCGAGTGGCCGGGCCACTGAGGAAGAGCTGGTCCAGCAGCAGCCGCTGGTTCATCTCGCGCAGTACCGACGGCGCCACGGCGACCGCTCTCGGCCCGGCGGCGGGCTGGCCCGGGGACTCGGCCGGTGGCTTGTCGAGAGGATGCGTGGTGAGCCGGTCCGGAGCCTGTTCGGCCGAAGCCATCGCCCACCCCCTCGCCCCGGCGGTGTGGGCCCCGCTGCCCGGCCACCGGTGTTGACAAGCCAGCCCCTTTAATAAAGGCTCCTTAGTATGTCAGAGCACTCGGCGATTTCCCACCCCGTCGCGCGGCCCGGAGTACGGCGGTGAGCGCCCCGGGCACGACCCTGATGAGCGCCGAGATGGCCGAGCAGCCGGCCGTGCTGGCCCGGCTGGCCGAGCGGTTCGAGCAGCTCAGCGACCAGGTCGCCGCGCTGAACACCGCCCGGGTGCCCGGCGTGGCCTTCGTCGCGCGCGGCTCGTCCGACCATGCCGCGCTGCTCGGCCGCTACGCCGTGGAGCTGTTCACCGGCCTGCCGACCTGCCTCGTCGCGCCCAGCGTGACCACCGCGTACTCCCACCACCCGACCGGTTTCGCCGGCTGGCTGGTGGTGGGGCTCTCGCAGTCGGGGCGCACCCCTGAGATCGTCAGCCTGGCCAGGGAGTTCCAGGCCGTCGGGGCCTCCGTGGTCGGCATCTCCAACGACGGCTCGTCTGACCTGGCTCGCACCGCCGACCTGTCGATCGACCTGGCGGCCGGGCCGGAGCGGGCCGTACCGGCCACCAAGACGGTCACCGCGCAGATGCTCGCGGTGCTCGCGGTGGCAGGCGGTCTCGGCTCCCCCG
>DATAYB010000115.1:0-12443 GCA_036272795.1 Pseudonocardia sp.
GTCTCCCCGCCCGTCGCCACCCCGGCCGACCGCCGGCGACGGCGGACCGGACGTGGCCACCCGCGCCGCGTCCGGGTTGGTGTCCAACGCCTCGGCGAGGTGGGCCAGGTGCGGTGCCTCCATGTCGATCCGGATCTTCTCCACGCCGCCGTGCCCGTCGGCGAAGACGAACTGGCGCGGGGTGTCGTCCGGGCGGTCGTCGTGGCGGGGACGCGGCGAGAGCGTGCCCAGCATCTGCTCGTAGCCGACCCCGGTGGGCACCCGGAGCAAACGGAGCGCCTGGGCTTGTGCTTCATCATCGTCCGTACGGCCGACAAAAACGGCGTTGACCAGCGAGGCGAACCCGGAGACCCGCAGCAGGTCGCCGGCCAGCTGCGAGGCGAACAGCGCACGCACGTTGAACTTGCGGGAGTCGCGGGCCAGCCGGTCGATCAGCACCTTGCCGGTCGGCACCTGGGACAGGAAGTGCGACTCGTCGAGCGCGACGCCCTTGCGCGCGTTGCGGTTGGCGTCGTAGATGGTCCGCTGCGTCAGCCAGGAGGCGAGGTTGAGCAGCTCGACGGCCAGCGACTCACCGTCGGTCCACTCCTCGCGTGGGCTGCCGGGCCGTGGCAGCGTCATGCCCTGCATGGTCAGCACCGTGAGCCGGTAGTCGCGGTCGGCCTGCCACGGGTCGTCGCGCGTCTCGTCGGGGAACAGCAGCGCGGCCTGCGGCAGCTCGCGGCGCTCCTCGAGGAAGTCGGCCACCACACCGGCGTGGTCCTCGCCGTCGCGGGCGTGGCGGCGCAGCACGTCGATCACCTGCGCGGGGTTGCGGTCCGGCGAGCCGCCGACCTCCCGCACCGCGCGCAGCAGCACGATCCGGGTGTGGGGCAACCGGGACACGTCGAAAGGCAGCAGCCCGGTGAGCACGTCGAGCACGAGCCGGCGGCGGGTGGCGGCGGCCAGCGAGCGCTCGCGACGCCAGGCCCGGTCGGCGTCGTCGTCCTCCAGGAAGTGCTCGAGCTTCGGCTCCGCCACCACCCGGTACGGGTTGAGGATGCCGGGGTCGGCACGGAGCAGGTTGATGTGCCGGGAGAACGGGGCGAGCTCCGGCAGCCTGGTCAGCTCGGACAGCGGGCCGGACGGGTCCAGCACCGTCCACTGGGCGCCGGCGCGCAGCGTCTTGTACACGATCAGCCCGGTCAGGAAGGACTTGCCGGAGCCGAGGCCACCGACCACCGCGGTCAGCCCGGACGCGCGGCGCACCTCCTGCGCCAGCCACGGGTCCCACGCCACCGGGCGGCGGGTGGCCGTGCAGGTCTCGCCGAGCATGATGCCGCGCCGGTCACCGACGGCGGCCGTGGCGGCGGGCACCGCGGCGGCGGCCCAGCTCACCGAGCCGCGCCTGCGGTATGCACTGGAGGCCAGCGGCTCGCCCGGGATGAACTCGCGAGCGTAGCGGTACTGCGCCTCGGGGTGCTCGATGGCGACCTTGGGCCGGTAGATCTCCAGCACCTGCTGCGCGCGGGACACCGCCTCGGCCTCGTCCCGGCCGGCCACCGCGATCCGCCACCAGCCGAACAGCCGGGTGTTGGTCTGCGTCAGCCCGCTGGACAGCTCGTCCTCGATCTCCAGCACGCGGTCGGCCTGGCGGGCCAGCGACATCGGCGGGTCGAGGTCGTGGTCGTGGGTGTAGTGCCGGATCTGGCTGCGCACCTTGCCCATCTGGCGCTGCAGCTCGCCGGTCACCTCTTCGGGACGGCGGACGTAGATCCGGGCGGACCACTCCACCGGGAACGCCAGCCGGTCGCTGCGCTGCATCCACGGGTCGTCCACCTCGGGGATGCGCAGGCCGTCCATCAGCCCGACCGACAGCACGGCGACGTGCCGGGTGACGGTCTGGCTGCGCAGCCGGCCGACCACCCGCACGGTCGGCGCGTAGGGGTCCTGGTGCAGCTCGACGCCGTCGGTGAAGGCCGCCAGGTCCTCGGTCTCCCAGCGAGCCGCCGAGCCCCCGCCGGGCGTCACACCCAGCGCGCGCGGCGCCGGCAGCCCGAGCGAGCAGGACCGGTGCATCAGCCACGCCATGTCGTCGGCCAGCGCGGGCACGGCATCCAGCCCGGTGCCGGCGACGAGGTCGTTCACGTGCCTGACCTCGGACTCCAGGGCGGCCAGCTCGGCCGCCACCGCGCCGGGCACGAGCTTGCCCAGCACCGGCGCGGCGCGCTCCACCCAGCGGTCCAGCGCGCCCCGGCCGGAGATCTCGACGCCGAGGAACACCTCCTTGTCCGACATGGAAAGGCCCATCAGGTGGCGCTGCTCGCCCTCGAGGAAGCCGTCCCAGCCCATGGCGCCGGCCACGTCCGGCGGGCGACCCAGCGCGTTGTGGTCGAACGCCTCCGCCCACATGTGCACCGGGTACGGCCGGGTGGTCACGCGCAGGTGCAGCCAGCGCCCCTGCAGCTCGCCGAGCTGGGCCGCGATCTGGTGGATCAGCAGCTCGCGCTGGTTGTCACTGCGGAAGCTCCAGGCCTGCGGGGCCAGCCGGTACCAGGCCATCACCTGGGTGGCCGTCCTGGTCAGGTGTCCGTCGATGGAGCGCAGGTTGATGGCCGACTCGTAGCGGGGAGCGGCGGACTCGCCGGCTCGCGAGCGGGCCACCTTCGGTTTGGACGGCTTCGCCTGCTTCGGCGGGGGCTGCCGGCGGACCGGTCTGGCCGCCTTCGCCGGCTTCGGGACCCGGCCGGGCCGCCCCTGCCGGCCACCGCCCTGCTGCTTGCCACCGCCGAACATCAGCGCCCACCCCGGTAGCCCCGTGGCACCGCGCGGCGGACCCGGACGTGGTTGGTGCGGACGGCACCGCCCCGGCGCGCGGTGCGCTCGCGGGGACCGGTGACCTCGTGCCAGAAGTGCTCGAACAGGTGCACTACGCCCTTTTCGTAGTTGACCTTGCGGGAGATCAGCCGCGTGATCGCGACGGTGATCACCAGTGCCCACGCGGTGGGCAGGATGTTGAAGCTGATGCCGATCCGGCGCTGCACGAACAGCACCGCGATGAAGATCAGGAAGCCGACCAGGTAGCTGGCGTAGGTGGCCCGCCACGGAAACGTCGCCCGGGGTGGCCCCAGCCACACCTGGTCGATCCGGTAGATCTCGTCGTCAGTTCGCACCCGCATCGCGGTCACCTCGCAGCGCCCGGTCGAGCGACCCCGGGATGTGCCAGGTGGAGTCGGCCGGCCCGACCCACAGACGTCGAACGCCCGCCGGGTACCTACCGGGCGGGCGTGAGTTGCCGGGTGACTGTGATATCACTCGCTCACCCGACGATGAGACTGGCCAGGAACTTGCCCACGTCGCTGGCCTTGCCGGACACCGCGATACCGAGCGCCACCAGACCGACCACGAGGCCGACGCTGCGCCGCGCCACCCCCGCGTTGTCGCCCCGGCCACCGATCCACAGCAGGATCACCGCGATAGCGAGCAGCAACAGCGGAATGATGTTGCTGTTGATCCAGTTCTGCAGCCCGGTGGTGCCGACCTGCTGCCCTTGGGCGACCCAGCGGAGCCCCGTCACGCTGGCAAACAGGCTGGTCATGTCGGCTCCTCACGTGCCACGGTCTCGAGCCGAGCTCCGCCAAACCCGGCCCCACTCGGCCCGTGACCAACCCATCCATTGGTGATCGACCGTTGGGCTCGAACACGAGTAGACCACGCTGCGGAATGCCAGCCTAGGACGCCGGAACCCCCCGGAGGACGTAGGCGCGCCGAGGGTATTGATCGCAGAGTGACGAGATACTCCATTCGAGGGCCCGACCGGGTGTACCACCCAGATGGCCGCACGAACGGATGACGGCCCACTGCCGAGGCCGCACCATTCGCCACGCACTTCGAAGTTTGGTGAGGCTTACCACTCGAACGCCGGGCGACACTCATTTCAGAATGCCCGGAGCACACAGATTCGCCCATGACCAGAATGACCCGTCTCGATGGTTTCACCAGGACACCTACCGCCGCGGACAGCGTTATATGTGAGACGTCGCGGTGCGCAATATCGGCGCCGCCGACGAGCTGGCCGGGCAGCCCGAGGCGCAGGGTAGCCCGTCCTCCGAATTGGCCCCACGACCGGGATATCTGACCCCGCGCCGGGCCGGGCGGGCCCCGTACCGGACCGAACCTGGCCGCCCGCCGGACATTTCGCCGAAACCTCCCTCGCCGGACCAACTCCGGTAAACGCACCGAAACCCGCCCGCCGGACACCGCCACAAATGCGCCCGCACCCATTCGACGGGCGCCCGCAACCCGCCGGGACATACCGCGGCCGCGGCTTTGCAACGCGCCTGGCTCACACACGAGCGAAGGCTAACCTCGCCGCTCCGGCGCCGTGGGCTTTTCGCATAACCCGGCCCGATTGGCCGGGACGACGCGCCGATGGACTAGTCCACGTAGCTCGTTCGGGCGAATATCGAAGGGGTCACCGGCACGATCGCCAGCATGCGCCGCGACACGGCCCACCCGGGGCGAGCAGGTGGCAGGGCCACAGCGTAAGAAAGCACGTAAGAAAGCCCACGGTGCCGGGTGACCGACCGCTTGTTACCGTCCAGTAGCTTCGCCAGGGTCGCGCGTGGCATATCAAGCGCCCTGCTCCGGCGGGGTCTACCCTTCACCGGCAACACATACCGGGAGGAACTACCGTGATCGCGCGAATGGTGATCGGCCTTGGCGTGACGGTCATCGTGCTGGCCATCGCCGGCCGGCGGGCATGGTGGCTCTATCGCCTGATCAGCTCCGGCCAACCGGCACACGACCGTACCGACCAGCTGGGCGCCCGCCTGCGCACGCAGTTCGTCGAGGTGCTCGGCCAGCGCAAACTGCTCAAGTGGTCGGTGCCCGGCATGGCGCACCTGTTCACCATGTGGGCATTCATCATTCTGCTGACCGTATACATCGAGGCCTACGGGGCGCTGTTCGACGAGAAGTTCTCGATCCCGCTGATCGGTCACTGGGCCGTGCTCGGGTTCCTACAGGACTTCATCGCCGTGATGGTGGTGATCTCGCTCGGGGTGTTCACGGTCATCCGGATCCGGCAGGCCCCGGAGCGGCGGCAGCGCGCCTCGCGGTTCTACGGCTCGCACACCGGTCCGGCCTGGTTCATCCTGTTCATGATCTTCAACGTGATCTGGACGCTGTTCTTCTTCAGGGGCGTCGAGTCGGCGGCCGGCAACCTGCCCTACACCTCGGGCGCGTTCGCCTCCATCGGCATCGGCAAGCTGTTCGCCGGGCTGTCCCCGACCGCGCTGGCGGTGCTGGAGGCCATCGGCCTCGTACTGCACATCGGCGTGATGCTGGCGTTCCTGATCATCGTGCTCTACTCCAAGCACCTGCACATCTTCGTCGCGCCGATCAACGTCGCGGCCAAGCGGCTGCCCAAGGGTCTCGGCCCGTTGCTGCCGATGGAGTCGCGCGGCAAGCCGATCGACTTCGAGGACCCCGGCGAGGACGACATCTTCGGCAGGGGCAAGATCGAGGACTTCACGTGGAAGGGCATGCTCGACTTCGCCACCTGCACCGAGTGCGGGCGATGCCAGAGCCAGTGCCCCGCCTGGAACACCGGCAAGCCGCTGTCCCCCAAGCTCGTGATCATGGACCTGCGGGACCACCTCTTCGCCAAGTCCCCGTACCTCATCGGCGGCAAGGACATGCCGGAGGAGGGCTCGGTCGAGGTCACCGGGCACGAGCACGCTGGGCACGGCGTCCCCGAGTCCGGCTTCGGCCGCGTCACCGGGTCCGGCCCGGAGCAGGCGGCCCGCCCACTGGTCGGCACCCTGGAGGCCGGCGGCGTGATCGACCCCGACGTGCTGTGGTCCTGCACCAGCTGCGGCGCGTGCGTCGAGCAGTGCCCGGTGGACATCGAGCACGTCGACCACATCATCGACATGCGCCGCCACCAGGTGCTGATCGAGTCGGAGTTCCCCACCGAGCTGGGTGTGCTGTTCCGCAACCTGGAGAACAAGGGCAACCCCTGGGGCCAGAACGCCAAGGACCGCCTCGAGTGGACCAAGGGCCTGGACTTCGAGGTGCCGGTGTTCGGTGCTGATGGTTCTGCCGAGCTGGCCGCCGACACCGAGTACCTGTTCTGGGTCGGCTGCGCCGGCGCCTACGACGACAACGCCAAGAAGACCGTGAAGGCCACCGCCGAGCTGCTGCACCGGGCCGGCGTCGGCTACGTGGTGCTCGGACCTGAGGAGACCTGCACCGGTGACCCGGCGCGCCGCTCCGGCAACGAGTTCGTCTTCCAGATGCTGGCGCAGCAGAACGTCGAGGTGCTCAACAGCGTCTTCGAGGGCCGGGAGCCGGGCAAGCGCAAGATCGTCACCACCTGCCCGCACTGCATGAACACCCTCGGCCGCGAGTACCCGCAGCTGGACGGCCACTACGAGGTCGTGCACCACACGCAGCTGCTGAACAAGCTGGTCCGCGAGGGCAAGCTGGTGCCGGTGGCGGCGCCGGCCGGCAGCGACAGCCAGGACGTCACCTTCCACGATCCCTGCTACCTGGGCCGGCACAACGGGGTCTACAACCCGCCGCGTGAGCTCGTCGGTGCGGCCGGCGCGCAGCTGACCGAGATGCCCCGGCACGCCGACCGGTCCATGTGCTGCGGCGCCGGCGGGGCCCGGATGTGGATGGAGGAGCACCTCGGCACGCGGGTCAACCTGGCCCGGACCGAGGAGGCGCTGGCCACCGAGGCGAAGCAGATCGCCACCGGCTGCCCGTTCTGCCGCACGATGCTCACCGACGGGCTGACCGAGAAGCAGAACGCAGGCGAGGGCGAGGGCGTCGAGGTGCTGGACGTCTCGCAGCTGCTGCTCGCGGCGGTCAAGCGCGGCGACCCGCACACCAACGGCAAGGCCAACGGCACGAAGTCACCGGCCAAGCCCGAGGCGGAGCCCGCCGCCGAGCCGGCCGAGAAACCTGCCGAGAACAGCTGACCGCATGCGGCGGCCGCCCCTCGGGGTGGCCGCCGCTTCGCGAGCTCAGCGGTTCAGGAGCTCAGCGGTTCAGGAGCTCAGCGGCAGGGCGTGTAGCCGGTGATCAGGTACCGGTCGCCCTGCTCGAACTGGCGCAGCGTGAACCGGCCGAGCGGCGGTCCGGGCCGCCCGCCCGCCGCCCAGCTGAGCTGGCACGCGTCCAGGGTGCCGGTCCCCGGCTGGCCGGGGGGGCCGGGCACCTTGGTCAGCGCGCCCCCCGGCAACCGGGGCGACGCGTAGGCCTGGGGGTCGACCACCTGACCCGCCAGCTGGCGCACCGCGCTCGCGCAGTCCGGCGCCCCGGCTGCCGACGCGAACTGGGCGCCCGCTGGCGTGCCGAGCAGGTCACACGTGGTCCGCCCGTCCCCGGTCGCGATGCCCCTGGCGAGCACGCGCGGCAGCAGCTCGGGGGCGATGGCCAGCACGTTGTTGGCCTGCTGGGTGTCCGACCGCGCCTGGTCGGCCTGGCGCTGCTGCGCGGTCCGGTAGTGCGCGACGGCGTAGGCCAGCCCGAACACGAGCACCAGCCCGGCGCCGACGACAAGAACCCGGCGGTCCGGCAGCCGGGCCACCCCCACGCCGAGCACCGCGATGCCGGCGGCCAGGCCCCAGGCCCACGGGTCACTGCGGGCGGCCATCAGCACGACGACGACCAGGCCGGCCAGGTGCGGTGCCCAGCCGAGCAGCAGCCGGTCCAGCCGGAGCAGGTAGAGCAGGACCAACACGCCGAGGCCGGCCACGATCGGCCACCAGGACCAGTCCGCGAACGGCCACAGCAGGCCGATCGCGGCCAGCAGGACCAACCCGGCGAGCACCCGGACGGGCCACCGCCGCCGGCTCGGTGCCGGCGTCTGTTGCTGCGCTGTCACCCGGGCAGCCTAGTGTCGGCCCACCCCGGGTCAGGGGAACTCGCGGCCCGGCGCCGTCAGTTCTGGGCGTCCTCGGACTGCCAGGCGATCGGCGCCAGCTCCGGGCGCTTGGCCACCAGGTCCTCGTCGGCGCCGCTGCGCAGATGTCCCCACAGCCAGGGCGCGAAGTACTGCCCGAGCCAGGTGGCGTCGCGGGCCAGCATGGTGCGGCGGTCCAGCACCGGGACCGAGGGCAGCTCGGCGCCGGTGTCGATACCCGGGTCGCCGAACCGCTCGGGCAGGCCCAGCTCGGCGGCGACGGTGGCCGCCATCCGCGTGTGTCCGAGCGAGTTCAGGTGCAGCCGGTCCTCGCTCCAGAACAGCGGATGGGTGGCGATCGGGATGCGCTCGAAGTCGACCAGCAGCACGCCGTGGCGGGCCGCACTGTCCCGGATGGCCTCGTTGTACGCCATCAGCCGGCGCTGGATGGGGCGGGCCATCCGCAGCACGGCGACCGGGGCCGGCTGGGTGATGGTCAGCACCGTGGCACCGGTGGCGGCGGCCGCCCGGTACATCCGGTCCAGCTGGCCGACGACCTCGACCGGGTCGCAGTGCGGCCGGAGCAGGTCGTTGACGCCGGCGATCACGCTGATCAGGTCGGGCCGCATGGCGAGCGCCGGGACGAGCTGCTCGGTCAGCACCTGCTCGACGCAGCGGCCGCGCACGGCGAGGTTCGCGTACCGGAAGTCCGGCACGAGCGTGGCGAGCCGCTCCGCGAGGCGGTCCGCCCAGCCCCGGTAGCCGCCGCTCACGGCCGGGTCGTCCATACCCTCGGTCGTGCTGTCGCCGATCGCAACGAACCTGCGGAACCTGGGCTCGGTGTGGTGTCCGGGTCCGGCCCCTGTCCTGGCGGTGGGTTGTTCGTCCCTCACCGAACAATGGTAGGTCGGGTGCGCCACGCCCGGCAGAATCAACCTGAGACTATGGCGTGTCGCCCTCAGCGGCCGCCGACCTGTGAGTGGTATTGGTCGCTATTAGCGACCAATACCACTCACAGCTCATCAGTTCCTGCGGGTGTCGACCTGGTGGAAGTTCAGGTAGGCGCGCGACGGCGTCGGGCCGCGCTGGCCCTGGTAGCGCGAGCCGGCGCGGGCGGTGCCGTACGGGTTCTCCGCCGGGCTGGACAGCCGGAACAGGCAGAGCTGGCCGATCTTCATACCCGGCCACAGGGTGATCGGCAGGTTGGCCACGTTGGACAGCTCGAGCGTGATGTGGCCTGTGAAGCCGGGGTCGATGAACCCAGCGGTGGAGTGGGTGAGCAGTCCGAGCCGCCCCAGGCTGGACTTACCCTCCAGCCGGCCGGCCAGGTCGTCGGGCAGGCCGACGGACTCGTAGGTGGAGCCGAGCACGAACTCGCCAGGGTGCAGCACGAACGGGTCGTCCCCGGTCGCCTCGACCGGCGTGGTCAGCTCGTCCTGCCGCTCGCGCGGGTCGATGTGCGTGTACCGGGAGTTCTGGAACACCCGGAAGTGCCGGTCCAGCCGCACGTCGATGCTCGAGGGCTGGAGCATCTCCTCGTCCCAGGGATCGAGCAGCAGACGCCCGGACTCGATCTCCTTGCGCAGGTCACCGTCCGACAGCAGCACGGCTTCACCCTAGCGAGTGCTGTGCAAGGGGTTCGGGCCGGTGGTGCGCGAACGGGTTCGGGCGGCGCGCCGGTCCGTGAGCGCTCGGTCTCTTCGGGGCTCAGTCGTCGGCACCCTGGGCGGACGCGCTCTGCTGCCCGGTGGTGTCGGATTGCTCGGCCGCGCCAGGCTGCCTGGCCGCGCCAGGCTGGTCGGTGGTGCAGGGCGGCACCGGACCGGGCGCCAGGCCGAACATCCAGGCGAGCGCGTGCTCGGCCCGCCCGGCGGCGGCCGGGTCGGCGTGCCTGCAGCGGCCGTGCGGGTAGTCAGCCAGTACCTGTGCCATCCGGGTCAGCACGGCGGCGGGGTCGGCGGGGATCGCGCCGGCCGTCAGGTCGGGCCGGCCGACCCGCTCGACCAGCAGCATCGGCAACCCGAAATCGAGCCCCTCGCGCTCGGCGAACCGGCGGTCGGTGGCGCCCAGCGTGCTCACCGCGAGCACGCCGACGACGTCAGGCAGCGCGGAGTGGGCGAGCACCGATACCCGCTCGTGACCGACGAGTTCGGCGTCCGTCGGCAGGCCGATGAAGACGGCCTCGACGTCTGGATGGCTGGCCAGCAGGCCCCGTGTGGCCGCCACGATCGGCCCAGCGGCGGCGTCCAACAGTACGATCCTGGCCCGACCGGCCCGCGCCCGTTCGGCCAGCGTGGCGAGCCGGCAGTCGGTCAGCGGGGAGGCGGCCAAGGTGTCACCGACGACGATGGTGTTCGGGCCGCCGCTCGGCATGGTCTGCGAGGCGCCGTCGCTGACCCGCAGGAACAGCGACGTGAGCTGGCTGATCACCCGCCGGTTGCCGCCCTCGGGGAACGGGCAGGCGTGGTCCTCGATGTCCGCGCCGTGCTCCAGGTAGACCACGGGGATCTGCCGCCAGAACGCGACCTGCGCGGCGATCACGGCGGTGATGCCGCCGCCGGAGAGCAACACGGCCGACGGGTCGCGGTCGACCATCAGCTCGTCCAGCCGGACGGCGAGCGCGGCGGCCGCCGCGACCTGGCTGTGTGGCTGCTCGCCCAGCAGCAGCGTGACCGCCGGCGGCACCCCCATCGCCTCCAGCGCGTCGTGCACGGGCATCGGGTCGGGCCCCGCCGCGACCGGCACCGGCTCGATCCGGCCGGCGCGCGTCATCGCGGCGGCGATCGGCGCGAGCCGGACCGCCTCGGCGCGGCTCCCGGCGACCAGGAGCACGTCGTGCACCGGGCCATCGCCACCCGACGCGGCCGGGTTGAACAGGGTCATCGGGTCCCTTTCGCCGACGGGGAGCTCGCCGACCGGTCTTGAGCGGTCCACAATGCCGTGCCCTTGCTTGGCCGTCGATCCGGCACTCGGGGTGTGCCCGGGGTGCCGGGAGTCACTCCGATGGACGAGCCGGAAGTGGTGCTAAGCTCGGCAACCGCGAGGCACTGCGGATGTAGTTCAATGGTAGAACGTCAGCTTCCCAAGCTGAGAACGCGGGTTCGATTCCCGTCATCCGCTCCACGTCGAAGGCCCAGCTCAGATGTTGTCCACATCGGAGCTGGCCTTGTTGGTTACCGTGATCGACTAGCCGCCGTGCGGTCCACGTACCACCCGGTCGGCACTTGACGCGGAAGAGGTCGGCAAGCTGTGGCTGCGAGGCGCGCCGTCACGGCACCGGGGACGACCAGAAGAACTCAAGCTGGATGTTGTCTGGATCTCGGAGATGGGTGACCAGGCAGAGCTGGAGTCCGCTGGAGGGCTCACTCAGTGTCACCTGTCTGAGCACGCCACCGTCGTCGGTGTATGAGTGCTCTTGTGCCTCGAACAGCTCCCTGTACCAGTCAGCGCTACGTCGAAGGTCCCTAACCGCGTCATGGCCGGCGGGGTGCGGCAGCGCGGCACGCTGAGCGGCGGCTACCACCGAGGCTGGTGGCATTCAGGGTGTGTGTGGCGGGGCCACCCAAGTCGCCGGGATGTTGCCTAGCGTGGGGGCATCAAGAGATTCAGCGATGAGTGGGGGTTCTGATGGCCGACGAGAGGATTGCTCCTCGGCTGGGGGAGTTCCTGCGGGCGCGGCGGGCGCTGGTGCGGCCCGAGGACCACGGGATGCCCGCTGGGCCGCGCCGCACGCGTGGCCTGCGGCGCGAGGAGGTGGCGATGCTGGCGGGGGTCAGCACCGACTACTACATCAGGCTGGAGCAGGGCCGGGACAAACACCCGTCACCGCAGGTCCTCGAGGCACTGGCCGAGGCGTTGCGGTTGGAGGACGAGGCCGCCGCGTACCTGCGCGGGCTGGCCGGTCCGGGCGCGTCGCGCCGCTCCCGCCGGCCGCGCCGCCGGGAGTATGCCTCCCCGGGGCTTGTCGGGCTGATGGAGGGCTGGCCCAACACCCCGGCGCTGGTCTACGGGCCATACCTGGATCTCCTGGCGGCCAACGCCCTCGGCGAGGCGCTGTTCTGCTGGCTGGAAGAAGAGACCAACCTGCTCCGCGCCATCTTTCTCAAACCGCAGGCCCGCGCGTTCTACCGGGACTGGGCCAAGATCAGCGAAGGGTGCATCGCGGCGCTGCGCGCGGCCAACACCGACCCCGACGATCCCCGGCTGGTTGAGCTGGTGGGGGAACTGTCGCTGCGGAGCCCCGACTTCGCCCGACTGTGGGCCCGCCACGAGGTGCGGGCCAAGACAGCGGCGATCAAACATTTCGACCACCCCGTCGTGGGCGAGTTGTCGCTGAGGTTCGAGAACCTCTCGATCAACAGCGCCCCCGGCCAGCACCTGGTCGTCTACCACGCCGAGCCGGGCAGCCCCGAGGCGCACGCCCTCGCCCTCCTGGGCAGCTACAGCGCCACGCCCACGAGTAGCTCAGCGCGCCGCGCCGACCGCACATGAGCGAAGAGGACGGCAGGGTCACCGGCCGTTCCCAGATTTGGAGTGATCATGTCTGTTT
>DATAYB010000116.1:0-2587 GCA_036272795.1 Pseudonocardia sp.
ACAAGCAGTTCTTCGACCCGGAGGCCCGCGCCGCACGGACCTTCCCGTGGCTGGTGCGCCACGAGCACCACCTCGGCGACGACAACAAAATCCTCAACCCGGAGCTGGCGCGCGAGCTCGACGTGCGCGGCTACGTCCGCAGCGCGTACGACACCGCGGTGGCCGACATCGAGCGGCTCGACGGCGAGTCCGACTTCGAAGCGACGATGCGCAAGATCTGCTACCTGCACCTGACGCGGTTCGTCCGGATCCTGCTCGACCGCAAGGACCGCGCCTCGATGGCGGTCGGGCTCGAGGTGCGCGTGCCGTTCTGCGACCACCGGCTCGTCGAGTACGTCTACAACGCGCCGTGGTCGCTGAAGTCGTTCGACAGCCGGGAGAAGTCGCTGCTGCGCGAGGCCACCAGGGACGTGCTGCCCCAGTCCGTCGCGGACCGGGTGAAGTCGCCGTACCCGTCCACGCAAGACCCCCGCTACATGGTCAACCTGCAGCGCAACGCCAGCGAGTACCTGGCCCAGCCAGACCACCAGGTGTTCGACCTCGTCAGCCGCGACTGGCTGGCGCGCGAGGTCGCCGTGGACACGCCGCAGATCAGCCAGACCGCCCGGCGCGGCCTGGAGCGCACCCTCGACCTGGCACTCTGGCTCGACATGTACAAGCCGTCACTCAAGCTGGTCTGAGCGCCCGGGCCGCGCGCTCGCCCGCAACGCCGGCCGGGCGCTCCCGGCCGTCAGAACACCTAGCCCAGCTCGTCAAGCAGCTTCGCCGCATTGCTGGCCAGCACGGGTACGGAGTCGCCGAGGCCGGCGTTGCGTGCGTCCTTGCTCTCGCCGCGCAGCGTGCGGTTGGCCAGCTGCTGGTAGACGGTGGCGGTCTTCCACCGGGCGAAGGCGAGGTACCAGGTGATGCCGGAGACGTCGGTGCCGGTGCGCTCGGCGTACCGGGCGGCGACCTCGGCGCGGGTCGGCAGCTCGAACCCGGGCGGCAGCCGCACCGCGCCCTGGATGGCCTGCGGGTCGTCCGCGCTGGGCGTGTAGTGCAGCAGCGTGCCCAGGTCGACGAGCGGGTCGCCGAGCGTGGCCATGTCCCAGTCGAACACCGACTTCACGCGGTCGGGGTCATCGGGGTCGAACTGGCAGTTGTCGATCTTGAGGTCGTTATGCACCAGGCCGTGCACCTGGGTCTCGGGCATCGTCTCGGCCAGCCGCTCGCCGACCCGCACCATCAGCGGGTCGGCGTCCGGCGGCGCGGCGAGCTCCCAGCGGCGGGCCCAGCCGGACACCTGCCTGGCCACGAAGCCCTCGGGTTTGCCCAGGTCATCGAGGTCGCACCCGGAGGGGTCGACGAGGTGCAGGTCGGCCATGGCGTCGGTCAGCGCGAGCATCAGCCTGCGGCCGAGGTCGGAGTAGCCGCGCATGCTGGCCGGCAGCTCGTCGCGGATCACCTCGCCGGTGCGGTACTCCATCACGAAGCAGTCCGCGCCCGCCACCGAGTGGTCGTCGGTGAACGCGTACGCGCGCGGTGCCCGGTCGTAGCTGCGCCACAGCCGCGACAGCACCCGGAACTCCCGCCGCATGTCGTGCGCCCCCGGCGCGATCTTGCCGAACGGCGGGCGGCGCAGCACGACCCGTGTGCCACCGACCTCCAGCAGGTACGTCAGGTTGGCCCGGCCGTGCGGGAACTGCAGGACGTTCAGCGGGCCGGCCAGCTCGGGGGCGGCGGCGCGCAGCCACCGGCCGACGCTCGCCCAGTCCAGCTCGTCACCCTCGCGCACCGCGCCCACGGCGCTGTCGCGCACCGGCCGATCACTCACCATGCAGCGACCGTATCCGGAGCGGCCGGAGCCAGCCAGCCGCACACCGACGGCGGGAGGTACGCCACACGTCCCGTAGCGTCGGGACGTGAGCTGGACACTGATCACCAACGACGACGGCATCACGGCACCCGGCCTGCACGCGCTGGCCGCCGCGGCGGTCGCCGCCGGACACCGGGTGGTCGTCGCCGCGCCGGACCAGCAGGCGAGCGGGGCGGGCACCTCCCTGATCACCCGGCAGCGCAACGGGCGAGTCCCGACCGTGCGGCACGAGCTGCCGGACCTGCCCGGGGTACCGGCCTACGGGGTTGCGGCGTCGCCGGCGTTCATCCCGTTCGCGGCGCTGCGCGGCTGGTTCGACGAGCCGCCGTCGGTGGTGCTCTCCGGTATCAACGAGGGCGCCAACCTTGGGCAGGCGGTGCTGCACTCCGGCACGGTCGGCGCCGCGCTCACGGCGGGCCGGCTGGGTACCCGGGCGCTCGCGGTGTCGCTGGGCCTCGACCACACGCCGAGGGGCTCGGAGCCGCGCTACGCGGTGGCGGCCGGGCTGGTGGCGGAGATGCTCGCGCTGCTGGCGACCACACCTCCGGGCACCGTGCTCAACCTGAACGTGCCCGACCGGCCGGCCGAGGAGCTCGGGGAGCCCCGCGTGGCGACGCTGGCCGTGCGGGGGCGTGTGGAGTTCCGGGTCAACAACCTGGACGGTGACGAGCTCGGCGTGCACTCGGTCCACACCCCCGGCGAGCCCGAGCCGGGCAGCGACGTCGCACTGGT